>NZ_DAMAUN010000008.1:0-18230 GCF_032078915.1 Lacrimispora sp. | reverse complement strand
CTGGACCGGCCGGATACTAAATTTCACGTTCTATATACCGAAGTATCCCCCTCCGAAGATTCCATGATCCGCTCCAATGATCTGGAGCTATGCCTCCAGAACTATGACATGCTGGTAAGGGAGGCCCTGCACCGCTACTATCCTGACACCGGATATATCTACAAACCGTCCGACCGGGCATTCGCCATTTTGATCGCCTCCGATAAATCGATTCCCCCCGAGCAGGTCATCAGCCGGGACAGGGATATTTTTATTGCCCTGCATAAAGAACTTCTGGAAAAATACGGGATCTGGATCAGCGGCGGCTTAGGCGGCAGAAACAGTTTCATCTCCTACACCTGGAAATCTTACCAGCAGGCTAAGGAAGCGAAATCAATTACCACGGTAGAAAAATATATTTTAAGCAGTGATTTCACTCATTCCAGTGATGTCTATTACTACCCGGAAAGCCTTTCCGTTCAGTTAAGCGGTTTTATTTCCATCGGAAACAAGGATCAGATCTGCGAGCTGTTCAAGCTCATCAGGAATGAAAACACCGGAAAAAGAAATCTTTCCTACACCCAGCAGCGCTGGCTGATCTCTGATGTACGCGCTACTATTTTTAAAAAGAGGCACAATATCATCGCGGATGGGCTGGCTCCAGAAAAATTAAAGCTTTTGGATATGGTAGACAAGCAGTTTGAAGGGGAAATGAGTCTGGACAGCTTAAAAACCATTGCGATCCAGCTGTGTGACGCGTGTGGCTCCGAAGGAAATGAGCTGATTCTTAAAATACAGGAATATATCAACAGCAACTATCACGATCCGAATTTGTGTTTGACAAAAATTTCCGATGAATTCGGAATTTCGGAAAATTATTTCAGTTATCTGTTTAAAAAAGAAGTATCCGAAAACTTTTCCACCTACTTGGAGCGGCTGCGCATGGCTAAGGCCAAGGAAATGATCCTGGAATCTGACACGAGCCTGTCTGTCCTTTACCAGTATCTTGGATATAATAATGCCGCCTCCTTCCGGCGCGTATTTAAAAAGAATTTTGGGATATCACCAAAGGAAATGAGGGATAAAGTCAATGCAAAACAGTAGATTTAAGAATGTTTCAGAATTTACAGAAGCCCTTTGGCTTGAGCTTAAAGAAAGCGGGCTTCCCATCCACAGCTTTCTCGCCGAACAGGGCGGCACGCTTTTAAAGGAAGCTTATGAAGCGCCCTATACTGCCACGGACCTTCACCGCATGTTTTCCATTACAAAAAGCCTTTGTTCTCTTGCCATAGGCTTCCTTTACGCAGATGGGAGACTTTCTCTGGATGACAGGATCACGGATCACTTTCCGGAATACTGTTCCTGCGGGGATGTCCATCCCTGGCTGAAAGAGATGACCATACGCCATATGCTTTCTATGGAAACCTGCCACTCCTCTACTACTTACAAAGCGGATACAAGCAAAAACTGGGTAGAAAGCTTCTTCACCACGCCCCCCTCCCATAGAAGCGGTCAGATATTCCTTTATGACACCTCCTCCAGCCATACCCTGGCTGCTCTTGTAAAAAAACTTTCAGGAAAAGGAATTCTGGATTATCTAAGGAAGGAATGTCTGGATAAAACCATTTTTTCCCGGGAGGCCTACATCATCTTAGATCCCTTTGGTTCAGAAATGGGAGGCTCCGGCCTTATGGCACGCCCCATGGACTTATTAAAGCTGGGCCGGTTCTGTATGGATATCCTGAAAAATGGGAGAGGGAAATTTGCAGATTATTTAAGAGAGGCAGTTTCATGTAAAGTTCCTACCATTCATTTTGGCCAGACTACAGAGGAACAGCAGGGATACGGATATCAGTTCTGGCGCATTCGGAATGGATTTGCCATGTACGGCATGGGAGGGCAGTATGTTCTCTTCTATCCTGATCCGGATCTGGTTTTTGTAGTCACGGCTGATACACAAAATATAAAAGGCGGAAACCAGAAAATACTGGATCTGATCCATGATGCAGTTGAAAAGATCCAGGACCAGCCGGAACAGACATGGAAACCGGCAGGTCCCCGGTCCTGGGATGCTTCCTACCGGCTTTTCACAAATCCAGGCGGTTTTTCCAGGCTTTCTCTCTCCTTTGGCCCGGCGGAGGGTACCCTGGCCCTTTCCGGCCCGGACTCTGCCTTCCATATTCCATTTTCTTTTCATACCCAGACCATCAGCGTCCTGGAAGGATATGAACAGAGAATAGCCGTGCAGGGAATGTGGGCCGGCCACGATACCCTGTATCTTCCAGTCCAGATAGCAGGGGAATGCGTGGGTTCGATCCATTTCCTGCTCCGGCTGTCTGACGGAAGGATCACGGTATGGATGAAAAAAATAGAGGAAACATATTTTCAAGAGTTTCAGGGATTTCTGGAAGGGATAAAGGAATAAAAACAGGTTGGAAAGTCTGTATCCACATGACTCTCCAACCTGTAACAGGTGCTGTTCTCTTTTATTCATACCTCAGGGCGTCAATAGGATCTGCCTTTGCCGCCTTGGAAGCAGGATAAATGCCAAAAAATAAGCCTACCAAAGCCGAAAATCCCACAGCTACCAGGATGACCGACGGCTTTATGACCACCTTCATGCCAAACAGTGCTCCTCCAGCCAGTACAAGCCCTCCGCCGACGCTGACGCCCAGGATCCCTCCCAGAGCGGAAAGTATGGCGGACTCCGTCAAAAACTGGATCAAAACATCCCTTGTTTTAGCACCTAAGGCCTTACGGATCCCTATTTCCCGGGTCCGTTCCGTAACGGATACCAGCATGATGTTCATGATTCCGATCCCTCCAACCAATAGGGAGATGGCTGCAATTCCGCCTACAGCAGCAGATAAGCCGCCCATTATGGTGTCTGCACTTCCCATTTCACTGGACACCGAATAGAAGGTGATATCTTCCTTGTTCCGGTTCTTGTTCTTTGCCAGATAGGAAGTGAACATTTCAGAAAATGCATTCATGTCAGTTCCATCTTTTGCATAAAGACGCAGACCGTAAATGTTGTCATTGGGCCAGGTTAATAAAGAATCCGGTACATATCCGGCCCTGGTATCGTTGGTTCCCGCCATCATCGCCTCAAAAGGATTTAAGTCCTCTCTGTAGACTCCCACTACATTATAATCGTCCGTATTGCCATAAATGGTGGTGCGGAATGTCTTTCCCACTGCATTTTCCGTGCCAAAAAGCTCTTTTGCTCCCTTTGCCTCCAGTACAACATTATTCTTTCTTCCTTTTACATCGGCCTCGTTTAAATTACGGCCATAGATAATGTTGATCTTCTGGACTTTAGGATAATTGGAAAAAATCCCCTCAAACTGGTACTTGACTTTATTGCGGCCGACAACGGCTTCTGCTTTTGTGCTGGCATTGCTGTCTATGTAACTGATTTCATCTCCGAACACTTCTTTCAGCCGGTCCATTTCATCAAGAGTAAAGTAGTCGCTATCCCTCATATCCCCGCCGTCCTTTGGCCAGACGTAGACATAGGCAAGGGTAACTCCCACATTCTTATAGAGATCAGATACCATGAACCGCATGGTATCACCAATGGACACGATGGCAATGACAGACCCAATGCCAATAATGATTCCAAGCATGGTCAGAAAGGACCGCATCTTGTTCGCCTTAATGGCATGAATTGCCATACTCATATTTTCCAGCAGCATGATGTTCTCCCCTCCTATTCATATCTTAACGCTTCAATGGGATCCTTTTTAGCTGCCTTGGAAGCCGGATAAAGACCAAAGAAAATACCCACAAGAGCCGAGAAACCAACAGCCATGACCACTACGGCCGGCCTGACGACCACAGTCATCTGGAAGGCGGCTCCTCCTGCTTTCACAAGACCTACTCCAAGAAAGATGCCGATCATCCCTCCGCAGGCCGACATAAAAGCAGATTCCGTCAAAAACTGGATCATGATGTCACCTGTCCTCGCGCCCAGGGCCTTTCGGATCCCGATCTCCCTCGTCCGCTCTGTGACAGAAACCATCATAATATTCATGATTCCGATTCCGCCTACCAGCAAAGAGATGGCAGCAATTCCACCTACCGCTGCCGCCATGGCAGAAAGGCCGGTATTTACGCTTCCCATTTGCTCTACCACTGACATGGTCTGGATCTCTGATTCCGGACGGCCTTTTAATTTTGCCACGTACCGGGTGAGTTCTGCAAGGAATGCTTTCACATCTACTCCATCCCGGACATAAAAATTAAGATCTTGGAAGTAATCATTGGATTTTGTGAGAACTGTATATGGCAGAAATCCTGACTGCGTCTGCCCGTTTCCCAAAAGCATGGCCATCATAGGAGAAATATCCTTATGATAGACTCCCACAACCATGTATTCCTGAGTGTCCTTATTTATGGTCATGCGGAAAGTCCTGCCCACGCAGTCGGCCGTACCGAACAGCTGCACTGCCCCCTTATCCTCCAGGACCACATGATTTGCCGCCCCTTTTATATCCGCCGTATTGAGGGCTCTGCCGTAAATAATATCCAGCGGCTGCACATCGGAATAATTGGAGTCAATTCCCTGGAACTGATACTTTACCTTTCTGCGCCCATTGACGGCCTCTGCCTCGGTATTGGCATCGCTGTCTATATACTGAATTTTATCCTGGTATACTTCCCTGACCCGGTCCATCTCATCCCTGGTAAAATAATCCGTCATGCGGAAATCTGTTACATCCCAGGATACCATGATAACGGCCCGGTTAAAGCCCACATCCTTATAGGCATCGGAAAACAGGTTTTTCATACTGTCACCTACAGATACAATAGCAATTACTGCTCCAATACCAATGATGATTCCCAGCATGGTCAAAAAGGACCTCATTTTATTGGATCGTATGGCGTGAAGCGCCATACTCATATTTTCTATCAGCATGGCGCCCCCTCTTTCTCCGTTTTAGCAGCCTCCTCCTGTCCCTGATTTCGAGGGACATTGGGTAAATCGCTGACCAGCTGCCCATCCCGAAACCGTATGATACGCCCTGCAAATGCAGCAATATTCTCTTCATGGGTTACCAGCACCACAGTGGCGCCTTCCCGGTGAAGCTGGGAGAACAGCTCCATGATCTCCACGGAGGAAGCGGTATCCAGATTGCCTGTAGGTTCGTCCGCCATAATGAGAGGCGGCTCATTGGCCAAAGCCCTGGCAATGGCTACTCTCTGCCGCTGTCCGCCGGACAGCTCATTGGGCATATGCTCGTATCTTTTTCCAAGGCCCACCCGTTCCAAAAGCATTATGGCACGTTCTTCCCTTGTTTTTTTGGAAATATGGGCATAAGTCATGGGAAGTTCCACATTCTTTAACGCAGAAGTCCTTGCAATTAAGTTAAAGGACTGGAATACAAATCCTATCTTGCGGTTTCTGATCGCCGATAAGTCATCAGCAGAAAGTTCTGCCGTATCAATGCCGTCAAGATAATAATGTCCCATGGTGGGCCGGTCCAGGCATCCTAATATATTCATAAGCGTTGATTTTCCCGAGCCGGACTGCCCCATGATGGCAACAAATTCTCCTCGTTTAATGGTTAAGTTCACCCGCTTTAAACCCAGTACTTTGATGGATCCGGTATCATAAACCTTCACCACATCCACCAGCTTTATCAAATCTTCCCGAACATTCTCCGTTACGCAATCGGGAAGTTTCTCTTTCTTTTTCCACATACTGCCTCCCCCTTACTGAACGGTTGGAATCACGGTTACTGTCATTCCTTCTGTAAGCATGGAGGACGGAGCATCGATTATCTGCAGCCCTTCTGTTAAGGCCCCTTCTTCCTCTGGAATGACTTCCGCCTGGATGTCACTCTCCACCCCGGTTTTTACCGGAATGAATGATACGGTGTTATCCTTTACACAAGCGATCGCTATGCTGCCATCCGGCTGCTGGACAACCGCGGAAATCGGGACAACCCATACATTTTCCACTTTTTGAAGCTCGATCTTCGCCTTGGCGGTAATGCCTGCAATCAGCCGGGTGTTCTGATCAATGATCCGTATGGTGGTCGGGATGACTCTCTCCGTGGAACCATTCCCTTTCTCTTCACCGGTTGGTGATATGGCGGTGACCTCACCTCTTGCGGTTTCACCGCTTAAAATATCGGCGCTGATTTCCACCGGCTGCCCGATGGCTACCTTTCCGATGGAATACTCGCTGACATTGATCTTCATCTCCAGTACATCTAAGTTGTTGATAATGAACATGGGTTTGTCATCGTCGGTTTTATCCGCAAAACGGCCTACCTTGCAGTTAACTCTTACTACGGTTCCTGCAATGGGGCTGGTAACTTTGGTATTCGTAAGCGCTTCCTTCTTCTGTTCCAGTTCAAAGGCCTCTTTCTCGATCTGCAGGGCATAGGTCTCATTTGCCACAGGTCTTCCGTTCTTTAACGTATATGTACTCACTTCCCTCTGTGCATCGTTCATGGTATTAGAAGCAGCTTCAAGCTCCACCTGAGAAGCGCTTCCTCCCTGGTAAAGAGCCAGTGTCCGGTTATAATTGGCCTTGGCTGTTTCATAATCCTGCTTTGCCTTTGCATATCCGTTCTCTGCTTCCAGCTGCTTATCCTGATAGGTGCTGACAGCCAGATCATAGGCGTTCTGGGCAATGTCCACTTCCTTTTTTGCATCCTTGTCATCAAGCAATGCCAGAACCTGCCCTTTTTCCACCCTGTCCCCTTCCTTTACCGGAAGCTCCAGGATCTCCGCATGAAGATTGGATACCACTTCCACGCTGTCTGTTCCCTGGACGGGACCGCTGACTGAGAGCATATCAACCACCTCTCCCTTGGCCAGAGGTGAAACAGTTACCGGTAGCGCTCCGCCGCCGCCTCCTGCAAGAACTTTAAAGGCAATAAAAAAGGCCCCAATGGCCGCTGCTCCAATGGTTATGATCTTTCTCTTTTTGCTCCATTTTTTACGTGGACCTTTCTTTTTCTTCTTTTTGCCGGTATTTTCCTCTTCCATCAGGTTTTCTAACTCTTTATCAAAGGCTTCATCAGACATTTGTTCCTTTTCCGATGTTCCGCCTGTTTCTTCCATATTGTTCTTAAATATGTTCATGCCCGTTTCCCTCCTGTGCTTGACACTTCTTTTTTCTTTATTATAGCGGGCCGATATAACTTTTTTAAGTATAAAATTCTTATTATTTTCTAAACTTTTCCATTTTCCGGAACTTCTTCCGGGATAGGCATCAGAAGCAAAGAGGAAATCAGGAAAGTTATCCACTAATTTTCAGACAAACATTAAAATAAAAAAATAACAAATTGGTTTTTACCCTCACATGCTTTTATTATCTGAATATAATTATACAAATGACAGAAATAGGAAACTATCGAATGAACGATCATTATCCATTTGTAAATCCTCCCCTTCCATATGCTTATGATGCGCTGGAACCATGCATCGACGCACTGACTATGTGTCTCCATCATGACAGGCACTTACAAACCTATGTGAACAACCTCAACGAAACCCTTAAAGACTGTCCGGACCTGCAAAACTGGTCTCTGGAAAGGCTGCTCTGCAATGCAGACTGTCTGAAAAAAGATATCCGGAAGTCCATTCGGAATAACGGAGGCGGCGTTTTCAATCATATCTTTTATTTTAACGGCATGTCAAACTCTGAAACACGCTGTCAGGCCGGAAAGCTCTATGATGCAATTGTGGCTGAATTCGGCTGTATAGAGGCTTTTTTTTATGAGTTTAAGGAAAAAGCGCTGTCTGTTTTTGGTTCCGGATACGCATGGCTGACTGTAGACCAAAACTGCAAGCTTCAAATCATAACCACTGCAAATCAGGATACTCCTATTGTCCAAAACCTTTGTCCGGTACTTACCATAGACGTTTGGGAACATGCCTATTATTTAATGCATTACAATGACCGGGAAGCATACATTCAAAACTGGTTCAATGTGGTGGACTGGGAATGTGCCAATATGCATTATATGGAATGCCTGGATTGCTGCAAGAAATGCTGAAACTAAAGTTTCATGCCTTCCTATTCTCAGCGGAGGAAGGAACCTGTTTCCAATAAAAAACACCGCCTTGTGTATGCCTGGTCTAATAAAAGCCAGGCATACACAATTTTATTTGCATTTCTCTGGCTCAAAGATTGACAGATTCACATGCTTGTAGTAAAATGATGGAAATTCATATCATGAAGGTATGTTTATAGTTCTTTCAATAAAAGCAAACGGATGCCATGAAGGTATCTTGCGTGACAGCTGTAACGCAAGTGTCTTTTGGCATCATTTTATTTTATGGAGAATAAGGGACTTTATATGTCCGGATCCCAAACTGCCTAATAGTTTCAATAATCAGGAGGATTAAAAATCATGGATGCAAAGCAAAAATACGAAAAACTAAAAGGTTATCTTCAGGATTTAGGAAGTGTTGCAATCGCGTTTTCCAGCGGTGTCGATTCTACGTTCTTATTAAAATGCGCTCATGATGTTTTGGGCAATAAGGTCATAGCTGTTACGGCCCGCTCATGCTCTTTCCCAAAGAGAGAACTTGACGAAGCAGCCGCTTTTTGCAAAAAAGAAGGGATTGTTCATTTCATTTGCGATTCCGAAGAACTTGAGATAGACGGGTTTTCTAAAAATCCCCCAAACCGCTGTTATCTTTGCAAACAGGAATTGTTCACAAAAATCTGGAGTGTTGCAAAAGAACACGGGATCAGCCATGTTGCCGAAGGTTCTAATATGGATGATAACGGCGACTATCGTCCCGGTTTGATTGCAGTTGCAGAGCTGGATGTAAAAAGTCCTTTGCGCTATGCAGAATTAAGCAAACAAGAAATCCGGCAGCTTTCTAAAGAAATGGAATTGCCGACATGGAATAAGCAATCCTTTGCCTGCCTTTCCTCCCGCTTCCCTTATGGTGAAGAAATTAACATCCCGCGTTTAACAATGATCGATAAAGCGGAACAGTTTCTTTTAGATATGGGTTTCCGCCAGGTGCGGGTCCGTTATCACGGCAAGCTTGCGCGAATCGAAACCGACGCGGCTGGATTCTCTATCATGCTTTCCCCGGACAACCGCGAAAAAATTCATTGCGCATTAAAAGAAATTGGATTTACATATATTACCCTGGATTTATTGGGCTACCGTACCGGGAGTATGAATGAAATGCTTGAAGACGATGTAATAGAAGCCGGTAAGCATATGTGATCAAAAATACGGTGTCCGACCTCCGGTCTCCCCTGAAATCTCCAGAAGCAGAAAAAACACCGCCTGGTGCACGCCTGGTCAAATAACAGCCAGGCATGCGCGAAGCGGTGTCTTGTTGTATACTGTGTGAAACCCATTGGCCGGTTTCATTGACCATGAGACCCGGCAATGCGGGCAGGTAGTTACGTTAAAATTGAATGACCTTTGGCTCGTCCGTAAACGAAGAAATCGTTGCGATAGCATCGTTAAGATAAAAAACCTCGGTATTGCCATCATCAGCCCTATAATTTTTCTGCAGAATGGGATAAGCATCCAGCATATGCTGTCTTGCTTCCACCCTGTCATCCTCAATAGCAGAAGCTTCTATGCGGATCCACTTCCCATCAGCCATACCGGAAATTTCAATTTTCGGGTTGGCATGAATCTGCTTTGATACTTTTTTCACCTTGCCGGTTTGAAAATAAAGTTTGCCTTCAAAAATGTCCACTGTGCCAAATGGGCGGACTCTTGGCTGATCGCCATCCATGGTTGCAATATAATATGTTTCACACTTTTTTAAAAATTCATAAACTTCTTTCACTCGCTTATCCTCCATATTCGTAGGGATTGACTGCTGTTTTTCTTTGCTATATAATAGTACGACAATAAGATATGCTTTACAAGTAGGCATATGATTATGACATAGTCATAAAAATATGACTATTAGAAAAGGAGCGGATGATTGATGTCTGATAAATTTGATGCAAACAAATTATGTCCCGTAAATGTAACGCAGAATTTATTGATGGGCAAATGGAAATTGACTATTTTATGGATTGTCAGCCGCAAAACAAGGCGGTTTGGTGAGCTGCAAAAGCTTATACCTGATGTGTCCCGCGGGGTCCTGGTACAGCAGCTGAAGGAATTGGAACGAGATAATCTCATTCATCGAGAAGTATATAAGGAAGTGCCGCCAAAAGTAGAGTATTCCATAACGAGCATTGGGGAGAGCTTTATTCCCATAATGACTCAAATTATGGAGTGGGGTGCATCATACATAAATAAAACGACCACCTGCAATGTTGATATCTGCATCGCCAATAACTTTCCCTGTTCAAAATGTCATGAGATGTTAAATCTTGAGAAGGAAGCCATTGAGGATTTATAATTAATCTGCCTATAAACAGGCACCGCCTTGTACCTGCCCGCTTAACCGGCCAGGCAATACAAGGCGGTGCTTTTCTTATGTTCTTTTACCTGATTCCGGCTTACTTTACAGTCAGTACATGAACCTTTTTGCCGTCTTCCAGGGGACTGCTGCTCTGCATTACCACTTCATCCCCTTCGGACAAGCCCTGGGATACCTCATAATAAGCGTTCTTTTTCTTTCCCTCTGTGACCGCCGTCTTTACCACGGTTCCACTTGAAACCTTATAAACGAAAGACCCGGAATCATCGGACTGGATACATTTTGCCGGAATGTATACAGAAGTGTTTTCCTTATTATCGGACACCCTTAGATCCGCCGTCATGCCAATATAGCTGACCTTGCTTGCCTCTTCCAGCTGAACGGTCACGGTGAACATCCCTGTGGAAGCATTGCTGACTGCGGATATCTCGGTAATAGTTCCCTGGCAGCTCTCACCCAATGACTGAAGGCTGACATTCATAGGCATTCCTGCTTTCAGCTGGTCAATATCCATATCAGCCACCTGGATCTTCACCTTCTTGCCGCTGTCGTCAATAACCGCCATGGCCTTAACCTGGGGGGAGACCATTTGGCCAACCTCCACAAAAACATTGGTTATCATTCCGGATATGGGTGAAGTAACCGTGCAGTCATCGTATTTTTTCTGCACAATATCCAGGGCCGCCTTAGCGCTGTCCATCTGGGCCTTTGTGACCTCATAATTGCCTGTCTGCCCGTTTCTAGCCGCCTGAAGCTGTACGGACGCCGAATCCATCTGTGCCTTGGCACCTTCATATTCTGCCTGGGAAATAGCTCCGCCGGCATACAGGGCTTCCATCCGGCTAAAATTATCTCTGGCTGTTTGAAAAGCAATCTCCGCCGGCTTTACGCTTGTATTTTGCTGGCTTGCCTTCTCTGCATTTTTAAAAGCGGCTTCTGCCGCCTGGTAGCCTGCCTTTGCCTGTTCTAACTGAAGCTTTGCATCCTGATTATCTACCTGGAACAAAACGTCACCTGCATTTATATGATCCCCTTGCTTTACCGGGATCTCTAAAATTTTTCCATTGCTGTTTGGCATCACATCAACACTGCTGAGCGCTTCCACGGTTCCCTGCCACACCATGGTGGATAAATCCTTACCTGATTTCGCTACCGCTACGGTTACCTCAGTCTGTTTACTCTCTCCCGCACATCCGGTAAGAAGGCACACCAGCATTGCCGTTGCCATAAAACCTGTGATCAATTTTCTCATCTTTTCCGACCTCCTGTAAGCCCTTTTCATTTCAGATGTATTTTAACAGATGCATTCATCCCAAAAACAAGGGGAAGATCTTCTTCGTTTTCAATCGTCACCTTAATTGGTATCAGCTGCGTCACTTTTGTATATTCCCCGCTGGTGTTAAAGCTCATATTACCGGAAAAATAGGTTTGCGTGGCCGGGTCGATCTCCGTCACCTGTCCCTTAAAGGTTTTTCCGGGATATGCATCGATTTTCACATCCACCCGCTGTCCTAAGTGAACCTTCATGATATCTGTTTCTTCCACATTTACCCCTATGTAAAGATTCGAGGTATCGGCTACCTGCGCCAGTTCTGATCCCAGGGCCACCGTCTGATTCACGGCTCCGTCATTTTTTACTACAGTTCCTGTAATGGGGGAACTAATGTAAGGAAGGACCTCCTGCCGTCCCATCACCTGATCCTGCTCTACTAAGTCCCCATTTTCCACATCCCATGATAAAAGCTTACCGCTTGCTACCGCTTTTATGGAATACAGCTTTGCCGTTACTTTTGCGTTATTGGTTTTAAAGTAAGAGACACTGGAATCATAGATATAATATCCGACCCCGCATCCGGCAAGCACCAGTATGATCAGCAGGGGGGCTATGATCTTTTTTAGTTTTCCTGCTCCTGTCTTTATTTCCTGATCCTCAATATTAATATGTTTGTTTTCCTGCATATTTTTTCTCTCCATTCTATTATTGATCTGCAAACTGACTGTGGTACAGATCTGCATAAAATCCTTTCTTTACCAACAACGATTCATGATTTCCCTGTTCTATGATATCGCCGTCCTTCATTACCAGAATCAAGTCTGCATCCCGAATGGTGGAAAGGCGGTGGGCAATAACAAAGCTGGTTCTGCCCTGCATCAATTTACCCATGGCCTTTTGGATCAAGACTTCTGTTCTTGTATCAATGGAACTGGTTGCCTCATCCAGTATCAAGATCCTGGGATCCGCTAAAATCGTCCTGGCAATCGTCAAAAGCTGCTTTTGCCCCTGGGATAGGTTGCTGGATTCTTCGTTGATCAGCATGTGATAACCTCCCGGCAATGACCGGATGAATTCATCACAGTGAGCCGCTTTTGCCGCCTCTATGACTTCTTCATCTGTCTTATCAAAATTTCCATACCGGATATTATCCATAACGGTTGCATTATACAGCCATGTTTCCTGGAGCACCATACCGAACATGGATCGTAAGTCCCCTCTTGTAAAATCCAGGGTGTCATGACCGTCGATCAAAATATGACCGGAATTTAATTCATAAAATCTCATCAGCAATTTCACCACTGTTGTTTTACCCGCTCCAGTGGGACCTACGATGGCGACCATCTGACCTGCATTTATGGCGGAAGAGAAATCGTGGATAATCATTGTATTCGGTGAATAGCCAAAACTAACATTTTTAAATTCCACATTTCCCTGGATCTCCTTCAGTTTGATCGGCGTCTCGCTTTCCGGTACCTCATCCTGCTCATCTAAAAACTCAAATACACGCTCAGCAGCTGCCGCTGTGGACTGCAGTGTGTTGGATACGTTGGCAATCTGGGAAATGGGCTGCATAAAGGACCTCATGTATTGGATAAATGCCTGAACGTCTCCAATCTCTATCACCTTTTCTACCGTTAAATATCCGCCTAACAGACAGACACCGACATAGCCTAAGTTGCTGACAAAGGTCATGATGGGCATCATCATACCTGATAAAAACTGGGATTTCCAGGCCGACCCATATAATTTATGGTTGATGGTCCGGAATTTTTCAATTGCTTCCTTTTCTCCGTTAAATATCTGAACCACATTATGGCCGCTGTAGATTTCTTCAATATGGCCGTTTAAGTATCCCAGGCTCTCCTGCTGCTTCTGGAAATATTTCTGGGATTTCTTTACCACACCCATAATCAGGCCCATGGAAACGAAAAGGACCAAAACAGCAACCAGGGTCATCCGGACGCTGATGGATATCATCATGATCACGATTCCCACCAGTGTGGTCACTGAGGTGATGATCTGGGTCAGACTCTGATTTAATGTCTGGCTCACCGTATCCACATCATTGGTGATCCTTGACAAAATCTCACCATGAGTTCTTGTGTCATAATAATTAAGGGGAAGACGGTTCATTTTTTCTGAAATGTTTTTCCTGAGCTCATAAGTGACCTTCATGCTGATGCCGGACATGATATAGCTCTGCAAGTAAGAAAATACCGCTGACACCAGATAAAGCACCACCAAAAGCAGCAGACGGTTTCGGATATACCGGAAATCCGTCAATAATCCGGTCCCCATTGCCCAGGCAATCAGGCCTTCAAACAGCTTGGTCGTGGCCTTTCCCAAAATCTTTGGTCCTGCAATGGAAAACACGGAGGAACAGCTGGCAAACAGAATCACGACAAATACGGAGTTTTTATATGGCTTTAAATAATCAACCAGGTGCAGCATGGTTCCTTTAAAGTCCTTTGCACTCTCAGGCTTGCCATGGATTCCGCCTCCTGGGCCCATGGGGGAACTGGATGGTTTTTTCTCTGTCATTTCAATTCCTCCTCGCTAAGCTGTGACAATGCAATCTCCCGGTAAACCTCACAGGTTTTCATCAATTCCCGGTGACTTCCTTTTCCGGCAATCCTGCCATGCTCCAAAACAATGATCTGGTCTGCATTCATGATCGTGCTGATGCGCTGTGCCACCAAAAAGATCGTGCTGTCACCGGTTTTTTCTCGAAGGGCCGCCCGAAGCTTTGCATCTGTTTTAAAATCCAGGGCGGAAAAGCTGTCATCGAACACATTAACAGGCGCTCTTTTTACAAGTGCACGGGCGATGGAAAGACGCTGTTTTTGTCCGCCGGATACATTTCCTCCGCCCTGGGCAATGGATGATTCTAAGCCCTCCGCCTTGGAATGGATAAATTCTGTAGCCTGAGCTGTATCCGCAGCCTCTTCTATCTGTTCCCTGGTGGCCTTCCGGTCTCCATACATCAGGTTGCTTTCAATTGTCCCTGAAAATAAGATCCCTTTTTGGGGAACAAATCCGATTGTCTCCCGTAATTGATGAATGGGCCAGTTCTTTACATTTATTCCATCAATCAGGATTTCTCCTGACGTCACATCGTAGAATCTGGGAAGTAAGTTCACCAGCGTGCTTTTTCCGCTTCCCGTAGCGCCGATAAATGCCGTGGTATGCCCCGGCATCGCCGTAAACGTAATGTTATGTAACACATCCTCCTCTGCATCCGGATACCGGAACGATACATCCCGGTATTCCACGACCCCCTTGGGAGACTTTGGAATTTCAGCCGCATCCATGGGGTCTGCAATGGAAGGCTCCGTCTGAAGCACTTCCACAACACGCCTGATGGAAACGATCGCCCTTGGGATCATAATGAACATCATGGTCATCATCAGAAATGCCATGATGATCTGCATAACGTACTGCATATAGGCCATCATATCTCCCACCTCCATACGGAAGGAGGATACTGCCTTTGACCCTACCCATATGATCAGAAGGTTGGTCAGATTCATAATCAGCATCATGGCCGGCATCATACCGGAGGTGACTCTATTGACAAACAAATTTGTCTCAGTCAGCCTTACATTCACCTTTTCAAACCGTTTTTCCTCAAAACGCTGGGTGTTAAATGCCCTGATCACCAGCGTTCCTTCCAGGCTTTCTCTTACTACCAGGTTTAATCGGTCAATCAGCTTCTGAACAAATTGAAAACTTGGCATAACAACCGCAAGCATACTGAAAACCACTACTAACAATAACGCCACGGAAAGTGCAATAATCCATGACATTGACTTGTTTTTGTCCAGTGCATGGATCACGCCTCCAACACCCATGATCGGAGCGTAAAATACAATCCGGATCACCATAACGATCAACTGCTGGATCTGGGTGATATCGTTTGTTGTCCTTGTGATCAGGGAAGAAGTGGAGTACTTCTCAAGCTCTGTATTAGAAAAGCTCTCTATCTTCGTGAAAATGTCCTGGCGCATATCCCGGCTGACACCGGCTGCTATTCTGGCGGCAATGAAACCCACTAAAATCGTACAGCAGGCACTAATAAGGGCAATGCCTAACATTTGAAATCCCACTTTCAGAATGTAAGAGGTGTTGCCCGTTGTTATTCCTTTATTTACAATATCAGACATGAAATCAGGAAGTGATAAGTCACAAGTCGCCTGACTATATAACAGTGCTATAGACACTGCTAAAAATAAAATATATGGTTTAAAATACCGAAAAAATATTTTCACATTTATTCCCTCCTTTCCTTTCATCTCTAATACTTTCTTTCAAACATTTTGTAGATCTGTCTGTCTTTTCTAAATCTGTCTTTATCCTCTGCAATCTACTTTATTCCTCACATATCCTTTTCTTTCATCATCGAATCCACTTCTTTCTCCATTAGTTCTGTAAACCTTTTCCACAATTCAATCAATTTACTTGCGTCCTCTTCTCCCATGCCAATAATTACCCTCTCCAGGAGGTCGCTCATACCTCCCGAGCACTTCTTCCATAATTTTTCTCCATCTTCCGTTAAGGAAACACAGATATTCCTGCGGCTTTTGGGATCTATTTCTCTGTATATCAAGCCCCTCTCCTCCAGTGAATTCAGCATCCGGGATGCTGCCGATAATGCGATATTCATCCTCTTTGCCAAATCAGATACATGAATCCACTTCTTTTCCGGATTTTCATTCATACCGGTCCATATTTGATGCAGTGCAAAGAACTCGCTGCGTGTGACACCTTCCGGCACACAGTTTCTATGGATGCTTTGCTTTCTTCCCATCATCATAGCTAATTCCGTTTTAAACTTCTTTATGTACTCTTCCTGTCCATCTTTCACTATAAAACCCCCCTATTTTTTTCACTTAACAATGTTAACAATTTTCAATGTTTATCATTCTACATCCAATTAAACGATGTGTCAATTATTTTTTCGTTAAGATTCGACACATTACCGGGAATACATCCAGCATAATCCAGTGACAAAAAATCATATAAGCTTCCCCATTGGATGCCCAGCAATTTTTATTCTATTCCAAATAAATCTCTTTAAGCCGCATTCTATCGGCTTCATAAAATCCAATGACCCGATCCAGATAAGCCTCCATTCCTCCCAGACTGTCCACCTCCTCAAAAGCAGCCCTGATATACTTACTCCCAATCTTTCTGCCAGTTCTTTTGCAGTCACATAGCATCCCGGCTTCAGCATATTCAGTATTTCTGTCAACCTTGTATTCATGGCACCCCTCTCCTGTCTTCATCCTATCATCCAGGTAATTTAAACTCCATATGGAAATCTTCTCTATTGAATTCGGAACTTTTCAAAATTGGATTTGATTGTTGGTATGAAACATAAAAATACCCTGCAGGCAAAGCACAACCTTTCTGTGCTTTGCCTGCAGGGTATTGTTTCCCCTTATCTTATTCCATTCTCAACCCTGTTTTCTCTGCACCGTCAGCTTAGCCAATGCTTCCACGATATAAACTGCCGGTATCTGGGAGGTTATATCCACCTTCATCTTCTTATAGTCCGTCCGTTCTCCCTGGATATAATAAGAGATATTGTGATCAGAAATCCTGGCCAATGTACTGTTTTTACTGTTAGTAACTGATACTACCGTACTATTGCTCTGTTTAATTATCTCTGAATTCTCAATGAGTACGTCTGTTTCCCCCTCCACAGAAAGGATAATGATAATGCTTTCTTTTGGAAATTCCAGACTAATAGGAAACATAGGATTATTGATCCCTGTGGCAAATATACCCATATTGCAAAAGTATCGGCTTGCATACTCAGCAATAATTCCAGAATTGCCTATTCCAAGAAAAATAATCTGCTTCTTTTCTGCAATAATATTGGCGATAGATTTAAGCTGTTCATGAAAAGATTCCGTCTCAATCCTTTGAAAAAAGTCTAAAATGGAACTAAAATCAAATCCCTGCCGAATCGTTTTTGTACTCTCCTGCTCCATTTTAAATCTAATCTTAAACTCAGAAAATCCATTACAGTTTACTTTCCTGCAGAACCGGGCTATGGTCGTTGTGGAAACATGGGCCTCGTTTGCAAATTCGCGAATGGTCATATAAGGAATCTTCTCGCTGTTTTTCAATATGAAATTATAGACCTCATAATCAAGTTCACTAAACTGGTTTAGTACCTGATTGGAAAACATTATCATATTCCGCTACCGCCTTTTATATTAATTTCAATTCTAATATTCCAATTTACTGTGCAGTTTTCTTTTTTATTTTAACATAAAAGGGTTGTATTTTCAATGAACAGGAATTCCTTAACCACCAAAAAGAGTCATTGCAGCTAGCTTTTATGTCAGCATGCAATGACTCCTTTCACAGCAAAAAAGTAATTAAAATACGAAAGCTTAGCTGTTCTCAGCTTCCAAATGATCAATCGTTTCTTTGAACTGAGGTAAATGTTCCTTATGAGCGACTAATAATTCATCTAAAACCGTCTTAGCAATTTTGCCGCTGGGAACCAGAGGATTTATGGTAAATGCCTGTTGGGCAGTTCCGTAATCACCGGTTACCGCTGCTTTAATGGTCGTTAATTCCA
>NZ_DAMAUN010000007.1:0-112719 GCF_032078915.1 Lacrimispora sp. | reverse complement strand
TTGATAAAAAAACCTTTTTTGAGTCTAATTCCCTTATAGCTGACACTACTTCACCTATTGAGATTTTATGAAGATTCTCTACAATTTTTACCTTTTTTTCAATTTCAATATCATCAAAATTTTCATTCCATAAATATCCTAATATTAAAAAAAGTATATATTCCAATCTCTCTCTTAAAAGTGTTTGCCTTTCTACCGTTTTCTTCTCACTTACCTCTATTAGTCTATTTAACTTAGTTAGTACAAAATCCATTTTTTCCCTCCTATAATATACTCTTGGATAAATCACATAATGACTATTCAAATGCCCCAATGTGTCCTTGAATATTTCCTATTTTGGTTATTTTAAGATCGATATTTCTTGGTTAATCTTTCAAATAGTAGAAAAATGTCTATTATAATTTGTATAATCTTTACCTCAAGTGATAAGTATTATATGTTATTCCTTCTTTTTCATGGGGGAGCACACCCGATATCCTGCGCCCCCGAAAAAGATTACCTCTATTAATTTAACTCCATAGCCAACTTGACCTTATAACTGTGGTTACAGATATCATTCTCTTCCACATAATTTTTTAACCGAAAAATGATTTCGGTATCATCTTGAGGGCTACATCTAAAATATAGGCTTCTACATCAGTATTTTTTTCTCCCAAATCCACGACATCTTGTGGTTAAACCCTACTTTTTGCTTTCCATTCCACAACGCTGCATCAGAATCACGCACTCAACGTTCCTGTGGTAGAAGTTTTATACTACATGGCAGAAATAAACTGATGGATTTTTAGGCGGGGTAATATTTTTACCCCACTTGGTACAGTTTACTTCTGCTAAAGCTTTCAATAACGTAACGTCAATTGCTAAACCTTACAAACTGGAATTTGATTAATTACTTTTCTTTATATTCATTGTCCTTTTTCCTACTCACCTCCTTCACACCAAGAATCAAAAACATTAAAGCGAAAAAAATATAGGAAATCTCCATAAGTATATCACTATTTGTAAAATTCATTATTGCAGCAATTAAGCATATTATTGCTAAAACTATATTTACTACCGATGCTACTTTTTTCATATTTACTTTCCTCATAAATTCATAGTTATCTTTCAGCCACAAAATTAATCTATACCTTCTGATATTTCTCAATATCTTGAAGTTCAACAATTTGATCCTGTATACTCCAACAAGAAGCATTTACAAAATGAAACTCATTCCAATCATTTGCAGACAGTTGCAGTATGTTTTCAGCTACTTCTTTATTTCTAATCTTATCTCCATCACAAAAATAAGAAAAGCTCCAATTTGCATCAGGATAACAATTTTTTATCTACTTTAAATAAGGTATATCTACATCTCCCATTGACATTCCATAAACTCTTACAAGATCTATGCTCTTTCGTATTCTGGAATAAAAATATTTGCACTCACCCATACAGACTTCAACATCTTTTCTAAGTCTTTGTATATATCTTAAGAGGCATTTATATTCATTTTCCTCATTTTTGCTTTTCTGAGTATAATCATAATCTTCTTCACACATTGCTATCTTTTTTTTCAGTTCAATAATCCTATTATCATTTCCATGACCTACTATCAGATTATCAACTCCATCAAAACATTCGCCATGAACATAACAGATATTTTCATCTGAAATTTTATAAACTTCTTGAAGTGTATGTGTATAATTGATATTCAAGAAATAGTCATCCTTTGTAAAATATAGCCTTGAAGAATTATTTCTTATATTTTTTCGGATTAGTGTATAATTCTCATCTCTATCAAGCGTAGAGTTTACCCATTGGATAAATGCCGTCTTCAGTCTTTCTGCAACAATATCATCTTCCATATCAATATCTATAGGATCATCATTCTCCAAATACAAATCATCTGGGTATGTATCTAAAATAAAATTTTCATCAACAGCCCCCAAATGTTTCTCAAATTCTCTCCAAAAGATATCTTCTACAACCAAATCATATTCAAAATCCGGATATGTTCTATGTATTTTACGAAAAAATAATCCATACATATTTCCTATAGTTTCATATAAATCCGGTTGTTCCTTTATCAAATAACATCCAAAATAATAGTAACTACTAGGTAATCCATGATATAAATCAAATCCATTTCCAATAATATTAAGATTCAAGTTATCCCCCCCTATTTTCTGACCCCTTACCAATTTCTTATTATTTCTCTCTTTTAAATAATTTTCACTCTGGGGTAAAGTAATCTGCTATTCTTCGGAAAAATTATTATCTAACTTCTCAATCAAATTATTTTTTATTATATAACTTTCTATAGTTCGAAGATTCGGAACCACATTAAAGCCATTATTTCCTATTTTTGTTACTCTACCAAAAAAATATTGACTCAAAGCTGATTCTTTACAGTCTCTATCTCTGAAATAGCTTTTAAGATTCCAATCCTCAGAGATAGATCTGTCAAAATATAATTCACAATTAGTGATTACCGCATTCGCCGCCTGTCTTTTAGTAACATGTCCTTCTTGAAAATACTTCGCTGCTTTAGCAATATTACTATATATAATGCCATATATCTGACTAACAGAATAATATTCTAAACAGTGTTCAAATATGTATAGCGTTTTTTTACCTGGTGAAAAATCAAACTTTATTCTATCCATAGAAATCAAAAAGTATTCTAATACTTCTTCTAAAGCAATTTTTTTCCACATATTTATACATTCATTCAAATTCACTTCATATTTTCCAGAGAGAGCAACTGAGATCACTTCTTGATATTCTTCTTCACATATGTTGATTCTATAAGAAGCTCTCCTAAAATCAAAAATTTTTCCTGCTGCATCGAAAAAATCTATATCAGATCCTATTTCAACTAAAATCACTTCACTTTCATACAATTGCTGTAGAATCTCTCTTTCCATTGATTCCGAAGGAGCTAATTTCAATTTTTTATTATATAAAGATTCAATTTTTTTCAAATCTTCTGACAATGCACATTTGATTAATGCTCCAAGAAATATTTTGTTCGTAGTGGATAAATCATCCCACCTTTTATGATTTATATTTTTACAGTTATAATTTTCATAAATTAACTCTCTTTTTTTTATAATCCTCTGCTCCATTTCAATTCTGGCTTGTTCCGCCTTAACATGACGCAGATTCTCACATTTAGAACAATTACAAAAATCTTTCAATACATGTCCACATATAAGACAAAATTTTTCTGGTCTATTCCATGAATAACTTGACTTTGATTGTCTTGCCTCATATAAATTAATATTACAATATTGACAAAATTCATCTTCACATTTTCTAGGCGGAAAAACAGTATACAATTTAGATGGTGAAACATCAATTGCATATTCTTTAATCAGATCTTTCGCTTTGCCATCTCCATAATATTTGTTTATCAATTCATCAATCTGTTGTTCATCTAAATGTGCAATTTTATCATTCACTTTATCTTTCAACTGTATCACCTTTCAATATGCCATTGGTTTTCTTATTTTTATTTTCATAGGCTAATCTAATTTTTGTTTTAAACATATAATCTATCTTCTCTTATATAAAATTTCTTACTCCCTTTAGCATAGAGCCGCGCCATCCGTAATCAATTTAAATTTATCGCAGCGCAAAGTCCATAATCCCTTTGCATATTAATCATACCTCTTAAGTTTTTTTCCATGGACTACCCATCAATTCAAAAAACTCACGTTCATTTCATAATCCTTTTATTTACAGGGCTTTCCGCTACAGCAATACAACGGTCTCCACTTTATACTACATGGCGAAAGGAAATCGTAAAATTTGAGGTGTGGAATAATGATTTACCCAATCTAGGTGTTACCCCTTCTCCTGCTTATTATCTATATATTTTATTTAATCTGTAATAATAGCGGTAATAACGCAATTCCTACATCAACTCCCTTATCAGAAATCCATTTAATAATACCTTTTGCATTTTCCCACTTCTTTGATTTTCGATCTGAAGACTTAACAATTCCTTCCAATTCATTTATTTTACTTAAAATTTCTTCTATTTCCGTGTCCGGTAATGCTGACATATGTTCAATCTCTTTTCTAACATCGCCAAATGAAATACTAATATCAATTTTATTCTCATTTGTATTAGTTATTTGCACCATTGGCATCGTGCTATGAGGGATCGCTTCTTTCAATGAAGGATACCGCAAAGCCTTAAAAGACAACAATTTATTATATATTTGCTTAAGATTGTGAAATAACGCTTCTCCTGACACATCATCATAAAATGCACAGTTTTGAACATACTCATATAATCCATCACTAAGTTTAGGTACATAAGGATGATATCTTGCTGTTACATCTTTATATAATTGCAGTTTTGCTATTTCAGGTGTATCCTTATTATCATAATCAGAAATTGCCTTTTTCAAAGATGCCAAATCTTCTTCGTACATAGCTTTGAAACCAAATAATGGGTCTTTTTCTTTATCTGTTGCAATAATCATTTCCAATTTTTCTTTGATTGCGTTTAGTTCCGGTCTGTAATTGAACTCCCCGCCTCCAGTGCATGCCTTTCCAGACTTTGGTATATCCTTTTCAAAGCCTTCAAATATACCATCATATTTTGCAATTAGTGCTTGATATAAACGATATGTACCATTATTTGAACCCTGAGCCTCCTCACATCGCTTTATATCGTTTCTCATTATTTCTAATAATTCTGCAGTCACTATATTTCCTCCCATAATAAACTAAAAGTAGGTTTGATGCTATTAGATTACAATTATCTCACTTAATCTCTTTAATTCTTCATCATCATCACGATCCGTCCAACAGGAACTAATATTTTTTTTTCTGCTCATTTCTGCCTTTTCATCCCCAAAAGCACTCCTCGTCTTCTCATAATTTTTTTCACTTACGCTTTGTCCAATAGCATTTCTTCTCCATCCACAAAAATATATTTTTTCCTCTTCTTCAATTTTTCTTCTTTTGGAAACTACTTTTAATGTTTCTTTATAGTCTGGACGCACTTTGAATTCTTTCGGAATTTTTTTATTTAATGCTTCAAAAAAATCAAATGGTAGGAACTTATGTTTCGGATCATATTTTATTTCAAGATACTCTATTAACATTTTGTAATCTTCAATAAAACTCTCGACTTTATAACCCTTTTCGATTTCAAATTCAAAAACTTTTGGAACAGCACCCAGTGTTGTCAAGTATAGACGATACGGAATTATATCTGTCAAAAAAATACAACTAAAGCTCTTTCCATTATATTCAAACGGAAATGTTGCTCGTTCCTCTTTCTTTACCTGCATATCTCTATGCAGAACTTTTAAACCCGTAAATTCAAACATTTTCATCTAATCATCTCTCTTCCAATCTTCTATCCCGTATTTTTCAAGCAGCGCTTTCGCCTGTTCCATTCCTTCAACATAAATATGCACGTATTTGGACCGATGACTCCCCTGATTAATCATGCCCTCTTCTTCCAGTTCATCCAAAACCTTAAACGGATATCCTTTCCATGCGTTATTATCTAATACAGAAAACCTATCCTTCTCACTGAATCTTGTCAGATACATCAATGCCAGTGTCAATTCTTTTACTGCATCCTTTGCTGGAGTTTTTTCCATTCCCATCCCTTCTTTCTCTTTTGCGGAAAAGTATCCTTTTGCCAAAATATATACTGCCATTTTCCAAATTCCTTACCCTGGGGTAAAATCAGTTCCCTCATAGTTACTCCGCAGAAACAAAAACACACATGCATTTTTTCTCTAAATCGGCTGAAACCTTTGATTTACTGAGCCTTCCTCTCCAGCAAACAAACGGTCTCCACGTTCCTTGTTGCTGTAATTCGGATGACCATCGAACCCATTCCCCCCTTGGCGTCAGGTTATACTTTTAATAATTCTGACACTCATCTTTTCTTTTTCACAAATCACCTATGCTAATTATAACATGGCAACTGTTATTTATTAGTGTATATTTTGATAAATATACGTTCTGCCAATAATATAGTAAGAGCTAAATTTTACGGTGAAGATATAAGTATTCCCATCCATGTTAGAAGGACCAGCTATGCGAGTATTTTACTCGTCATTCTTGATAAATTCATTGCTACATACTTTCTGAATCTCATCATTCCATGGAACCAGAAGTTCCAGCATCTCAACATATAAAAAATCAGATTACCACGCAGCTATCTAATGTCCAAAATACTATCTAATAAATCCCCTAAATATTCTAGGTTATAGCATATTGCAACCAACAGATACCCCTCATATTTTTCCATAACATTTGTATAGATAGCACCTTTTCTAATTATATGAGTAATTTCATTCCTGTAATTATCTAGAAATTGATAGAAAGGATTTCTTTGAATCATTTGGCACGTTTTCATAATTTTATGATTTATTGGTTGATCCCTTAAGAAATCATTGAAATAAATTTCTTTTCCAGTATATTCAGGTAAATATTTTTCTATTAAAAAATGCGCAATTTTATCATAACTAGAAATGGTCCGAACTGCGGATAAGTAAATTAAATATTGCTTGTCCATCATATCAGTAACTATTTCTAAATCATATTTCATAAACTCATATTTTATATTAGTTTCAAAAAAAAGTGCATAATTACAACCTTTAATTATCTCAAAAAGTCGAAATACTATGTCTCCAATTATAATTCCATCCCGTCTATTTATATAAAATAAACGTTTTTCATTTCTTTTATATTCATTTTTCAAAATAACTGAAATATCAACAAGTTCAGATATTGCTAAATGATTAATTTGTCCTGTGGATTTTATTATGGCAATTGCGTTGGAATCCAAAGTTATATCAATATAGCTTATTAAATGCTTAATAACTTCCTCCAATAATTCAAATTCTGTATTTATTACTTTTAAAACATCAGCAAGATTCTCTTGAATCATTTGTTTGTCCACAAAAAACCTATCCTGATTTACATTTACCCTTTGGGTTATAACTTTTGTGAGATTTGCGGATTGGTTATGAGAAGATTCTTCACGATAACGCTTTAATTCTTCATACCCCTTTTGAGACTTTATTTCTTGAAATTTTTTCTTTAACTCCGAATTTCTGTATGAATCATTTTTTTTCAACATCTTTTCTATATAATATCTTGTATTATCTTTAGCATTTTTTTGAAATTGAATTTTAAACATAAGTCCAATGCAAATATAAAATCGTTCTATACTCTCATAAAAATGCTGAGCTAAATTAAAATAATAATACGCTGGAGAAAACATTAGATTTCTTTCATCATCATACAGAGCCATTTGATAAGCTAAATCCATTAACGTAAAATCTTTCGATATCCAATTCATAATTACATGGATATCTTCCACTATATTAAAGAGATAATCATAATCTTCAAGCATACGGTCTTTAGTATCTTTATAGGGATGTTTCTTAAAAAAATAAATTGTACAGTCATCTAACAAATCATTTATTCTCGCTGATTTTTTTACTATCAGTTTCATTTTCTCAATTTGTCCCTTTGTATACATACTTGATTTTATATTTCCACAAACGGATCCTATTTCAGTTCTCTTATTTTCTTGAAATTTGATATCAATATCGGCTGTAGTATAATAGCCTTCCCAATCTGAACTTTTTACTTCATACATTAATTTTTCTGGTATTTCATTACATCGCTCACAAATACCTCGATTTCTTCTTATCCACAAAGTGTTTTGATAACATATTGGACAGCGATATCTTCTTCTATGGTTTATTCCATCGCGTATATTTTTTGCATCACACATTATTATATTTTTTATAGTGTAATTAAAAGATATCACACCTATATTCCTTTCTCTTTAGTAACTACCATCTCCTTATAATTCAATACAAAAAGGGGATTTAACTTTCATTTAAAAATGCTATATGGGCTCTTATTCCCAACCAAAAACGGACACTGGGAGATATAGCCGGCCTCCTGATAAACGAACCATTCTCCATACCTTTACAGTCCTATATATTTTTTTGTATAGTAAACATTAATTCATTTCAATCAATAATCAGAACTTGCGAATCTATCTATTTATTTTATTTAGAATCTAGTTCATGATATAATATGTTATCTCCGTTTTACTATCTTCACTAACTATACTGAGCTCTTTGCCATTAAAAAGTATTTCTTTTATCACACCGAAATCTGGATGTCCATATGTATTTTTCTTTCCTGCACATAAGAAGAACTCAAAGTTTTCTTTTGCGATATCTTTAAAAAAATTTTTCGTGGAGCCATGATGCGGAACTTGCATGAACTGAATACTATCCCAAATACTTTTATAATTTTTTTTCAGCCACCCCCATCTTATTCCATCCGAAATGTTAATATCTCCAGTATAAAGGCAACCTGATTTTACTAAACCTCTCCACATTTTAATATCCATACCCCGCATTTTACATATTCTGTAATCTTCACCTCTAGCCCCTGAAAAAATAACCATTGAACTTTCATTTAAATACTTCTTACCAAAAACATTTTTATAAACATTAATTATTTTATATTTGGTACGTTTATCTTCCATAATACATTTTATTTCATCATACGATGAAGGCATTTTACCTAAAGCTTTAATAATCTCCCCCTCCAGAAGAGGATAATAAAAGCTTTGTCTATAGTTATATGGAACATATCTCCATTGATAAAAGTTTATGATAATACTACATCCAGAAGAAATTTTAGAAGGAATATCATCTATATTAATTTCTTGTTCAGAATATTCTTCAACAACTGGAATAATCTGTGGAGCCCCATCTATATTGATTCTATCTCTTCGATTATCTCCTGCACTTTCTATAATCCGTGCAAGAAGCATTTCTTCTTCTGAGTTAATATTATTTTTTAAACAGTATATTATTAATTCAAACAAATGAATTATAATTTCATTTTGCTTTAGATAAGGAACCACCATCTTATCAACCTTACATTTTTGAAGTAAATATGGCAATCCATTTATATGATCACTATGAAAATGTGAAATGAATACTAAGTCAATTTTTGAATCATCTTCAAATCTGCTGTCTATTGCTTTCTGTAATAACTTAAGGCTGGTTGTTGACCCACAATCATAAACAACTTTTATACCATTACAAAACTGTTCTGTATAAAAAGCCCCCTGCCCAATAGCGTTTATCGTACGCTCCATAAACATATTATCATTCCTCCCGCTTTCTTTCACTTTATTCTCCAATATGTTTTAAAAGGCAAACCGTCTCAACTCCGCTTGTTGCTGTAATTCTAATGATCGTTGAGTCTTATACTTTCTTAACGTCAGGATACTTTTCAAACAATTCTGACGCTCTTCCTCTTTTTTTAAGCACTGATTATAACATGATAACTCCCTCTTATTTTTAAGAGTCGAATTTTCCTATCCTTGTGCTTCCTAAATTCAAATCTACTACCTTAGGCCTCATATGAGTGTCGAGGATGAAATGTCTGCATTGTTCACTTTTCAAGGATGAGCGTCAAACTGTCTTTATACATGTATTTCCCATAGTTCTTTCCATTTTAGTTTACAAATAAAACAGCTTATACTGCTTTTATAATTCAGATAATAAAGATGGCTTAACTTTTTTCGACTCCTTAGAAAAACAAAATAACGTCACCAAAAAATAATATTTTAGACTCCTAATTATTTAACTTCGAAGTTCCACTAAACCCAAAAGCATGGGATAGGGAATTTAGAACTGGACTTAGTGCTAACTTAAAATTATTATCGTCAGTCCATATTCCATCTAACGAATTAACAATATTTCGGTCAACTACTTCCGAATCATTCCAACCTCCATAGCAAGTGGTATATCCCTTAGCGTTAAGTAGTGTTGCAAAAATGTGCCATGGTTTTGGAACATCTAATAATTTTAATATATCTCCGTAATTTTCAGTGGCTTCTATAATTGCTTCCTCGATTTGTGCCCAATCATATATTTGTTTTTCATGATATTGTGAGATTAACCGTATCTCAACCACTTCAATAATACCGTTATGAAAAAGTTGGGTATACGTCTTTATCAATTCATCATTTTTGTTTTTAGAAAAGATGCAGTACCCATCTGCATTATACCTAAAGTTCCAACTACTTCCGGAAAAAGGTCTAAAATTACTGTTTCTATCTACCTTTTCGATATTTACGAGATTCCCTAATTCAAAACTCCATTCAGGAATTATATGAAAGACAATTTTTGCACTATTACCTAAATTCCCGACGCATTCATTTGCCAATATCATGGAAATTCTGTCCCTACGAAATTGCCGCATTTTATCCTGCACACTATTCGTGTATAGAAATTCTTTACGCAAGTCGTCGATATCCATATAGGTAATTCCATTTGCATAGCGCATAAAAAATTCATCCTTATTACCATCCCAAAAACTATGGGGACGGGCATAGCTCTTAGGAACAGAAATGACTATTGCAATATCGTCACCATCCAATTCAACGGGTATGCACTCTACACCATGTAAATGTGGTCTGATTCGTGACAAAACAAGTTGTCTAAAAGAAGATAGCCAATTATCAAATTCCTTTAAGCTAAATCCTGCACCACTTAACTTTGTAGGCAGTCTATTTTCATCCTCCTGCATACCGATGATGATTGTTCCACCGTTTGTATTAGCAAAAGCAGCAATTTCTTTCATGAATTTGTCTTTATGTTTGTCGGTCATCTTTCCATCTATAAAAGAGTAATCTTTGTATTCTAATTCTTTGTTTTCAAAAATTTTATTATCTATTAATTCTTGCAAATGTAATTTAGTAATACCTTTAAAATCAAATAACATCATAAACATTCCCCCTTTTGTCTTTATTATATCATAATTTTTCTTAAAGTTAATCTTGAAATTTCTCCGATTGCCGCCATAGCCTTGCAAAGCCGGGTGTCAGTCAGAAAACAGTCGATCAACAACAAAATTGCGTTTCTGTAGAATAGCAAGCCCCAACCGCTTCATTTTGGGAAATGTACTTTACCTTCTATGGCGAAATCTTGATCCATTTTGCAACAGCCATTTAGTTGAATCGGCACGAAAAATGACCCATTATTCATGCTTCATATCCAGAAGAACTCATAATTTATGTACAAAAACTTAGAAATCCTCAAAAGACCCTTGTAAATTATCAATATATATTTTTGTTATAGGGTATGGATCAATATCGATAAGTTCTCGTGCAAGTTTATCTAATGATTCTGCTAATTGATAAAAAAATTGTAACGGCACTGAAAAGCTTCCACTATATTGAGGAAATTCAGATCGATAACGCATCCTATTAAATAAATTAGAATGTTGCTTAATTAAACTTTTTAATTGAGTTTGACCCATTTTTAAACTTTCGGATATTTTTTTCTTCTTTGCATCATCAAGCTGATTAAATAGATTAAACAGACTATGCTCCCTAATGACTTCCTGGTTTTTGTATAAAAGAACCTTAAAATATAATTCACATGAAAATGCAATATTTACGCATTCTGGAATAAGCAGATTTTGGTTTAATCCGCTTTCCTCACATATTTCCGTTCTCCCACATCTCTTTGCGGCAAAAAAGAAACCTCTTGCCTGAATATAACATTTTTCTTGCTTTGCTGGATTATGATCCACTATCGTATTTGTTTGTGCCATTAGTTTACCTCTTATAAAAATATATATTTTACTAGCCCTTTTGTAATAAGACTGCACCATTTTTACTATTTAATGAGGAATGTCAAATATTCAAATATAATTGATAAATACTACTTAGCTGATTACTCAACCATTTAAATTGCATCTTCTTAATCAAGTCGCTCTCTTCTTCATATATCTGAAATTCATCAATCATCTCTTGTATAATTGACATATCCCCCTTTCTATGTTCCCAAATCACATTGTCTGGATATAGCTCTTTAAGACACTCTCTAAATGTATTAATTTCATCTGGTTCAGAACCTTTAAGTTTTTCAATCCACGATGATGCAGGTATCTTATTTAAAAATGTTGTCCGATCTTGATTTTTATATTCTTCAGAGTTTATATAAAATTTCATTTGCTTAGCCCAATGTTCTTGATTTCCCAAGACTTTTTCAAGAGTTTGCTGCATGGTCAGGTCTTTTGCACCACTTAAAGAATGATTTATTTTATTGATAAGCATTTTACATTCTGCTATGGTTTCTGCATCTTCAATCATGAATTCTGTTGAAATATGTGGTTGATCACTTTTTTTCTTTACATTAGCTATCATGAAATCTACAGCTTTTTGTAATATCCCAGGATCAAACCCAAAATCCTTCAACCTTTTGAATTGAACTAAAATTTTTCCGTATAAATTAGTTGAGTATACACCATTATCTAATCGATCCAAAACTTGATTTATCTTCTCTTCTACCCAACTTTGCGGTTTAAGGTAGTAGTGATAATAAAGCAAACTATAGGGATCATTATCATCTAACTTATCCATTAACTCGGAAATAATATACTGTCTCGTTTCCTTTTCAAACTTCTCCCTTTCAAATACACTTGCCTTTATGTAGCTATCAATAGAGTGCAATACAAGCCTTTTTCTATATAAGATTTTTGCTAACTCATCTTCTGGTTCATGAACATTCCCTTTAAACTCTACACATAACATAAAACAGTTTTCAATGAGTACATCTAATATCTTGTCCGCATATAATGCATAAATATCTTCAATTATTTTGTATTCGTTAAAAATAAATTCTATCTTTGAGAGAAAAAACTGGAATGTTCTTAAATTATAATGTCCATTTTCATCTAGCTTATCAATAAAGAACTTCACCTTTCCATTTAATTTTTGCTTTAAATCACTACTTGCTTTACATCTATCTATTAATTTATGCATGATACTTGAAAAATCAGGTTCGTAAAAAATTGTTATACCAATTAATTTTTCTCGAATCTGCTTATATTCATAATCATATTTAATGTCAGGAAATATGCTTTTTCTTCTCCTCTCTAATTCTTCCACAGTAAGTTCCTCAACTTTTTGATTACCTACACTTCTAAACATATTATCAAGAGAGTTTTCTTTTGAAATTTTAATATCAGTCTGGGACGCAATTAAATACTGAAAAACTTTATTCTCATCCCTACTCACGCCAACTTCTTTTTCATTAGCCACTAGGATGACTTTTGCTCCTTCATGCTCTACTAAACCATTAATATATCCCAGTAAATCATTAATCTGACAATTACTTCTTTCCAAATCATCAAATACAAAAATATTCCGATTTAAAGCGATAAAATCTGCTATATACTCAAATGATTTATAACTCAAATCAAATTTTTGAATTATAGTATTAATAATTTTTTTAGTGGTTGCCAACACTGCGCTCTGTGTTTTTTCACTCTTTTTTTTATTTTCCCCATATATCTCAGGAACTGGTATGTTATTACTTAATCGTTCTTTCATTTCATAGATCTTTTTATCAATAACCGACCAGAAAACTTTTTCTTCTATTTCTTCTACTGACTTACAGCCATATAATGAAATATATTTAAAAGCCCTCTTTTTTCCATTTTCCTCGTGTTTTTCAATTTTCTCTTTTAAACCATGATTTATAAAATAGGTTTTGCCACTTCCCCAGTCGCCATCAATTAATATAGCGTAATTGTAATTTTCATCATCCAGGTATCGGATTACCTCTTCCTTTATATTTATCTCTTTCATATCCTTCTCCTTATATCTATTCTACATTTTCGAAATCATACTAAAGCATAGTAGGTATAATCTTAGATATACAAAGCACTCCAGACAGAAAACACTCCATATATTAATTTTGTATGAATAAGATTCGTTGATGGATTCAACTCATCTATATTCTAAGGTCATTTTATCAGTTTGACATTTAATGTTCATTTTAAACACAAAATACTTTTTCTTGCACACCGAAGTCATATATATCCACTATATTTTCTCCCGAATATTCCGTATAGAACTTAGTTTACATATTATTCAATTTTACTAATTATTTTAACATATTATATAACCTTTGTCTTTCTTTCCTTTCATAAATAGATGAGGCTGTCAAGAAGACAGCCTCAATTCTTATATATTTTGTCATTCATCTTCCTCATCATGAACATAGTTAGCCGTGATGACACTTACAAATATGCTGATAATTTCATCCAAAGTGTAAATAGATTCTTGAATCAAATCCATTAGATAATTATATAACATGCTCATATTTGTAAACTTAGATTGATAACTTATCTTTAGCTTTTCTAAAGCATGAATTTTTATATCATCATTTTCTATAAAATGTAATATCGCCTTTAGATACTGTTGCTTGATATACGGAGCCATTAATGTCGGATTGTTGATTTCATACCCTGCAGCATATATAACATTTTTATAATCCATACCACTTTTGATTCTATTCCCTATTTTATTATCAAGAATATACTTCAATCCTGTTTGAGAATTATTCAGCTTTTCTCCTGGATCTGGGCAAAAAATAGGGCAATTCTGCTTTTGAGCAAACTCAACCGAATGCATAGAGCCACTTTTTACTTCGCATTCCATTGCTACAGTAACCTTTGATAGGCCAACGATTAGTCTATTTCTATTTACAAATCTGTATTTTTCTGCCCTAGTCCCCACGGGATATTCGGATAACAAAGTACCTCCGTTAGATAATATATCCTCCGCCAGCTTTCTGTTTTCGGCAGGAGACACTTTTTCAAGGCCATGAGCAAGCACTGCAATAGTTTTCCCATTATTTGTTAAGCATGCAATATGAGATAAACGATCAACACCTGCTGCAAGTCCTGATATAATAGCAAAACCTTCATTTACCCACTGCGGTATTAAATAATTGATTGCATTAAATCCGAATTGTGTAGGTTTTCTTGTTCCAACAGATGCAATAGCCTTTTCAAATCCTTTATTGGGATTAGCACCTTTATAATACAAAAGTGCTGGAGGATTTTCTATTCTCATTAGATTCTTCGGATAATTATCTTTTGAATATATGGCCGTGTGAATATTGTTATCATCATTGATTTTCAAAACTTCATCTGCCTGTCTCAAGGCCTCAGCCATTTTATCATATGATGCCAATACATTTCTATATTCTATCCATTCTAAGTTTGTTAGGAAGATATCAGAATTTCCCTGGAACAGGCTAATTATCAAATCATGCTCATATTCAATGAGTTTTTTTCCTCCCTCTGTAAAATCTCCACAAGCTACCACTATCTTTTCTTTCCCACGTGGATCAGTATAGGTCCCAAGCAGAGTCTCCTGGGTCTTGAATCCGAGGGAGGCAAAGATACGGCAAGATAGATATTCACTGATACACCCATTGGTATAACTCATGGATTTATTGCGGCTTGGAACAGGTGGAAACTTGAGCATATAGCTACTTCCGTTATAAAGAATATTGATCTTATTTCCGTTTGCCCCACCGTAGGCCCTAAATTTATTTACCTCGCACGATGTAAAATCAATCATGAATATTTTCCTCCTCTCCCTCTGTGCCAAGATATTTTACGCGCAGATAGTCTGCCTGTTCCTCCGTAATCAATCCTGCCCAAAGATTAGAATTAATGGCTCCGTATAATTCTCCCCATAGACAGTCAAGATAGAGTACCTGCTTCTTTTCACCTTGTAAATATTCCTCTATAGCTTTTTGGACACTCCCCGGTAATCCAGCCTCTAGATATGTTTTTCTGTTTATATTTCCAGACACCGACCCTATTTTCTGAACCGTTTCCGGCTCCAGTTCCAACAGTTCCTCAATAGATAATCCAAGGGCCTTGGCCAACTTTGAAAGTGTTCCCACATTGCATCGGTCTAGCCGTGTTTTTCCAGAATAAATATCAGCAAGAGTCGACCATGGTATCCCACTAATTTTTGATAAACGATACCGAGATATATTCTTATCTCGCAAAAGTTGTTGTATTGTCATTTTCATCACCTGTTAATATTATATCGGTGTTCCGATGCAGTGTCAAGGAAAGCACTGACAGGAAAATTCAAAAGATTCCAACAACTTTTTAAGCAGAAACTATTCAATCTAGTTCTACTTATTATTTCTCCTTACAAATTTTAATTTGTCCCACATAACAACTTATCGACAAATCGGAAGTTCTCATTATACATTTCTCATTTCATTATCTCTTAGCTTGCGAACATAACATAGCATTTTCTTATCACAAGCACCAAATTGCCGGAAATTATCTTTTGCTTCGTTCAATGTCATTTCATGATTAGAGTCATTTGGCTCACTGTCAAAAGCTATAAACGGGTCATTTTCCCAAAAGCAAACAGGACAAATGTATCCACAATCTTCATTTGTAGGCACATTATAGGTGAAATATCCACAACAAGGACATTGATATTTTTTCACTTTTGTATTCCCCCTTTACAACTTCAAATTTATTGTAATGCATTTCCCCAAGGAATAGTATCTTTATCATTCCAAGATGTAAACATGAATTTGTCAAATCTAAAAAACTCTGTTTCATCATATGGATATTGTCTTCTATAATTTCCTATGTTAGTAATTAATCCTGTTCTTCTTACTCTTAATTCATAATCTTTATATGAAAGTGAATATGCAAGTTGTTTAAATAAAGCAAAATTATAAGAATCATCTATTTTAATGTGCTCACACAAATCTGAATACGCTTTTCCCTTCTTATACGTTGCAAATAAGGCTACATTAATTGCAATATTTGCAAATATTTCATCATCAACTCTTTTGGAGAAATATGCCACTCCATCAAACTCGAGTTCATTACATGCAAGCATTACACTCTGAGAAATTATATACTCTGACTTAAAAACACGATTTGATTCTTCAACTGTATAAGATGTTGCAATCATTAAAATCAAGAGCTTTAACCAACAATTCACCTTATCTTTTGAAAACTCATTTAAGCAATGATAATCCCTCATTCGAACTGCAAGATTAAATATTTTTTGCGTACCATCAACTAAAACTGGTGAAACATTAAATAAATGATCTGACGGTCTACCGGTCTCAATCCAACAAGCATATGATGAATTGCCTAAATACAGGCTCGGTATTCCAGAAATACTAAATCGGTAATTTCCCGTTTTGCCCCTTAACTCAATTGGTAGATGCAACATATCTTTTGATTTAAATCCTCTTGGATCATCCGATATTCTTGCTCGAAAAAGTTGAATTTCACTTCCCTTAATTCCTGGAAATGCATCACTATTAATAATCGCATTAACCGCAAAATTATTATCTGAACAATCCTTAATATAATTCTTAATTATTGCATGAGAACTTGATATATTTCCCTTGTAATACAAATTAATTGCATTATAAATCTTTTGTACATATTTATTTATCAAATCAATACTCTCTTGATTTGCGCCAGCTGACACTGCTTGACTTTTTAACAACCGATATTTACTTTTCAAATCCGAATAATAATCAATATCTTTATTTACTACGAATGGTGCATATAATTCTTTACATATAAAACCGTTATTTACCCAAGCTAGTCTTTCCATGATACAACATCTCCTTTATCATTATCCCCATAATTCTACAAAAAATTTGAAATTTGTCATGAACTCATTATATCAAATCAAAGTCTCAATAACCATCTTCAAATGCCCTATTTTCAGGTTTCCTTTGAACACCTAAATTCGGAGCTGTAGGCATAAAAAAGAAGAACAAGATTTCTCTTATCCTTCCCTTTTTAGATCTTACAGATCTTAAGTTGTGTTTGTTCAATCTTCAATAAAAGATTCTCTTTCACATAGATAATTCATTTTTTTAATGAATTTTTTCCTTGTTTGTGTATCACCACTATATAATCTGTTAATATAATCATTTATATATTGGATTACACGATTTGAAAAATCTATAACGTTTACATTAATTTTTGTATTTAGCCCATTTCCCTGCACTTCTATAATATGGTTGCAAGTTACACTTAACATACAACCACTTTGTGTTTCTCCTGAATGCAAAATTCCGCAACGAATACCTTTATAAAAGGCTCTTGCCATATCAAGTGAAATAAACACATCATTCAAATATGTCATTAACATTTCTTCATATTTTACTTCATTATAATTAGTTGAAATGCTACCATGCTCGAACTTATACATCGTATCAATCAAAAGACAGCAAAGTGCCATAGATGCAAAACCATTTCGCTGAACATTATCATTTAATAATTCGATTTGATTTATAAATCGACCATAGATTCTTTCTCTGAATATATTTATTGCAAAATTCCATGCTTCACTATCTGAATTAATTCGTAAGCATAATCTTCTATAATCAGAACAGGAGTAATTATCAGATATGAATATGCCTCTTTCTGTTTGCATTATTGTCTCCTCCACAACTTCTAATTTAACTTCCCATTATGCTTATAATGGGAAGTGCAAAACTCTTTCAGTGATAATTATTTAAGTTTAATTGCTGATTTAAATTTAACAGATATAAAGCTGGCTTTCATACATTATAAAATATCAGCGTACAATCCGTCTTTTACCTTAGTAAACACAACTTTAGACGGAAATAAGTTTTCTCCCATATCGGCAAAACCAACTATAGTCATTGCCCATTCTGATAATGCGATTGGAAGTCGGTAGCAATTTACATTGCCTGCTTCCACTATTGTAATCAATGGAATCATCTCCTGACTACAACCGACTGCTAAAGCATCGCAGACAATTCGGTCTTTTGTTATTTCGAGCAAAGGTTGCTTAGTGATGTCAAAATAAACTTTTGCTCCTTGTTGATTTAAAAAGTAATCCTTTGAGGCTTTACCTACTGGCTCAATCGGCAGTTTATGATGCATCTGTGTATAATAGTCAGATAAACATTCACAAGCATATGCGTTAAAATATTCACCTTGCATACAAATATCGCTTTTTATGGCTTCTACCGATTCAAAATGACTCATAAAATTCAGAAAAGCAATAAACACTATCAAATCATCTGAGTATATCCCAGAAAAAGACTTGTACCAAGATGTATTTAAATCAACCGCCACATTGTGTAACTTCTTGTAAAGGGAGAGTTGTTGTTCGCTAATGACAAACCAACTACTATTGAGGATTTTTTTACTTACTTGTTCTTCCTCTGACGTATACCTCAATGCATTATGTAAGGATTTCAGTAATTTTGAAATTAAACCCGCAAGCATATCAGCCATACGAATTCCACAGGAAGTTATTGAGTCCGCTTCTGCAACTGTAGTTAAACACCCGCGTTCAGCTGCTATTGCCGTTTTACCGTTTTCACCTTCTTTGTCTATGGTCAATGAATAGTTATCTATTGACCTTTCATTAAGATATTTTTTGAAACCATAGAACGAAATATCATAATTCCAGTCAATAGTCTTAATTATTGAGACATCATCCAGAAGTATAAGTATTTGGTTATATTGTTCAATTTCCTTTTCTTTCAATATTTCATTTGCTTTATCCTTTTCGATTTGAACAGCAAAGAATTTTTTCAAAAGTGTAACGAGCTCACCGGTATTCTCGTAGAAACCATTGATTATGTCTGCAGGCTGATATAAAACTACGGCTTTTGTAATTGAGTATTTCATGGCATCCATATCAACCAAAAAGCTGTTTTTATAATCTTTAAATAATTGTCTGATTATATATTCAATTTTACTTATGACTGCATAGTAAATAAGAGTTTTTTCATTAAACAGAGCTAAGAAATCTTCCAGCAAACTAACATTATCATTATTTAACGAGGCAAATCCATGCTCCAGTTGACTCTGACGGATAGTGGTGCTTTTCAGCTCACCTTTTGATTGACGATATTTATATTTTTCTTCAAAAGCAGTATATCTGTTAGACAAGTCAGTTTCGTATTCAGAGCGCCAACCAACGACCACAGTAATAAAGTTATCATAGTAGTTATCCGCAGTTATTGTCTTGGGGTTTATCTTCCTGCTATGCTCTGATTCATCGTAGTAGAAATTATATTCACTCATTGATTGGCCTCCTTTAGTGCTCGGTTAATACATTTAATGTATATTGAAATCTATATACTCCAACTTTCTATAATTGCTATAATATACTATAACCACAAAAATTCATAGTTTCCATTATTAAAAATAATCTGTATTTCAAATTGGAATTTGCTGATTCGTATTATGCTCATTTTATAAAGTGATTTAACAACAACTTTTTGAACTGCAATTCATCTTTGTCTGATAAAAATGCTCGTTTCGGAATCAATACATAGTTTGGTTTTCCCTGTAATAAATAAAAGTACCTATCATTCTCTATATAAGAGGAATAAATATCCCAACTTAAAACAGAGGATATGCCTTGTGATTCAAAACTGATATTTTCAGAAGAAAATTTCATTTTATATGGATGGTGGTATTTTTCTGTCAACCGAAATATCCATATTGGCTGCAACACATAAAGAAGCAATAGCATTGCTGTAAAAACAGCCACAATAATACTGAGTATAATATTCAATGTATTAAACTTGTAAATAATAATAGAAAATATGGATACTACTGCCGCTATAATTAGAGCAATAATATCTGATTTTTTTATTGTTTTAGATAACAATAAATATTTACGTCGTCCGTCAATCCATTCATTTTTTGTATATGAAAATGACACTTCTATCATCAAGTAACCTCCTTTGTTGGAATTTCTAATCAAATATATGTAGTTTTATAGTGGGCATACTTCATCCCTATAAGTTAACAGAAACTCCCTCTGCCACTCGCCCAGCTTTTGCTCGTTGTTCCAAATCCATTTATCAATGGATTCCGATTCATCAATCCATTCCTGCGGATAATTGAAATTTCCAACAAATCGAGGAGACTGGTAATCATGTATCCCTAGACAGAACATTTGATGAAACTCTTTCCATAAACAGCATGATAAGTATTGTGCTGTCAATTGTAAATCTTGCATATCTGCAATTTCATAATAAGTCCAGACCCCACCTCGCAAGGAGTTCCCATACCACTGAGAGATTACGCTGTATATTCGAAGACAATCAGGAATGTCAGCCGTTCCCATTTTAATTATCTCTAACATGAAATCCATATCAACATGATAAAAATCATTTATATCTGTTTCCTCAAGTTTTTTATATAACTTTTCAAATTCCATACTGTTCTCCATCAGTGGAATAATATAAATAATCCGTAGTTCAAAGCTACTTGACAACTTCCTATTTATATTCTTAAGATTCTTCCTTTATTGTAGTTATACAGCTATAATTTCAAAACTTACACCTCAATATGCTTCTATATAAAAGGTATACTAATTATAACATGACAACCTGTATTTTTCGATATCTATTTAGTAAGACTAAGATCCCCAATCCACTGAAAACCTTAGTCTTAACATTTTCAGAAGGAGCTTAAGTCTTTCCTGCCGAATCCTTCACATTTAGTACTACTCTTTGCTACCTAATTCCAGGGAAGCGGTATATCCGCATGTCATACTCATACTCAATCGGAAACATTATTACTGCATTTTCATTCCTAATTCCATATCACTCCCATCAATCATGGACAAGGTCTGTTTTTGACTATCGTACCTGTATATATTATCTGAAAGAAAATCCTCCTCAGTAAGTTCCGTCCGGTTTACTTCTCTTACAATCTCAATGAGAGTACCAATATCGGCATCAGCCATATCCTTTATAATAATCAGCTCGTGCACAGAAGAAGGCATAATCAAAAAATCTCCCCCCATTTTCTCACTGACCTCCTGCAATACATCCGGGCAGCTTAAATACGCAGCACCATAATAATCATGGTCATTGCCCAGCAGAAAAAGATTCTGGTCAAATAGAATTTCTTCAATAGGAATATCCAACATACCAGATATTCTTTGAGCCAATACACAAAATTCAAGCTTAAATAAACGATCCATATTCATTAATGCCTGCTCATGGATCTTCCCTTGATCTACATTCCAATGTTCCAATAATTGATTATTTATCAGCATGGAACCAATCTGCTCTCCATCAGTACAAACCAAACTTCGGTATACCACCGCCAAATCCTCCAACTTTTGATGAGGAATATTCTCTAATAATTCCTGATTTCTTTCTGCATTAACAATGCAGAGGAACAGATTACTTTTTATATGATCATAGGATAAATCTATATTGTTCTGAACTTTTATTTCATTCCGGGCTAAAATGTAGTTATCGACCATTAAATGCAACGTATCTCCCATCCCCATGCCCCTTTTTAACAGTTCAAAATAATCTTCTGCATACAAGAGCGGAGAAACAGCCTCTTTAGGATGGTGTATGGATATCCCATGAAAAAGCACTCCATTATTTTTTTCTCGTGGAATGACCGTTACTTCCACATCATTCAAATCCGATGGCAGGTATTCTTTTATCTTAAGTTTTACCTGCTCTATATAATCTTCTAATGTCATAATAACCTCCCATTTTTAAATATTTCACTACATGGCTACCACCACAATATTCTACAATCTATCCATTCTATAAAAAGCTATCACCTCCCTCCTATTCTTGTGCACCCATTCCAAAAGGTGATACTAATCTTCATAAAAATCCACTTTTTGTTCCAGGATAATACCGCATTTAAAGTGGATTTCTATTTTGGACTCACTGATCACCTTGATTCGGAGTACCAGATTCCTGATTAATTCCTCGTCAAATTCCCCAACTCTGCAGCTTACACCGTTTAAGCATGATTTCATACCGTCCACTCGTTGCTCATATTCACCAGCCAGTTTCTGCTCTCTCGCCAGCTTTAGTTTCTTTATTTTAAGGGCCTGCATCTCTTCCGCTATTTCCCTATACTGCTCATCAAAATCTTCATTAATGGCCCCTTGCTTGGCATTTTCTTCAATCAGGGCAAGAAGCTTCTTTTGTAATTTAGCTATTTCATCATCAAACTCCGTCTTTATGTTTTTGGTTGTGTAGCTACCAATCACTCTGATGAAGTTTTCTCTAAAGGCTCCTACGACTTCTCTCTGGTTCTCTACTACGCTGTTCACAGCCGTCATAATCGCTTCTTGCAGGTTTTTTTCCTTTAGGGTTGCGGAATGCTTGCATATTTTTGTTCCCTTTAACAAACGGCTCTCGCATCGCCACACGGGGGTAAGATTTCCGTTCCTCGACCAGGTCTGTCTCCGGTAAGGATGGGAACATTCTCCGCAGACAAGAATGTCCGAAAATACATATTTTGAACTGTACTTACTTTTCTCTTTTTTTGCACGCCTTGCAACGGATGGCTTATGCAGGCTTGCCCGCCTCGCTCTTTCTTCCTGTACCTGATAGAAAAATTCTTTAGGAATAATCGCTTCATGGTTATCCTCGATATAATATTGGGGTACTATACCATTATTTTTTACCCGTTTCTTTGTAAGGAAATCTACCGTATAGGTTTTTTGCTGCAGGACATCCCCCATGTATTTTTCATTCTGGAGTATCTTTGCAATGGTCGTATCATGCCATTTATCGTTTCCAGTCACCGTCTTAATGCCCTCCGCCATGAATGTATCCGCTATCTGCTTTGTGCTTAAACCTTCCATGTAAAGGCGATAGATTCTCCTGACTAACTTCGCCTGTTCTGGTACAATGACTAATTCGCCCTCCTCATCTTTTGTATATCCGAGAAACTTTTTATGGTTAACCATTACCACACCATTTTCATATCTTCGTGCGATTCCCCAACGTGTATTTTCACTTATATTACGGCTTTCTTCCTGGGCCTGGCTGCTTAAAATAGTAATTAAAAGTTCACCCGTAGCTTCCAGTGTATTGATGCCTTCCTTTTCAAAAATGATGCCGATATTTTTCTCCTTGAGTTTCCGTATGGCTTGCAGGGAATCCACCGTATTTCTCGCAAAGCGGCTGACCGATTTGGTTAGTACCAGATCAATTTTTCCGGCCATGCAGTCCTCTATCATTCCCTTAAAATCATCCCTTTTATTGATATTGGTAGCGGACTTTCCATCATCGGCATAGATACCTGCCAGTTTCCAGTTTGGATTCTGCTGAATCTTCTCTGTATAATAAGATATCTGGGCTTCGTAACTGCTTTCCTGCTGTTCTAACAACGTGCTGACACGGCAATACGCTGCTACACGCAGGGCTCTCAGCTGCACCTTGACACTTTTGTCATAAGCAGATTGCGGAGGTATAATGGATATGTTTTTCTTTTTTAACGCTTGCACGCATCTCATCCTTTCTCTCAGTTTTTATATGTTTCATCATCTTTTTTACCATCTTTATAGATTTCATAGACTTTCAGTCCATTAATAAATTCTACATCGATACGTCCATCTGCATAGATTGTCATCCGCTTGACGATCTGCAAAAAAAGTTCTTCATGAAATTCTGTTTGCAAATCCTTTTCAGAAAGAGCCTGTTTCATCTTTTCTGTATGATGGTCATAATCATGAACCTGCACAGTCTGATAAAGTATTTCTGCTCTTTGAAAAATCAGCATCGCCAGTTCTTTGGAGGAATATTGCTCATCTGCCTCCAGTTCCTTTATCCTTTGATCAAGTTTCCAAAATTCCGGTTGAAAACGTCTCGGAGATTCCTTTGGCTTTTTCTCCATTAAAGAAGGGGTTTTTATAATCTTGTTTACAGCCAGGACAAAAATTTCTTTTATCTGTTCTTCTGTAACCGCCCCGCTGATACAATGGACCCGGTTTTTATAAACATAATTTTTACACTTCCATTTTCTTTTTTCTGAGGGTCTTCTACAATTCCCCGCATACTTTCGGAAAACTTCTCCGCATTCTCCGCACCAAAGTTTGCCACTGAATGGGTTCTGGGTATTCATACTGTTGGGATGCGTGACTCTCCCTAACCTTCTGCGCTGCTTCTCTCTGTAATTTTGCACTTGTTCAAAGATTTCCGTCTCAATCATTTGAGGATGCATCTCATCCCCCAGATATTTGACATTTTCCAGGATCTTGCCGATAGAGCAATGATTCCAGGAGGGCTTATTATTTGCATTCATGATTCCATTAGCTGTCAGTTCCTTGGCTATGGCGTAGGTAGATATTCCTGAAAGGTAATCCGAAAAAACCCTTCTTACAATCTGTGCCTTTGTTTCCTCAAGATATACTTTTCCGTCTCGCATACGGTATCCTATCGGCATATGTCTTTGCATCGTCTCTGTCCTCCTTTCCACCGTTCTCTGTAAGCTCCAGTTTATTCTTTAGGAGGAAGGTTATAGATTTTCCTTCTTTAATGATTACCTGTTCCACACTTTGTAAAAATAAGTCCTCACGATAGTTATCCTGTATCCCTGGATGGCTTTCCAAAAGTTCTATAAGTTTTTCTGTGTAAAAAATTTCGTTCTCAAATCCACTTTCATCCAGAAGAACCCTACTCTTTTTCCGCATGGCATCTAATTCTATCTGAAGTGCAGTCTGTTTCTCTATAAAAATAGCAGGGTCAAGATATCCCTTTGCGGCCACGCCGCTTAAGATATGACTCTGCTTTGACAGTTCCATTATTTTTTCATTACACTCTCTAATTTCCTTTTCCTGCTGTTCATCTGCACGCAGTCTTTTTAAGGATTCCAGCAGAGGAGAAAGAATTTCCGTATAATTACTTGAGAGTTTATTCCACATCGAGGTAAATGCCTGTTGTATGACATCTTCCCGGATTGCTGTCATACTGCATTTCTCTTTATCTTCTATGTGCTGTATACAGCACCACTGCACTTTCTCATAAGGTTTTCCGATATAGATTTTCTGCCTCCTGAATACCCTGCCGCATTCCCCACATATAATCTTGCTGCTGTATGCGTACCGATTTTGTGGCTTTATGCTATCAACCTTCATCTGACCGCGGCGGTATTCATAAATCTCTTTAACAGCTTCCGCTTCCTCCCTGCTGATGATAGGATCGTGGTTTTCAGAAATTAAATACTGAGGTAATTCCCCTTTATTTCTTTTTCGTTTAAAGGGGACTACCTCAGTAGAATAGGTTTTTTGCAATATTAAATTTCCGGTATAAACCGGGTTTTGAAGAACTTTCAAAACCACACCGTCGGTCCATTTTTCAGCCCCCCTTACAGTTGGGATTCCTTTCTCGGTCAGTTCTCTGGCAATGACATAGGAGCCTTTCCCATTTAAGTATTCTTTATAAATAAAGCGTACTGTTTCCACTTCCTCTTCGTCAATCCTCAGTTCGCCATCTGAATTGGTGTATCCTAAGGCAGGGGTCGAGATGATAAATGTCCCCTTCTGAAACTGCTTGATTGCAGCCCATTTATTATTCGTTGAAATGCTCTCAGACTCTCCCTGAGCCAGAGAGCTTAAGATGGTCAGCAACAGTTCACTGCTCTCAGATGAGGTGTTAATATTCTCTTTTTCAAAAAACACCGAAATACCAAGCAGTTTCAGCTTGCGGATTGCTTCCACACTGTCAACGGTGTTTCTGGCAAATCGGGTAATTGATTTTGTTATGATCATATCAATTTTCCCATTTTCGCAGTCTCTCATCATCCGTAAGAAATCATCCCGCTTTTCCAGCTTCATACCGCTCTGTGCTTCATCCGCATAAATACCGGTATACTGCCAGTCACTTCTTTTGCTGATCATATCTTCATAATAAGCTGTCTGTGCAGTAAAAGAATGATGTTGTTCTCGGGAATCTGTACTGACACGGCAGTAGGCGCAGACTCGTTTCCTTGGCTGAAGCTGCATCATTACCTGAGGTTTTACAGGATTAATTTTGATTACCTTTTTCACTTTTCCCTGCTTTCCTGCCATGGCTTTTTCCTCCTTCCTAACAGAATTGCCTCCTGTTAGCAACATACATTACCACACAACATTCAAAATAGCTACTGTTTTTACACATATACTTTTGCAAGTAAAGGTTGAAAAGTCTGGCGGTTTAAAGCATCGATTTCTTCATATTCTTCTTCGGTAATTAGGCCATTCCGAAGCAGAATTTTTAAAAACTTCAATGTGATTTTATATTTGACTTCATTGGCTGCCTGTTCCTTGGACATAAATATCTCCCCCTATCTCTGATAGCATATTTCTAGTTTATAATCATATCATTTCTATTATATTTCTGCCGTTTTATTAAGCCCTACACTGATCTCCAATGCCTGATCTACTGAAAGCATCTGCAGCCTGCTCAAACTACCTATGTATTCTAAAAGCCGCATACGATCAATGGTACGTATCTGTTCCAGTAACACCACTGAATTTTTCTGGAGCTCTTCCATACACCCAACTTCAACATGAGTAGGCAACTCTCTTTTAGACCTTCTTGTGATAGCAGCGACAATGACTGTGGGACTATAACGATTCCCGATATCGTTTTGTAAAATAAGAACTGGACGGTTGCCCCCCTGCTCACTGCCTACGACTGGACTTAAATCAGCATAGAAAATATCCCCACGCCGTATGGATCTCTTTTGTTCCTGCAAAATATGCACCTCCTTTTCATTTGCTTAATTGCACAAATACAGGGACCACTCGATTTGCTCTGATAAAGAGCAAAATGATGAGTGATCCCCATCGCTTCTGACATTAAGTTTTAATTATTAGATCTTTAAAAGCTGTGCTTAATTTGACACTACTCCCCAAGCACACAAAGCTGCGACTATGTCGTAGCTCATAGGGCGATGGCCTAAACTGCAGCTGGCTAATACTACGCAAGCATAGTAAACCGCATCATGGGAATTTCACCCCCGCCAGGATCTCTGCCGGCTGCCCTCATTGCGTGATCCCCTGATCAGAGGGGGCTGTGACTGGACAGAAGTATCAATATAGGCTGACGGGGTCATTGCGAAACAGACTGCCACAGTCTGTTTTCTGGCCGGATGGGTACCGCTTTGCACCTTAATTGGCCGTCTTTGATAGGTGCAGAAAGAAATGAACAAACAAAATAGGTGATTTCATTTTTCTCTCTACTTGCCTACAGGTGGTCTTGGCGCATCCTCCATGGTCGCTTTTTCTTTTCAGGTTCCGTCAGCTAACGTATTTAAGTCATCGGATATTATATTTTCAAAGTACCAGGAGAGGAAATAAGAAAAACCCCCTCACTACTAATCCAGTTTCGTGAGAGGGTTGAGCCAATTTATTTTTAATTTTCCATAAGTTTTTTTAAACGATCCAGGATACGAACCTTTCTATTGTGAATGGTTTTTTGAGCCACACCAGTTTCCCTGGATATCTGATGCTCACTTTTATTCTGAAAAAACAAAGTGAAAATCAGTTCCTGCTCCTCTTGGGTAAGCTGTCCAAGACACTGATGGAGTTTTTCCGCTAACAGCTTGTCTATAACCGTATCCTCCACGCGAGCGGATGATAAGTCGGGAATCATATCCTCACCGTTGGTTTTATCCGTATCCAGGGCACTATAGTGAAATACACCATGTTTTGCGTCTTTTTCCTCCAGATACAATTCCCGTCTTTTCATTCTATAATAGGTTAAATATACGTCTTCACTGACAGGAACCAGCTGTCCCTGAACTTTAATCTGATATTCTTTTCTTTCTGCCATATGGCTTGTCCTCCGTTTCTGAATTTTGAAAGTGAATCAAAATGTCAGAAGCGGAGGGGAACGGCAACGCGGTTGAACCGGGTTAACATTCTCAAGCCCCATATCGGGTAAAGCATGTAAAATAAGAGAGTATTTTGTCGAAAAGAAAAAGTCAGCACTTTGCCTATGGCAAAATACTGACTTTTTTAGATCTGTAGTATAAACTTGTAATATTGAAGGACGACATGTACTAATTACACCGTCCTTCATGAAACCTCGGAAAAGGATAGGAAAATCGGGTCATAGCAAATACGCCTTTCACCATAGTACAATAGCGAAAGCCGGTATCCTGATGCCCTAATGCCCGTTAAAAGCCGCTAAAACTTATCCTTATGTAAAAATTGCAGCCATCATACGTTTTTTGCAACCAGGCTATCATAGTGTCATTAGACACCTTAGACCCTCAGCTTTGCGTCCCCATCTTTTGATGAGTTTGCTCTTTGCTCTATGCTTTTTTGAATATGATTACCTTTTTGTGCATTAGTTTCAGATAATGGTATCTCACAAAGTATATGATTGGTTAACTCTTATCAGCTTTTTCCATATAAAAATCCATCTATACATTTTATTATCTAGCTTACAAAGAGCTATATGGGGAGGTGCTATTCCCTGAATTGTGTCCTTTGCGATGCCAGTAAAGCAGGTTATGAACTGAAGTTTGCACGCTGACCAACCTACTAACCTCTTGGTAAAAAAGCAGCCATTGGTTCTTAATAAATATAATTCTTAATTATAGGAACAGTCCCATATTTTTTCAGAAGATAGTCCATTGATAAATTTGAATTTGAGAGGATCATAATATCTGCCAAAGTGTAGATTTTTGATTCCTGGTATTCATTTATATCCACGAAAGCTATCTCTTCCCTATTGAATTGTTGATTATTTAGAATCGAGCTATCATAAGTTGTAAAAATAAGCTGAGCTTTCTTGTTACTTTCCTGTTGAAACAAATCCACTATAAACTTCATAACATTCGGATGAATTTCTTTCGATACATTGTCAAAAATTAGTATCCCTCCATTTTGAAATAAATGGTGTATTTTAATAAACAAGGACAAATATTTCTTTGTGCTAGAGGAAACCTTTGCATAATCCATATAAGTTGTCCCATACTCACCTGTGGTTCGAGATTTGACGCGATATCCAAGCATGGGGATACCATGTTTAATGGTCAAATCCACTACAGGAATTCCAAACTTTTGAAGCTGTTCCAGACCATATTTAAGTGCATTAGGATTCTCCAGTATTTTGTATGTACCCTCTTCCATAGTCAAATCTCTATGAAATTGAAACGATTCGAATATATCGGAGCAGTAAACAATATCTTCCGCAAAAAATCTCTCAAATGGTTTCATTATAGCCGAGATTTCTGGGATATCCAGGCATGACAGAATTGAACAAAATAATTGTTTATCATGAGGACGAAAGCCTACCTTTTGAAGCAAGGTTTTTTCATACTTACGTCCAATGGAAATTTCTCTGTCTGTCCTTGTATATACCACATGATAATCTACCGTCATATGCTCTGTTACAATATTCTGATTTTTGATGGCGAAGCCGTATTCATAAACATGCTGCCCACTTATGAAAGACAGTTCCATTTCAGTAGGATTAAGGTTAGGGTCAATTAATTGATATGGAATAATCCTATCCATATTGTTCAACTTCAAAAGTGATATGAAATGATTTTCTGGATTGGGTTTATGAAAAAAAAGCTGATCTAAAATAAGAGAATGAAAACATGCAAAGGCGAGACATAAATTGGTTTTTCCACTTGCATTGTCTCCATAGATTGCTAAGGTCCTAATCAGATTTTTGTTGTCATCTCGGATAAGTTGGGGAAACTCCATGTAATTTAATGCACGCATATTTATATGTATTTCATTTAAAAAGGAACGAAAATTTTTAAAATAAAAGAATACTATCATTGCTTTTTCCTCCATTATATATTGTCTTAATTCTCTGTCCTTTTCTAATCTTTTGATAATGTTCATAATTACGAAGACCTTATTTTACTGCCAAATTCATTTCTCAAATGATAATATTATGGAAGATCCCAGGATAACTCCTGAGATCTTTTTGTTTCACTACTTATCTTTATTCAAAGATAATCTGCCTCAAATCCAGTCAAGCAAATACTCAGTGGCAGTTGCATAACTACCCGTCTACGTTTGAGACAGTTCTGCTGTTCTATCCGGTATTATAGATATAACCAAAAAAATCATATGAAATTAGCAGAGCTCTTTCTTAGTGAGAAGTCATAATAATTCCATCTACTGCCCACCTATACGTAACATAAGCCAGATACAAATCGTTATAAGTGCTCTTCAGCCCACTCTCTGCCTGTAAAAATCCTACTTGGGATTGTAAATATTGGTTCTGGCTGATGAGGCCATGCTGGTATGAGCGTTCAGCCTTACCCCATTCCAGCTTTGCCATTTCATAAGCGGTGTAAGCTGACTCATAAGCAGTCTTCGCCTGCTGTACAATCTGGTAATTGGATTGCATGGTGACGGCAATCGTCTGCTCGCTTTCAGAAATGCTGTCTTTCTTTGACTTCACCCCGGTAGTAGTCCGATTGGATACGGTGTGGCGATCACTTATTAGGGAGTAGTTGTTCCTAACTGCTTTTTCCGTGTCAGCTTCTAGGTCCATAGCAGAAAGTTCTTCCATATCAAGCTGTGGAATAGTTCCAATATTCGGTTCCGAATCAGAGGAATATCCTGTCATCAGGCATAGGGAACGGCGCAGATTGTCAACGGTATTTTCCATGGATAGCAGAGAGGACTGAGCAGCAAAAAGCTTTTTCTGGGCAGAGAGTACCTCTGACTGGGTAACTTTCCCCAGCCCATAGCTGATCTTTGCCGATTCCAGAGCTACGGTATCAGTCTCAACCAGCTTTTGGAGGGAAGAAAAACCCGACTGAACGCTGCTGTAGTTTATCATCAGTTGGTTGGCGTAGTAAGTGTAGGTTTTTACTGCCTGAGTGACATTCGAATTGGTACGATTCATGTAATTCAAGCTCCGCCCCATGGAATCTGTAGAGGTTTTCAAGCTCTTTACCGTCATGTTCAGCATGTTGTACTGGGCCAGTCCTTCGGGGCTGTCGGTTGCACCGGAGTCCTCTAATTCTTCAGCATCGTCCTCCAAGTCCCGGATATAACCCCTGGTTTCATCTAAAATGTACTGGAAGTTGCTGATAGAATTGGAAATTGATTGTGTAATATTCTGCACAGCAGGATTGAAGTAGCGGACTAAGTTTGACAACTCGTTAAATTCAACAGTCTGGTCATTAAGCCTGGTCCACTGCTCTTCTGTCACTCCGTCAGGAATCGTTTCTTCTGTCTGGCCGGGACCGGCACCGTAGGCAGAAAAGGTGGCGGGAACTGCAAGGACAGCTACAACGGCCATAGTAAGAGCCAAATGAAAATGACACCGTTTTTCCCTCATACTCAGCCCCCTCCCGCCGAAGCCAGACCATTGACACCATTTTCATAATTCTGGATTGCTTTAAATAGAGCCAGTTCTGCCGTCTTCAAGGCAGTTTCTTTCGCATTATACGTACTTTTCTGTCTCAAATACTCCAGCTTACTGGCAGACCCGATCTGATATTTCCGTTCCATTGTATCCATATTCTTCTTTTCCATTTCCAAGTCCACTTCTGCTTGGTCAAAAGTTGATTTCGTCAACAAAACTGACTGATAGGACTTCACAAGGTCTGTGCTGATATTCTGCTCGTTATTTGCAATGGTTCTCTTAAGTGTCTCCCTGGTTATACCAGCACTTGCGTTTTCCAGTTTTCTCTTATTCATTTTTAAAGAATAATTATTCTCCAACGCCCTTTCCTTATCCACCTCCGGGTTCATTGCGCCAATCGTCTCCCTTTCCATAGACGGAAGCTCTTTTATATCCGGGTTATCATCATACTTCCATCCCAGCATGATGCAAAGAACCTGCCTCGTCTCTTCAATGGATGCCGTCATCTTTTCAATAGACGTTTCGGTATCCTGCAAACTCTTCTTCGCAGACAACACCTCCATCTGCGTCCCAGTTCCTGCATTCAATTTCACCTGGGCGGTTTCGTAAACGGTTAGTAAATACTCCAGACTGTCCCTTGCGCTCTTCAGCTTATACTGCTGTTCAAAATAGAAAATCATGGAACTTTGAGCCTTCGCCACCAGATTGGCCTCCTCCTGGTCATAGGCCTTCTGGTATACCTGTATGTCCTCCACATTCCTATCCGCCTGGGCATCGGCATTGCTGGCACCTACAGCATTCTGGGCATCAGATATGGGATCATCTCCAGTAATGGCACTGCGGTAATCGCTGGCCGCATCACGGTAATACTGGGCATTCTCGTCACTGGTAATTCTGCTGTCCTTTTTCTTGTCGCTGATATCGAGCTGGTTCTTCTGAACGGTCACGTTATATTCATGAATCAAGTCCGCCAGCTCACCGTATTCCATCACATTGTCTTTAAGCCCGGCCCATTCCTCTGCAGTCCGGGCAAATTCCGGACTTCCGGCATAAGCCGTTGCCGGACTTGCGGCGGTTAAAGCCGCCGCAAGACAAAAAACATTGATCTGTTTCCACTTTTTCATAACAATTCTCCTTTAATCTTCATCCAATTTCTTATTCTTATCCTTCTTTCTTGTCATGATGGAATAATATACTGGTAACAATAAAAGCGTCAGGGCTGTAGATGTCAATTGTCCACTAGCCATTACAATAGAAACACCCCGCATTATCTCGCTGCCTTCGCCCCCGCCAAAAATCAGAGGAAGAATGGAAACTACAGCAATCAACATGGTCATCAGGATGGAACGGAACCGGTTAACACCTGCCTTGATGACTGCAGACCGTTTCTCCATCGTTTCCTGGTACTGATCAACCGTTTCTACATACAGGATACCGGACTTAACAACTGCACCAACCAACATCAAGAATCCAAGCATAGTGGTCATGCCGATTTTACTTCCTGTGGCAGCCATCAGGGCGATTGCCCCAATCATACTAAAAGGAATAGCAGTCATAACCATGATGGATAGCTTAATGGACTCGAACTGAGCCGCCATGACTACGAAGAGCAGGAATATTGCTGTTAAAATGGCAATGAGCAAACCGGTAATCTCTTCTGCTATGGATTCATCCAAACTGTTCTGGGCTCTTGTTACTGTGGTATCTAAATATTTATTTACGATATTTTCATTGATGTTCTGTACCACAGTCTCCTTGTCTTCCTCTGTATTCACCAAATCAGTAAAAGAGCCTGTTATTGTAACAATATACTCTTTATTCTTTCTGGAAATGGACGAGGGGCTGTCTTCATAATTAATGTCTGCAATGTCTGTCAGCGCTACAGAGCCACCCGATCCGTTGGGTATCAAAATTCCTTTTACTTTATTGATAGTATCATAAGAATTATCCGGGTACTCCACCATGACGGAAATCTCATCTCCGGATACAGTCATGGTGGTGGCTTCATATCCACTTAACATACCATGTATCAGGGAACTCACACCGTTTGGAGTAGTTCCTTCAGCAGCGGTCTTAATCGGATCTACATGGACCTTGATAACAGGGGCTGCATTTTCCAGATCCGAATGGACCTTAATCAGTTCTGGACGCTTTGACAGTTCCGCCACCATCTGCTCAGAGGCATTCTTTACTTCATCAAGCTGGGCACTCTGCAGGATGACTTCAAACTCCGAATTATTGCTCGACACATTCATAGATGAGGGGGATTCCAAAGTGATGCTGCAATCCGGGATTTGATTCATTTCTTCTCTCCACTTGTTTTTGATTTCTATTGTGGAAAGCTTTCTGTCAGACTTTAAATATACTGTTATGATTCCGGCATTGCTACTGCCTGAACTTAATCCGCTTTCGCCGTAGCTGGTTATATAAGAATCTATGTCTTCCTCGTTTGTGATGACAGACTCCACCTTTTTGAGGAGTTCATCCACTTTGCCTATACTAATACCTGGTCTTGTCTCCACCGAGACTTCGATAGTGCCTGAGTCCGTGCTCGGCATCAGTTCAACACCAAGGGTCGTGGCAAGAACCACTGTACCCACTAAAAGAAAAACAGACACTGACATGGCGATTGCCTTGTGGTCTAAAATTTTTGCAATTAGTTTTTCATAGCCATTCTGGAGAACTTTCACAATGCTCCCCACTGGTGAATTCCTCTTCTCTTCCGGGCGGAGATTTAAGTAGCACATAGGCACAATGGTAAGTCCCGATATAGCTGAAGACAGGGATGTGAACATCAAGGTAAATCCCAATGCTATAAACGTCTGTCCCGCCATCCCTTCTAAGAATGCCAGAGGGATGTACACCACGCTGTTGGTAATAGCACCGCCGATGGTCGCTGCGAATACATTACTTGTACCGTTCACAGCCGCCGCCATATAGGCTTTAAAGCCCTTTCCCTTTTGCTCCTTGAAACAGCTATCCAAGACGACAATGGAGTCATCCGTCATGTTGCCGATGGCGAGGACGATACTGCTCATGGTAATGACATTTAAAGAAAAGCCCATGGCTGACATCATAATTAAGGAAATCAACATGGATACGGGCATAGAGCTACCAACGATGAGAGAAGCTTTCCAATCGCCAAAAAATAGGAAAATGACAATCATGGCGATAATGACTGCAGTAATCATGGTGTTTCTTACATCGCTTAAAGAAGACAGAATTTCATCACTGGCATCATCTACCACAATGAACTCCGTTCCCGGATACTTCTTTTCCAAATTAGAGATAGTCTTTTTTACGTCTTCGGAAACGTCCACCGCACTGGACTGCTGCTGTTTTTTTATGGATAAAGTGATGGTATCCTCACCATTATACCGACCAATAGAATCTTTTTCTTTGGCAGCCTCGGAAACATCAGCGACATCTTCTAAGTTAATGGTCTTTCCGTTCCCTGTCACTAAAGGCACTTTCTTTAAGCTGTTAGTATCCTCAATTTTTACCTCAGCGCTGATGGATAACTCCTGCGTTCCCTCCTTCGTATTTCCTAAAGGAAAGGTGAAATCAGCCGCCTGAATGGCCTGGCTTATGTCTCCCATGGTTAAATTGTATTGGTCCATCTTCTCCGGAATTAGGCGAACTCTGACATAACTTTCCTGTCCGCCGCTGACATCCACACTGGCTACAGAGGAAATTTTCTCAAATTCCGGCACAAGGGTGTCATTTACGAAGCTATATATGTTCTCCTCCGCCAGCTTATTGACCGAAAGGACAACAGATGCCTCCTCATTCATGTCGATTTCCATGATGCTGGGATCATCCGCATCATCAGGAAAATCCACGTTGTCTATCTTTTTCCTTAAATCGGAATAGGCCTTATCCATGTCCGTGCCATATTCATATTCCAAAGTTATGATAGAGGCATTTTCTCGGGAAGTAGAATTGATATTTTTGATTCCTGACAAGGTTCCTACTGCATCTTCCACAGGCTTTGTCACTAGGTCGTTGATATCCTCAGGACTGGCTCCGGGATAGACTACATTGACTAGCAGTATGGGCATATCTAACTCCGGCGACAGTTCCATTTTCATGGAGAAAATTGAGGTGCCTCCAAATACAAGAAGGCACAGAATGGCCAAAACCATAGTAATAGGGCGTTTTAAAATTGATTTTACGATTCCCATATTGCACCCCCTTACTGTACAGAACTTGAAGATTCTACTTCTGTCTGTTCAGCCTTTTCGTTTTCTTCTGTGGTCTCACCCTCAAGGGTAACCATGGAGCCTTCAAACATCTCTTTGGTCCATGTAGTGACCACCTTGTCTCCGTCTCTTATGCCCGCCTGAACCTCTGCATACTGATCATCAGACAGCCCTACGGTGATCTCATTCTTCTTTAAGGTGCCGTCAGCATATGTATAAACGCAAGGAACTCCGCCTTCATAATATATACAATTTATAGGAACTGTCAGGACATTCTCTGCCTTTTGTGATGTGACATAGAGCTTCACCGAGATCCCAGTAGCAAGGGCCGTTCCACTGGGAACAGATGCCTTTACCTTAAATAAACCGAAGTTCTCGTCAATCATGGTGCTCACTTCTGAGATGCTTGCACTGTGGTCCGTGCCGTTCTTCTCCACACGGATGGAATCTCCCACCTGAAGCCCCGTCATGATACGCTCAGGCACATAAAAAGTGACCGCCTTTCCCCCGTCACCGGAAATGACGCATATGGTTGTCTGGGGAGAAATCATGTCATGAAGACGGACGTTGAAGCTTTCTATCCGGCCTGAGATGGGAGCAGTGACCTGACTGCTCTCTAACTGAATATTGTAATCGACCTTAGCACTTTCGTACCGGAGCCGTGCCAGCTCCGTATTATCAACCATGGTCTGATAAGCTGCATCGGACACATCCCCTGCAGCATGAAGAACAGCATTTCGGTCTAAATCCCTCTTGGAGTCCTCGTAGCTTACTCGCGCCGTTTCAACACTGATTTTAGCACTCTCTACCTGCTTGGTGTCGATAACACATAGAAGCTGACCAGCTGTAACTACATCTCCTGTCTTAATGCCGATACTTGTCACTTCTCCTGCCCCTAAAGGGGTCACGTAAGCAATGCTGTCCGGCTCAACGGTTCCAATAAGTTCACTGTCAACAGAAATGGTCCGTACTTGGGGATTCTGTGCTCTCACAACCGGTTGGACTTCCGTCACAATTTCTTCCCTGTTGGCCCTGATAATTCCGGGTACTATAACTCCCGTCAATGCCGCTGCAGCTACGATAATGCCTGCAATTGTCATTACTTTCTTTTTTGTCATAATAAGCTCCTTATTTTTAATTACATATATAATGAATGAATTCATTCAATAGTTTTTTAAAAATAATGCATATCTGTAAATTTCAGATATGCAATTAAAAATTCCATTATTTTTTATAACCATTCTGTTATCTTAACTAATAGTCGCGCCAAGAACTCGTAAAATTATATAGAGAAAGGTTTGTTCTTTCTCTTCCTTTTTATCCTCGAGTCCTGTGATATTAAAAAAAACGCTGAAACCACGGATAATAAACAATGCTGATTCTTCCGGATAAGCACAATTCCAGGAGCCATCCTCATTGCCCTGTTTAATCAGGGTGATCAATATCTGCAAAGCTGCTTCTGTCATTTTATTGGTGCAATATTCAATCATTGCCGCATCGTCTGAAATACCTGTAATTAGTTTTCCAAAATTGTCCGACTGCATTTTGATACCTAGCAGCTTATAAAGTCTTTCTAATGCTGTTTTCTCATTCCCATGCATGGCCAATTCAATTTCACCACGCTTTTCTTCTGCCATTTCATCGATAACAGCATAAAACATTTCACTCTTAGATTTAAAATAATGATATACTAGTCCTTGTGCTACATTCATACTTTTGGCTATATCTGAAATTTGTGTTTTATCAAATCCAAATTCCATGAAAAGTGCCTTTGCTGTATCTATGATTTCCTTTCGACGCTCTTCTACTGATTTTGTAATTCTTGCCATATGATACTCCTTTTATTTTCATATATCTTATAATATATCATTGAACGAATTCAGTCAACTGCATCTTACAACTAAATTATATGTTTAGTATACCACAATAATAACGAAAAGCATATACACCATCATCGGCGAAAAAGTCATTGCACTTGAGACAAAACATTATTCGGGATGAATACCGTGAGTCGTTGCGTGTTTGGAACAAAACAATTCTAGATTCACTTACTGTTATGAAATATGCACAAGATGACAAATTTCATTTACAGGATAACGTATATACCTTATGAATTGCCAGAAATGAACTATACTTATGCGAATCTTCTCAATAGTAGCAATATCTCAGAAAAATCACATAAAAATTATAATTTGCTTTTCCATATCAATCCTCTCTTTTTTAGCTTCAATGCGTAATATACCTCTTTATTTTTCGATACTAATACGGATCTGTTGCATCGTTTTTTCAGTATTAGCTAATATATTAGCGCAGTCCAGCAGCATAGCTGAATATTCCATCATGTCGTTTTTATCATTCTTATATCGCAGTGTATGCTCTAAGCTAGCCCAATAATCCATTGCAATTGTCCTCATTTGTATTTCTACCGGGACATACTCTGTTTTATCTGATAAGAATACCGGAATTTTTACAACAAGGTGTAAACTGCGATAACCGTTTTCTTTGGGGTGCTCAATATAATCCTTTCGTTTAATCAACGTAATGTCCGCTTGTTGTAGAAGCAGCTTTTCCATTACATATATGTCATCAATATAATTGCAGATTACCCGTACTCCGGCAATATCCAATATATGTTCCCGAACGGAATCCAGGGTAAGTGGGGCTCCATATCGCTCCATTTTATCAGCAATGCTTTTGATTCCCTTTATCCTGCATTCAAGATGATGGATAGGATTGTGACTGTTTCGGATATGAAATTCATCATCAAGTACCTCCAGTTTTGTATTGATTCCTTTCATTGCACTGTTATAAACCTGTATAAACTCCGCAAATTCCAATATAAATCGTCTTGGATCGCCAAGTCCTTCTATTTTAAGATTGTTATGAAAATCCCCAAACTGTTGTCTTAAGTCAGGGAGGTTAATTTGCATTTTCCGTTCGAGTATCATTGATTTTCTTCCTTTATTTTGTGGACGGTTGAAATTGAATGTTTTGAAATACTTAATCCCAATACCACTATTTCAATAAACGAAATACATCGTCTGCATTTTTACGAATATTAAGAACTGCTATGTTATCGAACGACGTCGACTGTGGATTAACTTGTACCACCTTAGCTTCGGGATTAATATTATTGAAATAGCCGCCGTAATTACCTTTCGATCCGGCTATAATAACCAATTCTGCCTGGGATATCCATTTACTGGCCCTGTGATATTCTACATCGGACAGCCCAATATGAGTGTAAACTGGAAATGATGCAATAACTCCTTCACATTTTTGGCATCGTGGTACTTTGCCTTGATTCCAGATATGAACATCATCGTAATGCTGTCCACAATTTAGACATTTATTAACTCCAAAGCTCCCCTGAATTTCAGCAACCATCTGCGAACCTGCCAGTGTATGCAAACAATCAATGTTCGTCGTAATAACACCTTGAACCATGCCACGTTTTTCAAAATCTGCTATTTTTTTATGGGTTATACTCGGTCCAGTAACAAACATTGCTTTTAAAAAAGCTTTTTGCATTAATTTATAATAATGATTAGGAGTCGTCCGTAAAACTATCGTGGAGGTGATCTGCATCACCTCAGGAATGTTCATATGCTGCATATCCATAATCCCCGCCGGCATTGAGATTCCCGCGCCTGTAATCACAACCGTAAATTTACTTGTATCAATAAGATCCTGTAATCGTGATATTTGTTTGTCCATATGGTTTTCCTCCTTTAATTGGTCAACAATAACAAATACCAATTTATTTTTTATGCAGCAGGCTCAAATTGGCTGTTGTAGAGCTCAGTATAAAAGCCCCCCATTTCCAAGAGTTCCTTATGATTCCCACTCTCAATAATATCCCCTTCTTTCATCACAAGAATCAGATCAGCATTTTTTATGGTTGATAAACGGTGCGCAATGACAAAAGATGTGCGGCCAACTGTCAGCTTATCCATTGCCTGCTGAACAATTCGTTCGGTACGGGTATCTACTGAGCTTGTCGCTTCATCCAGTATCAAAAGCGGCGCATTCTGGATCATGGCACGGGCAATTGTAACAAGCTGCTTCTGCCCTGCCGAAAGACTGGCTTTGTCATCCAGAATTGTATTATAGCCCTGTGGCAGTGTCCGAATAAAGTGATGAAGCCCAACTGCCTTGCAGGCAGCAACTACTTCTTCGTCGGTAACGCCTGGTTTTGAATAGACAATATTTTCTTTTATGGTTCCCTCAAAGAGCCATGTATCCTGCAATACCATACAGAACAGCTCATGGACATTTTCCCGCGTAATTTGATTTATTGGCATTCCGTCAATACAAATCTCGCCGCTATCAATTTCATAAAAACGCATGAGCAGATTAACCAACGTTGTTTTTCCTGCACCAGTAGGACCAACGACAGCGATTTTCTGTCCGGCTTTTACCTTTGCGGAAAAGTCGTTGATAACTGTTTTATTCTCCTCATAACCAAAGCGAACATGCTTAAATTCTACATCACCTTTGATATTTTCTAACTTTTTGAGTTTTTGGCTTTCGTCAGTCAATTCTTCTTCATGGAAAAATTCAAAGACACGTTCACTGGCGGCGGCGGTTCTTTGAAGTTGCTGCATAGACTGGGCCAATTGAGATAGTGGCTGCGTAAACAAACGGATATATAACATAAATGCCACAATGACACCGAACGATATTGTGCCGCTCATAGCTAATGCTGCTCCGACCACGCAGACGCCCACATAGCCAAAGTTCCCTATGAATGTCATGATTGGCTGCATCATTCCCGACATAAACTGGGATTTCCAGCCGCTCTCATAAAGCGAATCGTTAATCCCCTCAAAAGTCTCTTTTGCCTTTTTCCCGCCGTTATATGCCTTAACAACATTGTGCCCCGAATAAATCTCTTCAATATGGCCGTTGATGCTGCCCAGGCCCTGCTGCTGCACCTTAAAATGTTTTTGCGATTTTGACATGATGACCATCATAAGAGCGAAGCCAATACCAGTGGCGAAAAGAGCTACAAGTGCCAGTATCCAGTTGGTGTAAAACATCATAATCAAGGAACCGGCAAACATAGTAATCGCTCTTACCAGATTATCAATGCTCTGATTCAATGTCTGCCCAATGGTATCGACATCATTGGTCACACGGCTGAGGACGTTGCCATAACTTGTTTTATCAAAATATTTAAGGGGTAATCTGTTGATTTTTTGTGAAATATCCGTCCTCATGTTTTTTGATATTTTAGCAGTCATTGTTGCCATGATGAAATTCTCGGCAAAACTGCAAATGGTTGATAATGTATAAAAGAAAACCAGTACCATACCAATATCAAATATGGCATTAAAATCAATATCACCAAATATGGGCTGTCCGTTTACCAGAGCAGGAAGTCCTTTCATGATTTCATTTGTCATATCTTTCAGCCTATCCGGGCCAACAATCTGGAGTACCGACCCCGAACCTGCGAGAATAAGAGCGGCCAGGATTGCAGGCATATAACTCCTGCAGTAGCGTATTAGCTTACCCCAGGTTCCTGTAAAATCCTTTGCCTTTTCTCCGCCTCCCATGCCGGCAGATCCACCCATCGGTCCTCCTGTAGGACCGATGGGCTGATTTCTTGTATTCTGTTCACTCATGATACCAATTCCTCCTCACTTAATTGCGAAGCAGCAATTTCCTTATATACAGCACAGTTGCGAAGTAATTCTTTATGGGTTCCTTTCCCGACAATTTTCCCTTCGTCAAGTACAATAATCTGATCTGCATCCATAATCGTTCCAATTCGCTGCGCCACAATTAAACTTGTTACGCCTGCTGTTTCTTTTTTTAGTTCACTGCGGAGCACACGGTCTGTTTTATAGTCAAGAGCCGAGAAGGAGTCGTCAAAAATGTAGATCTCAGGTTTACGGCACACCGCTCTTGCGATGGAAAGCCGTTGTTTCTGGCCGCCTGATACATTTGTTCCACCCTGTGCTATGGGAGCTTCATAATGCCCATCCATTTTCTCAACGAATTCAGCCGCCTGTGCAATTCGCACAGCATTTTTCACACTGTCCATATCATATTCTTCTTGGCTGCCGTTATCTCCGTAAGCGACATTGTATTCTAAAGTTCCTTTAAAAAGAACAGCCTTTTGCGGTACGTATCCAATTTTATTGAGAAGCGATTCCAGCTTATAATCCTTTACATTCACGCCGTCAACCAGTACTTCACCCCCGGTTACATCAAAGAATCGGGGAATAAGATTAATTAATGTTGATTTGCCACTCCCGGTAGAACCAATAAAGGCTACAGTTTCACCTTGCTTGGCAGTGAAGCTTATATCTTCTAGGACGCTCTCCGCTGCATCAGGATATTTGAAGTTGACAGACTTAAATTCGATTTCACCTGTGATGCCTGGTTTTCCATCCGTCTTGTTACCATCCAAAATACGGGGCTGGGTGTCAAGCACCTCGTTGATACGCTTCGCTGAAACACTGGCACGGGGTAGCATAATGAATACCATTACAAGCATCATAAATGACATGATGACCTGCACGGCATAACTTGAAAAGACGGTCATGTTGGAAAATACTGTCAGCTTATCCATAGCGCCCGCAGAATCAATCAGATATGCCCCTATCCAATAAATGGAAAGTGAAAGTCCGCTCATGAGTGCAGTCATAACCGGCATCATCATCGACATAGTACGGTTGGTAAACATTTGCGCATACGTAAGTTCTCCATTTGCTTCTTCGAACTTATTTTCCTGGTAATCCTCAGCATTATAAGCGCGGACAACACGTAATCCTGTAAGATTTTCCCTTGCTATACGTGTGATATTGTCGGTAAGGGTCTGCATTTTTTTGAACTTTGGCAATGCCAATATCATGATAGCCACAACTGTGATAACAAGGATTAAGACAGCAAAGACCATGACAACAGACCATTCAAAACCTTTGCCTACAATCTTAGTAATGGCCCAAATAGCCGTAATCGGCGCTTTAATGGCTAATTGCAGAGCCAGTACGACCAGCATTTGAATCTGTGTGACGTCATTTGTTGAGCGGGTAATCAGGCTGGAGGTTGAAAAACGGTTGATTTCTTCCATCGAAAAGGAGTCTACCTTATTAAATAACATACTGCGCAAGCGGTGCGACAGGGATGCGCCGATTCTCGATGCAAAATATCCTACAGTAATTGCGGCTCCAAGGCTTCCCAAAGCACACAGCAGCATATATCCGCCATTAAGCCAGATGGCGTTCATCTCACTGCCCGGTGTCTGAGTCAGCTTCGTTACCTCGAACATAAAATCGGGGAGCTTAAGGTCGAGCCAACTCTGTACAATGATGAAAATAAGACTAATGCCTGCCATCAGCCATTCCTTCGTTTTGAGGTATTTGAGTATTTTTATCAATAATATTGCCTCCTTGTGTATATAACTTCTGCTGTTATTTATATCCTTCAAAATGGTCATTCAGCATATTGTTCTTTTGAATCCCTAATCCTTTCAGCAAGTTCCTGATGCTCTTAATAACCCGGCCAGATCCAGCAGTATAGTAATATGCTTCATTTCCAAGCTTTTTAGCCAACTCGGTAAGTTTGGCCTGCGCTTCTTCAGATTTATGCATATATGATAAATGAATTTTCGGATTCTTATCAGCGATACTGTCAATTTCCTTCTTAAAAAGGTGATGCTGAGATGAAGGGTAGACTACATACACTTCCCTTTGCTGATTACTTCTTATTGATTTCAAAATTGAGAAAATCGGTGTAATACCTACACCAGCCGCAAACAGAACCACCGGTCTTTTGTCATCTCTCAGCTTAAAATCACCAATAGGGCCTCTGATACTTATTTCTGCATTAACTCCATGATCAATGATAAACTGCTTGTATGAACTGGGCGTTTCACCAGTTCTGAATCCAAGCAGTACATATCCGTCTTCAGGTATTGATGCAATGGATAACTCTCTAAATGGCCTTCCTTTAACTCTCTCGTCTTTTAGAGTGAAATAGGCGTATTCACCTGCTGCCCACGTAAAGCCCTTTTCAACTGCCACTTTAGCCGTATAATAGTCCGAAAAGTGATGATTCACTTCCGTAATACATCCTTGATGTTTCTTGAATAGTATTTTAAATTCAGTAAATGTCATGTTTTTTCTCCTATTCGTATTTGGGTTGAAAATTTTGATATTTGTACTTAAACTCTTTTATCCTACTTCTTTTATTTCGCAATTCCTACTTCTTTTAAGAACTCACTGACGGCATTTTCATTTCTCGCTGAAAGCCCGTTTATGACTGATGCGTCCGGACAAGCGGATGTAATCTGCTCAGGAGTGGAACCAAGTCCGAGACCTTGACTGGTCACAATTGGGATAATTTTCTTTTCAGAAAAATCATATTCCTCAAGAAAAGTAAGAACTGCCTGCGGCAATCTGCCCATCCAATTGGGATAAATTAAAACAACCGTATTGTAACCTTCCATACGTTCTACTTGGGTAATAAGCTCAGGGCGGGCGTTCTCAAAAAATTCACTGCGGTGTCTATTCATTGTATCGCCATAGGTTTCAGGATATTTTTCACTGACCCCAATAAAGAAAAGATCACCGCCTGTCGCCTCATGCGCCGACAACGCCAGTATCTCCGCATGACCAAGCACCTGGTCATCCTGTACTTTTAGACTGGCGGAAGAAACTGCGTCCACCGCATCAGATGAATATTCTCTATTGCCGGCCAGAGAAAAATAAGCCACTAAAACATCGCTGTCTCCCGTCATGGATACCATACCTGTGGATATTTTCTCCGTTGAAACACTGTTCGCAAACGGGCTAGGGAAAAAACTTATCCAAAAATAGCTTGCTGCTATTACAATTATTGCCATTGCTGCTCCAATTACTAATGCTATTGATTTTTTAAGTTTAATATATAACGCAATTTGTTTAGCATGTTGTATGACATGGCAAATAATAGCTACTAAACCTAACCGGGAGAAAAACACATGCAATCCATGATGTCCGCCAAATAAAGCAATCAAACTTTTTATTTCAAATATATAGCCTATCATGGCAAGAATCCCCGAAATGAAAGTAAGGGTCCAAGTTACAATCAAAAACTGATTAACCCTGTATCGCTGTTTTACTGATTTCTCCAATTTATCTGTTTTATATGCCTTTTTAACTGAGGACATCCATTTCCTATTTATATATAAATGTACAGCAAAAAGCAGAAAGCATATTGATCCGGCAATGTAATGAAAAACTTCTTTGCCAACCCATCCAGATAAAGAAAGAATGAGAAAGAGTAACATAAATACATCAACTATGATTCTTGAAGTTTTGCTTTGCAATTTAATCATGACACCTCTCTTCGCAAAAACTTAACCATTATTCTTTTTCATCAAATCCCTCTAAATCTTACTAATATCCATAAAAAATTTAATTGCCCCCGCTATATCCTCTTCATTGGGACGCCCTTTTGCTATGCCGCCTACAAGCTTAAATGGCCCGAATGTGTCAAAGCCAAGGCAGCCATAAGTGCCCATCATCTGTGCTCCTTTTAAATCTGTAATTTGCTTGATTGTGTCTAAACGAGGCTCTTTTGCACCATAGGTGTATATTAGAAATACCTTTTTTCCACTTGGAAGATTCTTTTCTGCATATTGCAGCACGCTATCATGGAATTTTGAATAGTAATTGCCAGATGCAAAACCAATCAGGTCATATTCTGAAAGGTCGGTATGCTGATTACTGGATGCCTCAATCAAAGTTACATCGCCTTGTCTTACTATTGCATCCAATATTTTTTTTGTATTTCCATGATGCTCTGAATGATAAATAATAGCCGTTTTCATAGTGTTCTCCTTTCGCTCTCCTTGATGGGGGGATCTTGACAATCACAAATCACTGCTGTTCATACAATATTTCTACTTTAAACTCTTTTCCCTTTGTTTTTGGAATAATGCCGGTTACCTTTTCTCCGTCCTGCTCTAGGGCTGTCACGGCATGTCTGGCTGCAATTCCTATATCAATTTTGTTTAACTTATTACGCAACATTACACGCATTATGCCACGCCCCAAATCCTTAATAATTATTTTTCCATCTTCAAAGTTTAGTTTCCACGGCTGCGAGTTCATAGCAGATGGGGCCAGGCGTACGGCCCTCGCGACAGCATTATCTATCTGGCTGATTTCTTTAACAGGCAGCCGTTTAAATTCATCAAGATTTTTTCTTACAGGAATATCCGTTCCGCCAAAGGCAAGAGCTATACAATAATTTCCTTTGTTATCTTTGGGCTTCGGGTTCATGAACCAGCCACTTCCAAGACCAATACTTTGAATATATAAATTTGCTTTTTGCAATACATAACCCACATTTGCATAGGCTGCATTGCTGTCGTCACAGTAGCTTAACAAGTAATAGGGGGCAGATTGACCGTTATTTACTGCGTCGGCAGAAGCAATCTCAAACTTAGCATACTGACCGACAAGCTGATCAGCTTCTGTAGCATACTGAAGAATATTCTCCAGTGTTTTTTTCTCCAACGGAGCTTTATTATATTTTCTCACCTGTCTCCGTACAAAAATCGTTTCATATAATGTCATTTTCATTCACTCCTTTACGAAATATAGGGTATTCTTTTCGGCTTCTTTTGCCTCCATATCCGGAAAGTCTGCACATGAGCACCACTCGGCGGAATGAGGAAATATTGAAATATATAGGAACAATTGAGACCTCTCTCAAATTGCCGGGAGAGGTTTTAATTAATATTTACCCTTACAATTCTTTAGCTAACTCTAAAAGACGTTGATTTACATTGTCTTTATATATTCCTCCATGATAACAAATTGCAGTTTCAATATCATATTGAGTAAGTTTTTTGATAGAATTGTAAGCTGTAGTTTCATCCACCGATAATCCTGGCCTGGGCCCAAATAATTGACCTTCAGTGACATCGAGTTCATCTCCGGCAATAAGTGTTTTACTTTGATTAAGATATAAGCAAATATGACCTGGCGTATGACCCGGCGTGTGTATGACAGTAATACCTCCGCAGTACGGTAAAACTTCTTCATCTTTAACCGTCTTATCAACTTTGGCCTTTTCGTATGGCTTGGTTTCCTTGATCGTTCTTTCCATCTGCTGTCGTCGGTCGTCAGGGAGAGCTGACAACATCTTCGTTATTTTTTCCGAATTCATTCTTATTAAAGGCTTATCACCTTGGATATATGGCTTCTCTTCTTCATGGGTCAGTACTTCCACTTGATAATTAAGCGATTTCAACATTTCTGGTAAGCCGCCAATGTGATCAAGGTCTTGATGAGTTATGATTATCTTGTTAAGATCACTAAATGGGACACCAGTCTGACCCATAGCTTTCTGAATTTCCGATAAACTGGTAGCTAACCCTGCATCAACTAAGATTACCGTTTCCTTATCCCATAAGAGTGTTGGATAAATTTTAGTATGATACCCCATCATATCCATCGTCAGTTCCAGTGTTTCTACACCTTTTGCTACATTCATTTTTTCCCAAAGTTCTTGTTATGAACTTTGGCTCACCTTCCTTCTATTTTAGAATTCCAACTGGTTTCTTAATTTTATCAACTCTGTCAAAAAAGATTACAAATTCAATTCATTTCTGCCGTTCCATCCTTTACGAATGTCTCGCATGTTATTTTGATTTTTTCAAATCCATTTTAGAAAACAGTACTCTTCCGGTATTTATAATCTCCTGAGGACTCTCGAGAACTGTTTTCGTAATACTAGTCATGTAAAACTATTTACAAAATTTGAACATAGTATACATTATTGAATGAACTCAGTCAATGTTATTTTATTGGTTTCCTATTAAATATTGGTTAAGTTACTTTCTTGGTAAATACCAAAAATGAGTGTTAGTCAATTATAAATAATGGTTTGGATCTTCCTATCTTTCATGTAACTCTGTAGGTCATTCTAAACTGACTTTTTTTCCTTTACTAACAACACCTTATGAATTTTAGGGTCCCATAGCTGTTTTAAATCTGTCAGAAGATACTTGTCATTCCGATGGCACATCAAGAAGCACTTATACTTATTCTCCATTTTGAAAATTTCATAATTCTTAAGACCTATTTTTCAAAGTTTTACTGAATATCCCCCAGGTCCTCAGTAATAACCTATTAAAAATATTCATTGTTCTTACGAATTTTCTTCAATCCAGTCCAACAGAGTTTCTGATGCAATCGCATATCTTCCCATTTGACAATGGTTCTGTGCAGTTGTTTCATTATCAAACAATATAGTTGCCTGGCATCTGCAACTTATAACTTGCATCAAGATGGCCTCTCTGCTCCGCGATTAATCCATTCAATCTCTCAAAGTAACTACCTTGGAGCGCTCCGGCAGTGATCATTGCATAAACATATTTTGCTTTACGGAGACCCAACTTTTTACAAACTGCTCAATAATTGGTGATAAACTGCTAAAATAAGCCGGACATACGATGCCCCTCCGCTCATATGGCAGGTTAATTAGTTCTTCCCTCATCATATCTGCAATCAAAACGATTTTCGTATTGCCTGTTTGTTTCGCAAAATCCTGTGCAACTGCCAGACTGTTTCCTGTTCCCGAAAAACAAAATATAATATTTTCCATAATACCTTCCTTTCTTAATATACTCTTGATTTGTTTTACTTCCTTAGGCATAAACTCTTCGCTGGACATGCGTCAACGCAATGACCACATCTTACACATTTTTCCGTATTCCATATCCACTCATTTGTCTGATGGTTCACGGTAATTGCTTTGGGGCGGCATTTCTTTGCACATTTACCGCAATACAGACATTTATCTACATCGTTATGCACATCTCCTTTAAGTTGCTTTATAAATTTAATTAAAATATTACTCATAAGATTTTTCCTTTCCATTTATAATAATGAGATTAACTGTTTGACAACTTCTATGCTACATGATAATATTTTATTGTACTATCGTTGATTATTCAATGAACGATAATTATATATCGTTCAATAATCAACGGATTTGCAAATCAGTTGATTATCAATTGCTTTTACTATTAGGAGCGGATTTAGAATGAACACAAATAATGAAACATCACGCGTGTCAAAAGAAAACAACCCGAAAATTGATTTAAGAGTTATGAAAACGAAACGTGCAATTAGTAATGCTTTATTAGAGTTACTTCAAAAAAAGAGTATTGATAAAATCACTGTCACAGAACTAACACAAAAAGCAGAAATTAATAAAGGGACTTTCTATTTACACTATACAGATATCTACGATTTATATCAGAATGCCCTAAAAGAACATCTAAATAAAATAGTTGATGAAATTGATTTCATGAATCAAATATTTACTGAACCTGATAAATTCTCTAGGAACCTAGTCATGCGCTCTATCCAGAAATCTATCTTTATGAATGATCTTTTCTTTTCAAAGCAAAATATACCATTCAATCAAAGCGCACAGTATTATTTTTGCAGCGCCTTAGCAGCTAAAGTTCTATCATGTCACCAAATACCTGCAACACATGAAAATGAAATTAAGTTGAAATTTATTTTTTCAGGTTCCGGTTCTCTTTTGCGTTATGATTCACATGAAGATACTGAACTTATCATCAACGTTATTTCAAACACAATTAAAAACCTTTTTCCCAAGTTTTAAATTTCTTCTAAAAAATGTATTAAAAGGCCTCGAACCATAAGTACCTGGTTCGAGGCCTTTTAATACGTTTTCCTTTCATGCCATGCCATCTTCCCCACAGAGAAATAGTATGTCAAATGTAGAAAAACCGTATCTTACATTTTATACTTTACACTCTATTCTCATAGATTGCAGTTGTTCGTACTTCATATAATTCTATCCTTCCTGCGCTTGCCAATTCGATACCAAATACACTGTTAGCCAAAGCCAATCCATGACCTCCTTTTTCAAAAATATGGAACACTGTCGGAATAAGATATTTCACGAGTTCTGAACTAGTACCGCTGCCTCCTCGTAGGTATGTTAAATAAACGTTCTTGGTACCTGATTATTCACACACTTATCCAAAGACATTTCCTCTTTCTTCACTTCATACTCATAGCCGAGAAGAAGTTTCAAGAAATCCTTGTGTGCGAATTCACCGGAAAGCTTCATAATACTTGCAAGGCAGTTGGCGCATTACGAATGGCTCGTGTCGGAGAATGAACGCTGGCATAATCATAAGCTTACCAACCTTTTCATTAACCAAGCCAAGATTACAACGCTCTGTAACCGGTTCACCCAGTTTTCACGCTGATATCCTTACCACAAGCCCCCTTCACGAAACGCCTTCGCTTCGCACTGCTCTATATTTAAATTCCGTTCCTCCGGTTTATGTACTGCACGCATCACAAAACTGACAAGTTCACCTTCGCACAGAAAATCATTTGGACGAAATTTATCATCCAGAATAGTGTTCTCATCAATGAGATTTTCATCCAATACCGTCTGCACTAGCTTTGCATTAAATTCATACCGATAGATATAACAATACCTTCCGTCATATACAGAATTTCCAAAACTCTTTACTGCCTTTAAAAGCTAATATAGGAACTGGCCTCTGGGCATTTCTTCAAATGGATGAAAGAATTTAATACATGGATCCAACAGCCCCATAGCCATTGCTTCTTTCAATAGTTCTTTCTGTGGAATGCACTGACAATCTTCATAGGGAAGTTCCGGTAAATTAATAGATAAAATCGGTTGCTTTTCTTTTTCTGCACTGGAAACAGCTCCTGCCGGCCTTAATGATAGATCCGGATTCCATTGTTCAGACGTAAGCCGCTGTATTTGAACTGTAAAGCAGTTCTATTTTTTGCTTTATAATCTCCTCCGCAAAAGAATCCGCCATCTTAAGTGCTCCATAATCATTGGTATGTGTCGTATCATTAAAATAATTTTTGCTGGTATCCACACCCATATCACATAAGAGCCGAAAACAATAGCTATGTAAATCAATGACCGGAACATCACACTCCATGCCTACTCTACAGAAGCTTTACCTTATCTTTTAGACTTCCTATCATTTTGCTAATTACTATTATTAATTCCTAATTTGCAAAATTACAAAAGATAATCATCATACCAATATTTAGTAAATTCCTTCAACTACTATAGTTAAACATGCCGCACTTGATTCAATCAGGCCTGAATACGTTTATCACTCGAGATAGGCGGATGAAAGCTCGCACCCTCTTCAACGTCTAGCTGCCAGTCTTGAAGTGGATCGTCGTTGACTTAGTGACCTATAAGACCGCCATCAACGAGAATGCTCTGGCCAGTGATAAAACTAGCTGCATCACTGGCAAGCCAGAGCACGGGTTGGGCAATCTCGTAAGCCTGTCCGAGACGTTTAACGGGAATGTTCGCGCTCAAATGCTTACCGACACCACTTTCCAATCCGCCCACAAAACGGTCCAGCATGTCGGTGACGATAGGCCCAGGGGAAACCGCATTCACACGGATGCCTTGCCCTGCAAGCTCCTGCGCCGCGGACTTGGTGAGGCCTTCCACAGCGTGTTTGCTCGCGACATAAACCGAGGAACCAGGTGTTCCTACATGGCCCCCAACACTACTCGTATTTATAATTGCTCCACCGCCGCTATTGAGCAGTACGGGAATCTCATGCTTCATCGAGGCGAGCATGCCCCACACATTAATATCGAAAACTGGAATGTTGTTGGACCCTAATGCAAACCCTTGACCGAAACAATCATACTGGCTAAAGAACATCTACGAGCTAGCCAGTAAGTCGATGCCTGTTACTCCTTTTTTTAATGATTAATTTCTCTTCATTTAATGAACTATCAATCCATTTTTAAATTTTATTGTTATATTACTGTCTGCTATCGCATTCGCCGGTACGGCATCTTCAATCCTTGCAAGATCACTTTCACTCAGACTGACATCCGCAGCTCCCATCGTCTCCTGAAGCTGAGACACTTTTCTTGCACCAATGAGTGGCATAATATCTTCACCTTGAGATAATACCCAGGCAGTAAGGAGCTGCGGTACAGTAATTTGCTTTTCAACCGCAATTTCTCGCAAGGCTTCAAGAAGTAAAATATTTTTATCTAAATTTTCTCCATAAAAATGTGGAGAACGATTTCTCAGTTCCTGTAATCGCTCTTTCGAGAGCAATCCGTGCGACAGTATGCCAAACGCTACAACGCCAATTCCCAGTTCCCTGGCTGTCGGCAATAGTTCTTTTTCAATTTTACGCTTAAAAAGTGAATACTCTAACTCTACCAGACTTATCGGATGAACTGAATGAGCCCGCCGTAAGGTTTCTGCATCAACTTCAGTAACTCCAATATGTTTCACATAACCTGCTTTGACCATCTCTGAGATTACTCCTATGGTCTCTTCAACGGGAATTTCCGGATCAATTCTTCCAGGCTCATAAAGATCTATATAGTCCACACCCAGCCGTTTAAGTGAATAGGTAAGATAATTTTTTATCGCCAGAGGTCTCGAATCAATACCATAAGGTATACCATTCGGGGCAACCAAGCCCCCAAACTTGACAGAAATAAAGATTTTATCTCTGTTATAACCTTTAATCGCTTCACTAATCAGCATTTCGTTATGACCGGTACCATAAAAATCACCCGTATTAAGGAAAGTGATGCCTGCATCCAGGGCGGCGTGAATAGTCGCTATGCTTTCCTTCTCATCCGCTGGTCCGCCAAACATGGACATTCTCATACATCCGAGTCCAAGTCTTGAAACTTTTAATCCATTTTCCTCAGTTTTAAGATATTGCATAGTTAATACCTCCTGTTTTTTTATTTCTCGAATTATTTTAATGTATAGAATTAATAAGGAATAACGATTCTGTATTTTTTCATCTCGTTCTTTTAGCTACTTAATTGAATTATTAGCGCTACTGCCAGTCATGGGCGTAAGACATCCAAATCCTATAAACATTTATTCTGTAATTAATACCTCTATTTTATTTTGAATTTATGTATCTCTACATTCAATTCATCAGCAAGATAAGACAATTCCTTTGACAACCCGACCATCATCTCCATGGAGGCAAGCTGATGATCTCCCATTGCAGACATTTATTCAGCGCTTATTTCAGATTCCTCTACCACCGAAGCGATATTAAGAGTCTGGGCTGACATAGCCTTTGATTTGTTGTTTATGTTATTCATTACCCGGGCTGCCTGCTGGAAGTTTTCAACTAAGCTTTCATGAAAAAGCCTGATTTTGACAAAAGCTTTCTGCATTATGCCCTATGCGGCCTACCGATCTTTGACAAGCTTGTTTACCTTACTGATATTATCTACTGTAAGGGTTGACAATCCTGTAGTTTTATTTATGATTTCCACAATTTCCTTTGGCGCCTTTATTGAACCGTTGACATGATTTCTAATTTCATCTGTAACTACCACAAAACCTTTCACCGCATCACCAGCCCGTACTACTTCTATAACTGCGTTCAATGCCAGCAGATGAGATAGAAACATTCCTATACACTCGTAGTTCATTTGTAGTAAATCTAAATGCTACTGTTTACCTCTCAAAGCTAAGGTCAGCGTTTGTGAAATATTTATTTTGACAGTAATCCCTAGACTACCAACGATAGCCTGGGGATTACTGTGATTTTATTTTTCAACATCACACTAAAATACTAAATGTCCAGCATCTTTACTACCTATTCCATTATTTCATGCCCAATTTTCCATGACTTAGAGTTTGGTTCTTAAGGAACAAAGCATTCTTTTTTGTTAAAATTTTGTTTTTTAATAAAATATTCTTTAATTCTACAAATTATCTTCAATCCAGTCAAACAGAGTTTCTGAAGCTATTGCATATCCTCCCATTTGGCAATGATTCTGTGCTGTAGTTTCATCATCAAATAAAATATATTCTTTCGGGCATTTCAATGCTTTAAACAAACGCTCCGCCTCTCCATAAGTAACTTCTGCTATCCCATCCAGAACCAGCATCTTACAAGTAATTTTCTCGATAATATTCGTATTATTATATTTCTGTAATTCTTCCACAACAGCCTTTACATCGTTTTGAACTCCTTGTTTCCATGCATAGTCTGCTATCATTGTCTTTAAAGACTGAGGAACCATGATATTAGGTATTTTGTCTATTTTCCCCAGATTCTCGGCTATTCCACTTCCCCAATCCATGTTCCCTGGATCCGTAATACATAATTTAATACGTTTTTCATATGCAACAGCTCGCGGAGCAAGGAAACCACCAAAGCTTATGCCCATGATACCAATACGTTCTGCATCTACCCCAGGGATATTGATTGCGTAATCCACAGCTGGAGTCACAACATTTTCCCAATCTGGTCTGAAAGGAAGTCCTTGCAGACGTAATGCAAACCCCTGACCTGGCCCATCAAACACTAAACAGTGTATTCCTCTTTTTAAAGCCATGTCATATACCCACACCGTATCTTCTGCCCATGTATCACGTCCTGGCGTAATAATCAGTAATGGAGCTTTTTCTCCTGCAACTGGAGAACGATAAAAATGTCCTGGCAAATAAGTATCTTCATAAGGAATTTCAATATATTCTCCCGGATATTCGGATAAATTTAAATAGTTTTCAAAACACTCACGACTTTCTAAACTGTATTTTTTCATACGTGGATCTTCCGGCTTGCTAAAGTACATAAGGCCAATCCGATAATAGCTAGAAGCTCTCAGGTATTCCTGACTTGCAGAAATTTTCTTTCCCTTTGCTTTTGCTTCTTCTGCTTTCTTTTTCAGCTTATCTCCCCTGTTGGACCATGCATCTATCCAACCCTCTTCATCATCCGACTTCATATGACCTATTGTATCCACAATTTCTCCAAAATCAGTCATTCCGTATTGTATTAAACCAAACACATGCTTCATTAAAGCGTCCAACATAATCTGTTCAAAGAACTTTACTTCTGACCATGGTTTGTCTGACATTACATATTTCCCCATAGTTAATTTCTGTTTCATCATATTCATTGGATTTGTTTTTTCTGCCATAATTTTTTTCTCCTTTTCTAGTTATACTAAAATCAAATGTTTTCTCACAAATTTAAAGCATTTCTACTTTACCATTCATGATAATAAGATTAGCTGTTTGACAATTTCAATGCATCATGTTAATATTTTATTTTACAACCGTTGATTATTCAATGAGCGATAATTAAGTTTCGTCCAATAATAAACGAAAATAGAAATTTGTTGATTATCTATGGCTTTTAAGTATGGCGCTGCTAAAATAGATATTGAACAAATGCTGTTTTTTCAAAAATATTAATGACCCACAACTGCGGATATGTTTAACCTCAGCCGTGGGTCTTATGTTTTATCTGCCATTCCAACAGGTGCTGCATTTTCTACAACAAGAAATAACCGAAGATCATCTTCGGTTATTTCTTTGTTGGATTTATACCTAACATTCATTATTAACTTATATATAAAAATATAACTAAATGAAAGTAACTACTTCGGCAAATGGTCTTCTGAATTTTGGTTTGATATCTTCTTTACGATAACCAAGTGCTAATAAACAAGCAAGACCATATTCATCTCTGTCCATAACACCTAACTCGGATAGTATATTTTCTACTGGCTCAAATAGCATTCCTTCAATTCCACATGAATCAATATTAAGATATGCTGCTGTTATCATCATGTTGGCAAGTGGAATATATACTTGATGACGTGCCCATTCATTAACTGCCTTCTCATCTGATAATACCATCATTTCTTCCTGAAATGCTTTAAATATCTGGCTTACTTGTGATTCTGGTGAAAATTCAAGTCCTAATGTATCCTCAACAATATGTTTCACATATGGAGAATTATAAGTAATATCTTTCTTATAAAGAATCAATACTATTTCAGCTCCTCCATCAATAGCATTCATCGCTCCAGGTGCAATTTCTTTGAACTTCTGACGTACAGTCTCATCTTTTAACACTACAAATTTCCAAGGCTCATAACCAAAGGAGCTAGGGGACAGTCTTCCTGCCTCTAAGATCGTATCTAAGTCTTCATCTGCGATATGCCTTTCAGGATCGAAAGTCTTTGCCGCATAACGACGGTTGTGTAATTGTAATATCTCCTGTCTTTGTTGTTCTGTTGCCATTGTTTTTCCTCCTAATTGTTTTTTTAATTGAAATACTATTATGATAGTATAACTATCTAATAAACCTTATTTTTGTATCTTGTGTATTCTGTTACTATAACATCTGTTTTCTCAGCATTCATTTCTCGCAACTTAAACATATATGTTAATGGATTTCCTTCAAATACCAGTATATCACCGATTTCAATCATCTCCATTTAACTACTAACAATATTTAATATGCACTTCTCATGATGATTTATTTTACAGATTTCCCTAAATACATCGCACTTATTATTACACAACTTGAATTATTAATTTTAACAAATTTATTTCTTTATTTTATTTTTAATATATGATATATTTTTAATACCAAGTATCATTATATCAATATTTAATTCATTAACAAGTACGCAGTTTTTTTATACATGGTACGTTATTCCGTACCAAAGTGGAGGAATTATTATGACAACAGAAGAAATAAAGACATTTATGCCACAGCTTATGGTGGATGTTGAAGAATGTCCTGTTATAAGAACACTGGAACTTCTAAATGGCAGATGGACTGCACAGGTTATTTACCAATTAGAGAAATATGAAACGATTCGTTTTGGAGAATTAAAGAAACAATTACAAGGAATTACCAACACAATGTTATCCAATACTCTAAAAAATCTTGAGGAGAAGTCTATCATAAAACGTATACAATATGATGAAATGCCTGTTCGTGTAGAATACAGCCTTACTGAGATGGGGGGTGAAATGTTACCGATATTTTATGAAATGTCACTTTGGGGTACGAAGTACCTAAAGAAAGCTGATGATTAATCCACCAAAACAATTCCCCCCACACTAACACTTAATGTAGGGGGGAGAGAAAAAAGATATATTACTTAATATCCTGAATTAAAGATTTCACTTTGAGGATTGAGTCCAGTGGAATATAGACGTAACCTTGATTATCAATATAAGTCCAACTTTATGTCCGCCCCCCTTCCCGTGGCGCCTTAATTTTACCTAGTTTTTAACAGAAGCAATCAACTTAAAAGACTTTCAAAAACAGTAAATAATCGATATAATAAAACACGCTCCGGTCTACTATACCTGTTTTACATATCTCACATAAATTCAGAAGTTTATACCATCATTCAATGACTTCTCCGAATCGTCTACCGTTATGACTCATTCACCTGCTGGATAATAATTTATTACTTTTTTTCTGTATTAAAATTTATTAAAGTGAGAGGTCTGGGTTGGTCCACAATGAACCACACCTCGGTCCAGAATAAAAGCAGAATATCTCCTTGATGGGAACAATGTCTTTTGCTTTGGTATTGGCTACTATTTTCTTAAAATAAATCGGTTAGAAGTTTTGCTCCCATTCTCCCGGTATCGTGGTTCCTTTTCAATGAGTCTAGCTTTAACTAGATCATTTAAAGCACGCTTGACTGTGCTGCGAGAAAGTTGCAAATCAGAAGAAATGGTTTTTATTGCCGGCCAACAGTCCGATTTCTTTCCCGTACGGTCATGAAGATACATATAAACAACTCTCGCCCGGTGAGGAAGCTCATCGGGCGATGCCGAATAAATATGATTGAAATAGCTCATAAAAATACTCCTTTACGTTTTGAGTATGGAACGACGACGTATTTCAGCAGGTTCTGATACTTGTGTGTTAAACATTCCTGTCCCAGTTGATCCTCCTAATATCTCCCCAGTCTCTTCACCCATCATCATGCAGGCTGTATGCTTACGGACGATGTTTTCTTCTAGTGTCTGCTTGTCAGCATACACCACTTTTCGGTGTGCCTTTTCTGCCATAGTATAAGGCTCTCCGAATCCGATACCCCAGTCAAGGAACAATCGTAACTTCGTTCTCATAGGATGAGTACCTGTTTTCATGACAACAAAATTTCCTTTCGGAATGGACTTTAACTCATCTGGGGTCATGAGTGGACGCTCTATCATTTGCAGGGACTGGCTGGGGTCGTTCTTGCCACGGCTCACACTGCCACTCATGACAGTACGACTCCCTAAGGCTTTACTTAACACCTCAGCCGTCTGGCTATTTGGAGCAAATCCACCAAAAATAACATCTTGGCAATTATCTATAATTATTTCTGACCCTTCTTTTCCGTAATTTTTTACCAACTGCCCCGTAATAGACTGCACCGCAGGTACCAAAAGTAGCCCGCGTGATCTTGACGCACTAAACATCAATTCAAGTGACTGAATTGGAGGAATGGTCCCTATTTCATCCATATAAAATATGACGCGATTTTTTAGCTTCCCCCCGCTTTCATCAGCCACCGCAAGAATTTCTCTATACAATTGCTGTAGAAATAAGCTTACCATGAAATACTTTGTTGTATCTTCCTCTGGTAAAATAATAAACAACGCAGATTTTTCATTACAAAACTTTTCTGCATCAATAGCTGTACCGAAACACAGTATCTGCTCCATCTCACTATCTAAAAAGGCATTGAGCCTAGAAAGCACGGTGGAAAGTACCGACGCCATAGCTTGTTCTGCCGAGTTAAGGGCGGCTCCTGCAAACCAACGGGCCTTATGATCAGGCGGCAGCTTATCCATGAGGAGTTGGAACTGGCTTTTACCCTTTACTTTACTTGGAGCCATCAAGTCTTGTACCAGCTTGAATACGCTGACAATATGACGACTGTCTTTCTTTTTTGCATCATCTTCAGTAGGGGACATGTACTCAGCAAGAAGTAATATCACCGAAGACAGAAGCCCTTCTGCTGCATCATAGAAAAATTGGTTTTGTCCGTAATTCTCTCCACTTGAATTGATAATGGTTTTGGAGATGAGCTTGGCATATTTCTCTGCTTTTGCCTTTGCCACAAGATTATTCTCATCGGCTAGGTATTGATCCATGTAGGTGTTGACCAAATGAAGCATATTGTTGCCATCGGAACGTGTAGGATTTCTTAAGTCAATGACAGCCACATAGTAGCCATAGTAGTCACGGGCGATGGTACCATAATTACGGTAGATATCCCCTTTGGTGTCAGTAGTCAAAAAGCTCATTCCGGAGGCACAAGCATATTCAAGATTCGGATACAGAAAAAAGGCTGTTTTCCCTACACCTGATGCACCAACCATAAGGCAATGGACGTCTTCCGTGTCAACCAATGCTGTGACTCTATTATTTATCCCTATGCTTCCGAGAATAATCCCCTGATCATCTGCTGTAGGAAGTTTCTCTCCTCTCCTCCAACTTTCTGGCTGAAATGGAATATGACGATAGGTTTTTTTAATCTCCTGCTTTGAAGCAAATCGTGCGGTACCATGCTGACCATTTCCCACCGTGCGGGACTTTATTCCGTCTAAGGTATAATAATGGGTCAACAGAGAAAAGCCTCCAATAACAAAAAACATAATTGAAGCTGCTGCAATTAAAATATAAACTTGAGATGGCATGATTGTACCTCCTTCTTCTGAATTAACTTTAAATGGCAGAAGCGAAGATAACATTTTTTTATTTAAACTTACATGGATAATTTTACTTCCAGTTTTTTCTCTATTTTTTGACGATGTTTTTCCAGTAAAATCTCTCCCTTGAGACTTTGGGCCGCAATCCGCTCATAGAACTCTGCCAGATTTTCCTTTTCACCGATGGTCCTTACACGTTCATGGCTCTGCAAGGCCATGATGTCAGATTCCAATAAATCCAGCCTTGTTTTTAAATGTCCGCGATTTTCGTATACCCTGAATCCATTGATAAGCTTTGTTTGCACAGAGGTGGCGTTCTTGATGTGATCCATTTGGCGGTACTCTCTCACAGCCGCTGCCACAGAGAGGCAGCACATTTCACGCAGACAATCACCCATCTCTGAAAATTGTCCCCAATGCAAATAAGAACGAGCCTTGGTAAGCATAGCTGATAAGGTATCCGCGGAGCATTCAGACCTCGCCGTCTTCAGTGATTCCATGAGCTGTTGGCAAATTTCATCCCTGAGCAAATGCTGGGGATGCTCTTCTGCGGGAACAGCCGGTAAGCCATGGTTCGCTTTGATATCCTCGTTCCAATCCTTGTATACGGATATCTCCCTTTCACATGAAATCCCTTTTTCAGATAAAAGGTCTTGATATTTTTCAGCTGCTTCGATCCCCGCCTCATCATGATCCAGACACAACACTACATGGATTAAGTGGGGATGCATCTCCAGCATCTTCAACATGGCGTACTCCGAAACTCCACAGAGTGCCACATAACTATGATTCTGCCAATTCTGAGAATGTAATGCAATATAGGACAACAAATCAATGGGCGCTTCGAACACATAAAGGCTGTTGCCAGCACCCACATAGTGAAAGCTATAGGCAGGATCACAGCTATCCACGTTGCCCTTAAAACCAGTCCCCTGGGTAATAAGCCCTCGCTTATGGGCATGACGGGGAACTCCGTTCTCATCGTAGCCCACAAAGACTGCATTATGATACTCTTTCACACCATCCTTGGATTTTTCACAGCTTTCATACAAGAGCTTTTTCTTGGCAAAGTAATTGACCACCTCACGGTCGATAAGTCGGGTTTTTACCAAATAAGCATAAACACGACGCATATCACTGTGAGGGGTAGGCAGGGCAAATGGATGTTTGGGTTCCTGCTTCTCTTTTAAAGCGGGCGGATAAGCCTTTCCTTGTTCACCGCCCAGCAGCATAGTCACTGCTTCCGAAAATCTGAGACCATAGAATTTCTGGACAAAATCAATCGCATAGCCACCACTCTCTGCCGAATGATCATACCACCTATTTCCCTGTACAGTGATGCTATGGTCAGACGCCAGTCTCTTATCCCGACCGCTGGGAAGCAGTTCTTCATGCTGCTTTTGGAGAAAATCCACAAGATCAACATTGTTAGCACGGTATTTCTGTTCATCCGTAAAATGCACATATACGCCCATAGACTCACCTCCTACTTATGGCGATTACCGATGCGATGAAAAAAGCCGTCCTTTTTATAAGACGGCAATGACGCTGCAATTGTTTCCTATCGATGGATGGCTGTTTAATTTTCTTTTTTTGTTTCTTCATGGTTACCCTCCAATCGTTATAATGACATTGTCTGTTCATGATCTCCCTGGGCGTGACCGGACGCACGTTTTTTCTCATCTAGCTTCAGGCGACGTTTTCGGTCAATCCAGGGATTAGATGGTTTTAGCGGCATCATATGATCTGAAAAAACACGGCTCATATGATGTAGTAGCCGTGTTCCCATAAGCATAATAGATGGATCTTTATAACTGTCCATATGGTCAAGAAAAAACTGCGCATAAATATTACCCTGCTCTGTTGAAAGCTTAAGCCAACGAACAGCAGTATCCTTGTCCTTTTGGACATCTTTTCCCATCAGATATAATTTGCCAAGGATGTACTGCGCATATTGATTTCCTTGCCTGGCAGCATCTGTCAGGAATTGCAGGGATGTCTGTACATCTTTAAGTACCTCCTCACCCATGAGATATATTTTACCCAATCGATACTGCGCAAACTGGTTTCCTTGGTCAGAAGACCGTTTCAGGTATTCAAGAGCTTTCGGGAGATTCTTTGAAACCTCCTCTCCCTTGAGGTATAGAATTCCAAGAGCATATTCCGCAAACTGATTCCTCTTGTCTGCGGCAAAAGTAAACCATCGAATGGCAGACTCCACATCCTTCAACACACTTTCACCCCCAAGGTACAACTTTCCGAGCCGGTATGCAGCGAAGTCATTGTCCTGTTCTGCAGATATGGTATAGAGCCCCATCGCCTCAGCAATATCCTGTGGAACGTTCTGACCTTTTTCATAAAGCTTTCCAAGAAAATATGCAGCATAGGGATTCTTAGCCTCCACCGCTCTCCAAAGATATCCGAGGGCTTTCTCCACCTCCTGCGGCTGTGACTTCTCGTCGGAAAGAATGAGTTTGGCAAGTTGGTTGCAAGCAAAGGTATTTCCCACTGATGCCGATTTTTCGAGATACATCTTTGCTCTGGTTTTATCCTTGTCAGTACCTACACCATTTAACAACATCCACCCAAGACGGTACTGGAGTTTATCATCGTGTCTCTTTTCTTCAAGAGATACAAAGCCAAGAAAGGCATCCTTGAAACGGCGATCAGAATCACTCTGATTTATCATACATCCAATTCCATCCCGCAACATTTTCCCAAGTTCAAAGCTTGCATAAGGAAAATCTTGATTCGCGGAACAGGTATAGAGATTAAAAGCAGTTTCATGATCCTGCTCTACGCCTTTGCCATAGTAATACAAACCACCAAGTGAATATTGTGCGTACCTATAATTCTCATCCGCAGACATGGTGAGCCAATCCACCGCCTGCAGGTAGTCCTGCTCCGTACCAAGTCCTGCGGCATAAAGTTTTCCGATGCGGTACTCGGTGTACTTCCACGGTTTTTCTTCTTCAGCCGCAAGGAAAACAGCAAGGGCCTTTTCATACCAGAGGTATGATACGTCAGCATTCGCTTCGCAGCCAAGTCCGTCGCTGGACATTCGTCCAAGGTCGCACATGGCTAGGGGATTATCTTTCTTTGCCTCTGCCAGGAAGACTTCATGGGCTTTTTCAAAATCCCGCAAAATTTCGGCTTCCTCATCGCCATATAAATATTGCTTTGCCTTTTGGTAGCCTCTCGTCCACCACGAATCATCGAATTTCTTGTCAACAGAACGATCATTCTTTGAGAGCCATTCTTCATAATCATCTGCCGGTTCCTGATTGTCTTCATCTCCCATATCAGAAGAATGTATTTCCATATCATTCTCCAGTTCAGGCATATCTGTTTCCACGGATTCCGTTTCTTTAAAGGTCATACTCTCAAACAACATTGCCTCCTGAATGACTATGTTGCGGATAGTTTTGAAATCGTTACAGTGGGAAAGAGGCAGAGGCTCAGAGAGAGTTTCCGTATAGATGGATTCTATCCTGCCTCTGATCTCCCACCATAGACGGTAAGCTTCTGCGATACGGCTGTCTTTCCATAGCTCATCTACAATTTCATCCACTACATTTTTTAGGTCTGCTTTAAGGTAACCATATTGTTTTTTACCTCTAACCGTTTTCAGTCGCTCGGAAAGGCATGTGATGAGTTGCTCTATACGGTCGTTTTGTAAAACACCACCTTTCATCTGACAGATTAGGCTCCTCATGGATTCAGCCGCCTGTTCTTTTAGTTCATCTTTCCGCTGGGTCCCTTCTCTATAAAGAGGAATGAGCTCCTGATGGAAAATTTCATTTGCCAGGGAGGATTTCATTTTCTTGATGCCCTGTTTAGTAAGATAGCCTTCTCTTGGATTAGTGCTGTAGCAGATCATGTGGATGTGAGGATGATGGGACTCGTTGTGAAAGGCTGCATACCATTTCAAATGGTCAGGGTGAATTTTTAGATTATCTGCAAGTTCTACTGCCTTTCCTGAAAGAAGAGCTTTCCACGCAAGCGCATTATCATACCCCAGCCGGGCAGCATCATCCCGACGCAGAGAAATAATCGGCGTCCATATATTCCCAGCATGATCGGCTACTTCATCAGCAACTTGCGATAAAACCAGCGGCTCAGCACCTGCTGTGAATAAACCATGACTATCAAATTTTTCTACGTGGGGACGGTTTGCGATATAGTCTAGATATCTTTTCCGTCCACTTATTTTTACAAGAATCTGTTCCAGTACAATGATAATGAATTCAGAGGCGTTTCCACGGTTGGGATTTTTACAGTAGTCCTCATATTCAAATAAATCCTTGGCATAGGGAAACTCCCGGAGTATCTGCGCTATCAGATCCTTTTGCTTTTTGGTGGAGTGCCAGAGCTTATGACCGCTTTCTATTTTTTCTACACCGTCGCGGGTGGCGATGTACTTAACGAGATTATTCAGATGGGCAGCATTCTTTTCTCCTCCTTTGAGGTAGGGACACTTGAGAATAATACGTGCCATTATTCTTCATCCTCTGAGCGGCTTTGGAAATCTACTGCATCATCCAAACGGATTTTACCCCTAGTCCTTTTAACTTCAGCGACGCATCGTCCTCGAAGCCGGTGCAGTTCTTCATCGCTGACCTCCAATGTTGTTGCCAGCAGATGCATCATCATGCTAATTTCCACGGAGAGCCGGAACAGATTGTTTGCCACCCTGCTCTCTGTATTCTGTAATGTACCTTGGATAACTCCCAATAAAGTTTGAGAAAGAAAAGCTGTCCCATTTTGGGTTTCCAGATAACCAATGTAAAAATCCACCGCCTTTGAAACAAATTCAGTATGATTCTTCATATTATTTGCCTCCATGAGCAATTCCATGTTGGCAATCATTTCGGGGTAAAGCCACACAGTAATCCGCTGCTTTAAATCACTACCCGTCTTTTTCATCGCTACTTCCTCCTGTTCTTCGATGGATCACCTATAACAGCACTGCACAAAGTTCCCAATGCGTAGACATTTTGATAGTTACAGCACCCACAAGAGCCAAAAAACCATTTATAGCACCTTTGGCGGTTGAAAAAATTATGAGATACGGTATCGATAATACCTTAAATCCCCCGTAAAATGCGGGCGGCACTGCCGTCCGCAGTGATTGTGAGGGGCAGTTCACAGCCCCTCGCTTTATCCTGCTTGTTTTTCGACCGTAGAAATATCCTGGTTTTCCCTATACTTTAATTTCGATCCGGTTTCCAAACGTCCTTCACAAAACCCTCACAACTGGTTTTTATCTGCATTGTGGGTAATTCTGCCACCTGGCATCACAAAAGCCCACACGGTGGCAAACTGGGGGCAACAGTGGGGACAAGGGTTCATCCCATCGTAAGCATCGGCCCAGGGCACTGTTCCTGCAAAAGTTCATCACAATACTCCTCCAGAGATTTCCCATTCAGCTGTTGGCAGTATTCATCCATTTTCGCATGGAGTATTTCTTTTTCTGCATCATTTAGCATGTAGCTGAGAGATTCTTCTCCTCCATCGCCATGGTGCAATACAATGTCCAGTGTGTTGCAGACCTCTCTGAACACAGTGTCAAAGCTGGCATACACATTCAGCCAGTCATCATTTTCAACCGTTTCTACGTTTGTACCAAATACCGTATCTACACTAAAATCAGTATTGATGTAGAAGTTAAGAGCCCCCATTTCTCTCATGATTTCATCACTGAAAGAAATATCATTTTCATTGAGACGTTTGCCAGATACCACCTCTCTGGTGCCATGTCTCTTTTGCTGGTCCAGGACTTCCGCATCCAACCGTTGACGAATATTCATCTGTTCAGCCACCGGAACATGATCGGAATAAAGTTCTATCAGATACTCTTGCATAACCGTCTCAATATCTGTTCCCTGTTCTTCCATCACTCGCTCCAGTGCCTCCCACTTATAACGGTTGAGCTGTAGTTTTACAGAGCTATATTCACTCATCAGGTTCCCTCCTGTTGCTGACCGGATTCTGTCATCTGATTTTTTTCTTTCTGTTTTTTAGAAGAAGAGGTTGACAATACTTCGTTATCTGAACTTTCATCAATGTATTCCCGCACATTAGCCGGGACATATTTTTCATAAAGACGCTGGAGATAGTCGCATAACTCCTGCTCCAGATTTGCCTCCCGTTTCTGCATGTAGCGTTTTACTGCACGGAGTTTTTCCGTTTCCATCTGTATGGTAACAGATTCTTTTTTCATCTTGAGACTCCTCCTTTTCAAGGTTTTATTGAAAAGTTTCTTAAAAATCCATCCTCTTTCATCATGTTTAAACACTTAAAGTTGCAAATTCATTCCAGACATTTGTTCATTATCCTGCTCAGACTTTAGGGTGATGACTTCACAAATACGTTCAAGTTCAGCTGCAAAAGCATTTTTATTAAGATATGGGTACCTGGTATTTTTATTTCGCAAAGCACCGGAGTAAGCTGAGATGATGTCATCCAAAAGCCCACAAAGATTTATCAACCTGGTTCCCAGCCACATTTTAACTGAAAGACAATTACTATCATAATCAAGAATAAACTGATGTTCCTCCGTACTTTGTTCTGAGAATTGTTGAAGCTGTTCCAAATATAGCCCAGGTTCCAACGGCTGAAACAGACGATAATAACCGCTCGGACAAAACGGAAACCTCTCTTTTGAGTACAGGACCAGCCGTTCTGCATTGCTGCCGAGGAGTGATGGGACCCTCTCCTTTGCAGTATGAACCTCCTCTAGCAGAGAAAGAAGCCCTATCAGACTCCCGAAGTTTTCTGTTTGATAATATGACGTTCTTGCATTTGAGATAATAGCATAAATGCTGCGTGACATATTGAATCTCCTCTTTATCCATATTGTTTTACTGTTTATAACTTTTGGGTCCTTTGTCCTTTACGGGACTTTGGTGCCATATCGTAACATGAAAAGACCCCGCCTATTTTAGACGGGGCCAGATTTCACTTTTGAAAATTCATCTCTTAACCCATTCTTGAAGATCCCAGTATTCACTAAGGAAGTGGGCTGTTTTCACCAGATGATCTCTTTCTTCAGCATCATTGGTGCGGGCCGTTGTTTCAAAAAGGCTCCAGATTACTTGCAGGATCTCATCTCCATACATTCCTTGAAGCACCTTTTCTTTTGGAAGGCTGCATGGTGCATACTCACCTGTTTCCGCACCACGTTGTATGTTTTCCCGTTCAGTACGAACAATTTTCTGAGTTTCATCAAGATGCTCTTGTGGAAGTCCCCATGCTTTTGTAATGATGGGGAGTGCCTGATCCAGAAGGGAAACCACCCTCTCTTCTTCGTCTTTGCCCGCTAGATGGATGTAATCAACCCTGGCTATCATCAATGTTTCAAGAAGCTTTTCTGGTTCCAGCGAAGCGGTTTGGGGCATGTTCAGTTTTGTATCTGTCATATAATCTCCTCCTTTTCTTGAACCGGTTTTCCGGTGCGCAACCACACAATAAACTAATTTCTCTCTGAAATCAAGCCAAATATTCAGAAATTTCAAAACAGTTATTTCTCCTGTGAAAAATATTTAAAACTCCTTCCCTTATCCAATATGTGAAATAAAGATATTGGCATAGAAATACTTCTTGAATACCCACATGATCCTTAGCCCCCACTCCGGAGTGCATATAACTTTTCTGATTTTGCATAGGGCCTTCCGTACAGAACCTGTTTTCCAGAATCAAATATATCCCGGTGAACAACCTTTCCTTTTGAGGATGAAGCGTCAACTACCTTACCATTCCCAGCATAGATTCCCACATGCGTGATATTTAAATATCTACCGTTTGGTTTGTAGCTCCAAAATACCAAATCACCAGGAGCAAGGTTTGATTTGGAAATTGTCAACCCATGATCAACACAGTATCTCCCCTGCTCTGCTGCTGTTCCAGGAAGGATGATACCCAGTTTTCTATACACCCACTGAACAAGATAGCTGCAGTCGGTATAACTTCCCTGCCCTCGCCGTTCTTGGGAATATGGATCACCCAACCGGGAAAGGGCAAGTCGTACCGCTTCTGTACCCGTTTCACCAGATGGCAAATCAGAAAAGAAATCATTAAGCTGATCTGGGTTCCAATCCTCCCACATGGTAGAATCATCATTTTCGTTTGGTGCTCCAGTGCCATACAAGGCACGATAATAGATTTCGTTGGCATTGGCCTGGCTCTCATAAGTGATGCCTCTGCCAAATACCTTATTGATGTTATTATAGATAGTAGGCAGGGAGGTAATAGGAACGGCCACCATATAGGTTTCTTCCGAAGTTGTTCCGTCACCATTATCTATGGTGCGGGTATGCTCCTCATAAGTCACAAAGCTGTCCACATATTTTTGATATTCTACTTGAGAAGGGGAATCAGTTCCGAAGAACAGAGAATAAAAAATAGCCTTGACCATGTACTCGTCAAGGCTGTCACCGTCTTCCATTTGTGCATTTACTGTCGCCATGGTTCCATCTATGAGGCTAAAGCTATGCCGCATATCCACGATATACTCCTGATAATTCGCGGGCATACTTGCGGAAATGTCTCCTGTATGAAAACTCATATCCACTGCTGAATTATTATGAATTGCTGTGCCGGATAGCAGAGAACAAATCAACACAATAACAAGAATGAGTGGAGAAAAAACTGCTGCAATAATCCAGCCTGTAGTTTTTCGGATGCGTTCATTTGAGAGTGCAGCCGCAGCAGCTTTTGTGATTGCTATCAAGGTTCCTGGATCAGCCATCTCACCACCACCATTTCCAACTATCAAACCCAACCGGACTCTCATATTCTGGTTCTTGATTGTTTCCAATATCTTCAATGATACCCGCTTTGTTTTTCTTCTGTATTTGAAGTCTGTTTATAGCATTTCCTCCCTTCATTATCTTCCACCTGCCTTTCCGAACAGTTTCTCCTTATATGCAGGCGCTTGGACCACAAGATTATATCTTTCTATGCCACATTTGTAGAGACATACGCCACGTTGTGGAAACCGAATCAAGTTATATTCGCTTTCCTCAAGCTGCAGGGAATCAATATAAAACTGCTTGTCTATATTGCCAGCATTGAATAAAAAGACATGAGTCGGAATAGAAAACAGCGGTTTGGTTAGTTCCCTGATTCCTTCAATATTGAAGTCCTCTAAGTTCTGGGATGCTAAAATAACAGCTGAGTCCTTCTTACGAACCCGCTTCATGAAATTTCTAATATACTCAATTGCAGTTAAATTGGATAGGAACAGATATAACTCATCGATGCTGGCAACGGTGTTTCCTTCCGTCAGCAGTTTGTCGCTCATGAAAGAAAGTACATTGAACAGCAGGGCATTCTTAACGTTTCGGCTGGCCTGCAAAAGACCCTTGACACCAAACACAATAAAGCGGTCGGAAGTTACGTTGGTATGACCATTGAAGAACTGGCTCTCTGCGCCCTTGCACATGGAGTGCAGCCCCAATAAAATTTCCTGCAGAAGTTCCTGAGGATAAAGCTGGTATCTGGACTTATCATAACCTTTGAACTCATCTTCAATAAGCGCATAAAGATCAGAGAGAATCGGATAGTCTGTTGCTTCCATCGTCTTAAAATCAGTGCGATCACTGATGCCAAACTTTTCATATAACTTACCCAACATGATCTCAATTGCATCAATATGACGGTCAGAAAAGTCTTTATAGCACCGGAAAAAATCCTTGAGAAAGCTGATATGCTGGCTGAGTTTAGTTGACTGACGAAATGCAAGGGGTGCGTCCTCATCACCTGGACTGCCCCCCTCATCCCATGTTTTCGGCTCTAATGGATTGATACGGTACTGACCACTCATCAAGTCAATGAAACATCCACCAAGGTTTTCTGCAAGGTCGATATACTCGTGTTCGGGATCTAATCCGATTACGCTTTTCCCCGATTCCAGTACATTACATAAAATGAGTTTTAAGAGGTGGCTCTTGCCTTGTCCACTGTTTCCCAGTATAAGGATATTAGCATTTGTCTTATCATCATCACGCTTATCAAAGTCAACAATGATATTGCTGCCAAATTTGTCACGGCCAAGGCAGAATCCCTTGGCATCTGTTTTGCCGCTATAGTTGAAGGGATACAGATTTGCAACAGAACTTGCCGGAAGCACACGCTCAAACTGGCTGCCAAACACTTTCCTTCCTGCAGGACCTACCGATAAAAAACCCTCCTGCTGTCTTAAAATTAGGCGATCCACGTTAAGTTTTGAGCGAACAAGTTCAGTCAGTACATCAGTCTGGAGCAGCTTTAACATATCCATATCTTGTGCTGTCAGTTCAATAAACACTGCACAGTGAATGAGCGGTTCACGGTTCCTATGCATGGATGACACCAGTGTTACTACATCCTGCAAGTTACTTTCCGCAGTGACTGTCTGTTGAAGATCATTGGTACTGTTTCTGTCCATACGGTTTTTGTTGGCAGCATTATGAATGATTTTCCTCTCTTCTGCTGCAGTTACCTGTCTGGTATAGATTCGGAGGGTCACTCCATCTTTTTCTCCGAGATGACGCAGAATAGCCTGTTCTGAGGTATTGGTTGGGTATTCTCTGAGCGCCCATACGCATCGAAAAGTGTTGCCGCATATAAAGTGATCCGTATTGAATTTGATGATACCCGGTGCAATCATGTCGAGAAAATCCTTGATCCTCACACATTCCGCCTCAGGTATTTCATTTTTTTTGGCTTTACTCCCCAAAGATAACCCACCTTTCTCCATCATAGTCTTCGTATTTCTCTGTAGTCACGTTCTGCTCATAGTAAACTCCAAGCAGACGTTTGATATCTGCTTCTCCTGCTTTTTTAGCTGTAAATCCCTGGTCCTTAAGACTCTTCTCAATGCGGGAAAGGTACGGCTGGACATCGGATTCCTTTTCATTGTTCAAGCGGATAATAATTAAAAATTCTCTCGCTGTAGCCATCTGTACCTGCATACGGTCCAGAGAAGTCATATCTTGCTCTAACAGCTTGCAAATTGCAGGATTCTGCTCTTTATCCATTCGGCTTCTTAAGTTAGCCTTTACCTCTTCAAAGTTTTCTTTTGAGTTCAAACAAAGCATCTCAATCTCGGCAATCCCTTTTAATACATTCATAAGAGCATATATCCTTGCACTGATGCTGCTGTCAGATAGTACACTGATATTGGTAGGTTTGATCATAAAAAACACCAACTCTCCATATCCGGTCACCAGACTGTGAAAGGTGATATCCGTAATGCCTATGAGTTGGCGGGTAGAATTTTTTTCATTCTGTTTCCTTTTTCTGTTCATTCCTTTGACCTCCATTCATAGGTCTGCTGTTTAAAAACAAAAAATGCTGCCGCATTATGAATAAAATCAAGGATATTGATGTCCTCAATGCGTATCGTTAAAAATGCGTAGAGAGCTGTGATAACAGAGGGGAACAAAATATAAAACTGGGCCAGGGCGAATACAGAAAATAAAAGTCCTACGCCAATAATACCAATGTCACGCAGATCCCAGAGCCACAACGTGGCTTTTGCGGTTAGATTGTCCGGGTAGATATACATGATGGCAACTCCTCCTGTTCTTCATAACTTTTCCGTAAAAAATAAGCGATACCCCGGAGGACAAAGTCCACACATGGTATCGCCACACTATTTCCAAGCGCCTTGTATCTTGCGCTGTCTGATGCACCTGGAATCAGAGTCCAGCCGTCAGGAAAACCCTGCAGACGTTCACACTCCAAAGGAGTAAGCCTGCGAATGAGGTTCCTGCCTTCTACAATACACTTGTCCTCTGATACAAATTGATTATTGATTCCCTTGTGATCACTGTAACCAATAGTTCCAACTGTTTCCTGGTATGGCTGGCATACAAGATCAGTTGCATCTTTATACTGCCTTGCACTCTGTGTCGCTACCACACCATTCTCAGAAAATTCATCGCTCCGCTGACGGCTGAATATCATATGCCCTTTACTAGTTTCATTGGTCCTATTAATATCCATTTGGCTACAGTCTGAGCAAGTGTCTGCTGATTGTACTGTATCTATTTCATTTGAACAATGAAAAAACGCAGCAGAATTGCCCACCAAAGGAACATTATTGCCCCCGGTACCATAAGTTGATGTCACGGTTGGCGCTACATTTAGTGGTCCGGTATATCTGCAGTCTTTGGCATGGTTATCGAACAATACTGGCTGATTTTCCATGACTAATGGCTGATGCCCATGTTCCTGGGCACGAAGTGTACCAGTAATTTCTTCCGTACAATGCATCTGATTTCCGCCCTGATCGTTGAGACAGATTACCGATGGAACTGCTTTGGCAGGTGCATGTTCTCCCTTCTCAGAGGTAAAAACATTGTTTTTCTGAATATTCTCTCCATCCAAACAATTGGACTGGGCTACAAGAGGAGGATGTCCTCCCATACCTGCACGGAGCGTAGGAGTTACTTCTTCTGTAATATCCATTCGTTCTCCGCCATGATCATTCAGGCATATAAGCGGATCTGGTATAAAAGCCTGCATCTGCATATTTCGGGTTGCCAGTAAAGCGCCTGACACACCATCAAGATTGATTACCTCATCTCTCTGGTTAATATGAAATGCATTAATTTTCTCAGCCTCTGCCACAAATGTCTGTTGCTTCATTCCGGGTTGAGCCTGTATTGCTCCCGCAATATCATGTAAATCACGAACTTCATCGCGTTGATTTGCAGCAAATGCTAATAATACATTTTCATCTGTCTGTATATCACACGAAGTCAGACAAGTCCTGCCTATATCATTAGTGCTTCCTTGAGTTGAGGCGGCAGGTCCTTGCCCCTGGCTTCGGCTCTCCGCAATATTCCTAAACAGGCTGTCCTGCTTAAATAATATTTCTGGGGCGGTGAGTCCTGCAAAATCTGCGACAAGGTAGATGCGACGACGGCGCTGGGCGACTCCCCAGTATTGAGCGTCCAATACTCTCCAAGCCAGGCTGAATTCATTTCCCAAAATGGCAGCCCCAGCAGATTCCCAGCGCCCGGACTGAGGTCGAGGCACATGACAGGTACTGTCCTTAATGCGGATGATCTCCTCGATAACCGCCCGGAAAGCTTCGCCTTCTGCGGAACTGAATGCTCCGGGCACGTTTTCCCAAACGAGGTATCGAGGTCGAACAAGGTGATCTGGTATGTCTCGTTTTTCATCTGCTTTCCTCATTTCCCTTATTATACGGATTTGATCCATGAAAAGACCAGAGCGTTCTCCAGCAAGCCCGGCACGTTTCCCGGCTACAGACAAATCCTGACAGGGAGATCCGCCACAAATGACATCCACAGGTGGCAGGTCCGCTCCATTCAACTTCGTAATATCCCCAACATGGATCATACCTGGAAATCTTATTTTCGTCACTTCAATAGGAAAGGTTTCGATTTCACTTGCCCATATAGGTACGATGCCATTATGGATAGCCGCCAGAGGAAATCCTCCGATCCCATCAAAAAGACTTCCCAGACTTAGTTTTAGGTTTTTTTAGGTGTGCAGTTACTCATTACAGCAGGAACAGAAATCTTTTCTTGTTCATTTCTTATTTTTTTCATATTTAATTTTCCTTTCTATTTTGTTGTCACATTTTATTTTATAGGGTCTAACCGAGTGTTATTTTTAAATGGAACCATTCATGTTAAATGTGTTCTGATTCCTTTGAAGATAATTCTTTTCAATTTGAATCTTTCCTCCCCTTACTACCTGTGCCTCTTTCCCCTCAGCCTGAAGCCATGTGAGATATTCCAGATCTGCATTTTTCTTGATTGATTCGGGAAGCCACGCTACTGGTAATGAAAAAGCATAATTATTTAAATACTTTGTTTCCTGTTCAATGGTATATTCCAAAGTTTTATATATCATAGGGAGCCAGGGACGGGCATCTTCTGGAATCTCCTGATCAAATGGTGTCATATAAAGCATGACCTCCTCATACCTTTCCCAACTGTCACTCCCGTCTTCATTCCAGGTAGAATCCGCCGAAGAAATGATCACACATTCATCATTACAGCTGATCCATACACATTTATCAAGTTCAGGAAGATAAAACTGCACTGTGCCAACCATACAATGTCCACCAGTATCACCATATATCTGACTTTTGACTTCAAACGTATTGGGCGTAAAAGATGGAATCATGTCCAACTTTTGAATTGTTTCCAGATGCATATGACTCTCTGATACATACTTAGCAGGATAAGTCAGGCACTGAAATTCAGCAACTGGGGAAGTATTCAGGCATAGATTGCGTATATCCTTGACTTTGATCTCAGCGTCATTCTGCGACTGAAAAATCAAAATATTGTTACCCTCACATAAAAAGCCAGATTGTCCTGCAAGGGGGCTATCGGTTCGGGACCTTGCCCATATTGCATATGCACCTTTCTTTATGCCGAGGATATGATCTGTAGAAACATAGCAGATTGGAATACCAAGCTGTTTTGCCAGTTTAATTTCTACCTGTATACCAAAGCTGATCATATCACCACAGACCCACAATTCATCACATTTTGCAAGTATCGTAAGTCCCATTTCAATTCCAAGCTGACGCTGCTCCGGTATACTTTCACTTAAAATTGTCGGATATAGCAAATGAGGAGCAAAAAAAGCGTGTCCCTGTTCCAATACATATCTGCATGCTTTCCTGGCAAACTCCGTATTCTTTTCAATATCTCCTGCATAAGGAGATGCCACGTAAATTAATTTCATAAGCCCTCCCTTTCTACTTCGGCGCAAACGCCTGTATCACTGTCCGGGTGGTATTAACGGCAGTTTGGGCAGAATAAACGGCAGACATCAGATTTGCCTTTGTACTTGTATCCATTCCAAAAGCCCCGGCAACTCTGGGAACCTCTACGGAAGAAAGCATTAAACCAAGTCCAATAAGGGCCTGAGTTCTAAGGATCATAAGTCCGGCAGCAAGAATAGTAGCCTGCAAAAATGTAGTAAGGCACAGGCCAATGATCTGCTTGCACCACTGGGTAAATCCGTCGATATAACCACGGGGAATGGAGAACATGTACAAACTGCCTACGGCAATCTGGATCATCAATATACCTCCCCGCTTGAGATTGGCAAAGAAGACTTTTATCACCGCATAACCCATCATAACAATTATAAAAAGCATCATAATCGGATTTGTAATAGAAGACAGCCCTCCAAAAATGCCAGCACTTATCACACTGCTAAATTCTGACCAACTACCAAGATCCGCAATAATATTTTTAGCAAGCTCTCCAAAGCCGCTTCGGTACCCAGTGATCCCCGTCGTTAATCTACTTTGAAGGTTGATGGAAAGCTTGAACAGTTCTACCGGTACAACAGTAAATAGGGATACAGCCATAAAACCCTTAATAGCATTTATGGCAGCGTCTTTTACGTTTCCTCTGCCATACTGGTACTCAATGCCAGTTTCAAACACTGACACCACAAGTCCGGTTACATATAAGGACCAGGCCAGATAAGAAAAGAACAGGATGATGGACTCTATCCATTTTAATGCAAACAACTCCACGCCCATATTCCCCATTAAGGCAAAAAAATCAGAAAGAAATCCAACTAGCTGTCCATAGAACCATTCGATCATCTGATCCATAAATGTACCAAGAACAAAATCCCAAATAAACAAGAGATAAACCTCCTTTCTCACAATGCAAATAGACAGGCGGATAGAAAGACCGCCTGTCTATGTTCAAAAGAAACCTTCAAGTTTTAGTTTTTAATCATCCGAATAATGCCCATATAAATATCATGGTTGTAAATCAACCAAATTCCGGGCCACGCTGTCTCAATTCCGGTTCACCTACTGTCCTTACAATACCGTAGTTCGTATCTTCAAAGCCCAGTTCTTCAATTAATTCCTCATAATCAAGATTATCAGGATTATGATTCTTGTAAAGATTAGCTACCTCGCTCAGTTCCTCTCCATAATAAAATTCATAATTATCCAGTTTTCCAGCTAATACAGTAGCCTTTTCTATGTCTACATAGCTTTCATAGTTTAAAATAGCTTTGTATTTGCCAAGATCCCTGATTACATCATGTTCTTTCATAGCCTGTGCCAGTTCATTAATTTCATCAAAAGTATACGGCATACCTTCACAATACTCCTCTGCCAGAAATTGATCGATGAGGCCATATATAGCCCCCGTTTCAAGATCATGATATGATTTAACTCCCAGCTGTTTGACAGCAGACTCCAAATCACTCTCACTGGCAGGGCAGTTTATCCATATACCATCTTCTTCCCCCAGTTCTTCATTGTCGCTGTCCACGATGAGTTGGACCCGAAAATACGGTTCATCATCACCCAGAAGCACAGCCCGGTCCGACATAGCTATTCCATCATACACCACATTTTCTGACAGAAGTAGGTATGCCGTGTTAATGATTTCCACAATAGTAGCATCCGGTCTCCAAATAGATACGCATTTGTGAAGACATACGCTGTATCTGCTCTCCCAGACAATTTAATTCCATGATAGATGGAGGATGATCTTTATTTTCAATAATTCCGGCCAGAGCTTCCTGTAAACTGTCTGCAGCTACCCGAATATAACTTGTTGCCAGGTGACTATAATTACCACTTCCATAAGGAATCCGGCACCAATTAAGGTTTTCTAACATCTCGTATTTATTACATGGATATATGGCTGAGGACTGTTGTCCAGTCCTGTTATTCTGTATAGTCAAACGCATAAACCATGGCTTTTCTTTGTTATTCATTTTCCTCTCCTATATTCAAATATCTATCTCCATAAAATTCACTGATTACCTGCTACTATTTTTCAATCCTTAACTTATCTTTTGTTCTTTTCTCATGGTCTTCGTTCCAAATCCCCTTACTCAATACTGGTTTAAGGTTGGTGGAATATCCTCATACTGATCATTCATTTGCCGTTGTTCCTGCAAATCAAAGAATGTATATACTTCATCAGCTGATCCGCCGTTGTTAATGAATTCGACCAGATCTGTTTTTAAATCGTGTCCGAGCAGATCATAAGCTCCCATGAACATACCAACATCAGCTAAATTACGAATATCCTGAAACTTTCCTCCCATGCTCAAATAGTCTGCGGCGTGAACAATTTCATTTGGGAGTACAATACTTTGTCTGGCATACAAGGTACAGGCAATGTGGTTGCCATATTGATGATTCACGTTCCTAAATGCATCACATATCTCCTGGACCATTTCAGCAGGAGAAACTTCATAATCTTCATTTAATTCATAAGAAATCCGCATCCATTCTCCGACTTGTCCCTTTTCTCCCTGTAATTCTTCTTCAAGAGCAGAAAGCAGGCGGAGGCACTCTGGCATATCCGATGCATTACGGGCTTTATTTGAAGCTATTTTTCTCTGTTCATCATCTTGTGATGGCGCAATGAGTTCCATTTCTTCCTCCGGCTCCAAACCATACTCATTGTGTTCAATATTCCGGACAGATAAAATCAACGCAGGATCTTTCGCAACTGTTTTATAGCGCCAGCCATTAATACCAAGCACATTGAAATTTTTCTGAATATCCGCTAAATATTGTTCTGAATCGGTATACTGCATAACTTCATTATTATCAAAATAAGTTATTTCTCCAATAATTGGGAGCATACTACTATCCTTTTTTTCCATATTATCACATCCCCAAAATCGTCCAAACATAAAGAGGAGCAGTTAAGGTGAACACAAGGCAGGCAAATAGGATGGATGGCGCCGCCCACTCAAATTGCCCGTGCTTGCGATAATCAAAGTATGCCGTGCCCAGCTTTGCAAAGAAAAATACAGCTAAAACCAAATCGATAGCAGGGAATACTACGTTGTTAACAACTGTCTTAATCTGCGCAGAAGCGTCCTTCCATGTACTTTCAATGGCTCCAGCAACATTTCCTGATGCAAAAGCAGTAGTATCAAATATAAAGGACATCATGAGTACCATGCAAAGAGCCAGTACAATCTTTTTATTTTGCTTCATTAAATCCACCTTTCTTTCATAGAAAAAACCGCAGGATTACTCCCACGGCCTCATTTCTTTTTTTGCTTTATAACTTTATTTTCTCATCCATGCTAATGTTTGTTTTTATACAAGTAAAATGACCAAGATAATTTAAGAACTATCAGATACCATCTCATCCCATTTCCCTATGGTTTTTTCGGACTGATATGCCAATCTTCCCATAAATCACCTCGGATAGTGAGGCTGTCTGTTAGGTTAGCCGACAACATTCCCTCAGGGGTCCACGCATCCAAAAGCCAGGTATTAACCGTATAGACTCCATCCGGCATCCAAATCGGTGAGAAATGTGTACGATTTTTATATGCAGAATAATTATTTTTCTGGAATTCAAACCGTCCGGAACCGGTACGCTCCAACAATCTCCAATAAGTTTTGTAACCAAATTCCGGAAAATAACTGACTGCATTCTGTGGCTGGGTAACTGCCAAACTCTGGTTGGAACTAACACTACCGGTTACCGTCTGATTAATCCCATAGCCAGATTTCATTGTCCTGCCACTTGATGTGGGATTTTTGCTGTCGCATTTGATACTCATGCTGGACGAAAGATTGGCTTGATAGGAATCCAGATCGAACTCCCACCACCCATGATCACACCAGTATCCATCATCATCATCTCCATCATGCCAAACCCAATACTCCTGCCACCAAGGACGCCAGACGCTCCAACTTGCAAAGGTTTTTACTGGCCTGTTAGGAACAGAAGCAGGAGAAAAACTATCGTTCCGGTCATCAGCAACCGGATTGGGTGGAGGATTCTTCCCCAAATCCACAATCTTCGCATGAATGGTCCCCTTGGTTGCATTGCCGAGACCGGATACTGTAACAGTAATAGTCATGTTCTGCTCAGTTGCAGGAGTAGTCCATTTTACCCATACAATCTGACTGTCACCGTCTGGATAATAGACATTATCCACCTGATAACTCCGGCCACCAATATAAAATTTAACCCGTGTTGGATGATCCGGATCAGACTGGCCACCGCTGACTCTGACTGCAGAAATTACTTCTGTATTGACCCGGTACTCATAATCATAACTGATAATTTCTGGAGATTCTGCTTCCCTTTCTTTAAATTGAATAATACCGAGTCCCAAAGATGATTTAATTTCCTGATTTGACCGAATTCCAGATCTTGGCCCATCCCAGGCTGGATAACCTAAATCTGAAATTTCCAGGAACATTGCCAGGGGAAGGTTTTGAAATCCAACGGTAGGAAGTTTAGAACGTAAACCACCATTTGTTACCTCGTCATAAAGGGCTGCTTCAGTGGCTGTCATTCCAAAAAAAACACCTTCATAGGTTAAATAAGACACCGGTTCAATTAAAAGTTTGTAATCCCCATTAATAAGGATATCAAAGTCCATTCCCAGTACACCGGCAATTCCACGGAGAACCTGTTCATCAGTAAAATATCTTTTTATTTCTTCAATATTAGCAACTCCAAGGCTTTGGCTACTGATAATCCTGGGTACTGTCTGACCCGTATTAACATAATGATAGCTTGAGGGACTTGGAGTAAGCACTTCTCCATTTTTATATTGTAACTTAGAAACTTTACCAAAGTGTGCCAGGCCGACAGGCTTTTTATTTGTTAAATCAATGGGTTCTGTTACAACTGCTAAATCATTCACCCTTACTACAGTAATACGAACTCCTTCATTCCCCGGAGTCCATTTATTTGAGCTGTTTCCTGCACCTAAGCCACCGCCACCATTATTAATATTCCCTTCTCCGACGGCCAAGACATTCAGGCATGGAAACACCGCTATCATAATAACCAATAACAGCACACGGAATAAATGTTTCATTAATATCCTCCAATCAAAAAGCACAGACATCTCGCCTGTGCTTCATCTGTGGCATCAATTCATGATGCCAATTTTATTTCCGTTTTCATATATATCTTCAGCCGTTACACCATAAGAATCGCCGGCTCCTTCCACCCAACCGAAGCCCGGAACATAGATACCTCCTGCCTCTGTCTCTCCACCTTGTGTCTCGCTGCTTGGAGCGGATTCTGCAGTTTTTGTTTCCGGTATCTCTTCCACCCTGGGGGCCTCTGTCGGAACCACAACCTCTTCATGTTTCACTGGCTCCGGTTTAGCCACAGTTTCTCCATTCGGTTTCTGGTTTGGATTTGTTATCTTTTCTCTTGGCGGTTCTGCCGGTTTTGTTGCCTCCGTCTGTATTTCCTGCACCACCTGGTCACTCTGTGGCAGTAAAGTTTCTGTCTCTTTTTCTGTTTCACTGCTCTCTGCGATGACTGCCGCAACTGTTATTTCTATTTCTGTACTGGGTATAACCTCAGTTTCTGCTTCTGATGAAGTTGTCTCCGTTGCCTCTGCCACAGATACGGGCTTGCGAAATTGATTACTAATCAGGGAAAAAAGCAAGAGGATTGCTGCCACTCCACCAGCAATAATAGCCTTTTTCTTTCTGTAATTCATATCCATAAACGTCCCTCCTTAAAGCACTTGACAATTATTAAATCTCGATAACCTTTCTTATTCATCACCCTACCACAATTATTTTTCAAAGTCTACTTTCATTTAAAACATTGATCAAAAAATTAAAATTTAGGAGTATAACCGGCACTGGTTTTAATTCTGATCTGCATAGGCGGAAGAAGTTTTGTTCTAAAAGATACAGGAACCTCCAGCATAATTGTGCTGTCTACCTTAAAACGTTCCGCTGATCTATCACCAGAGGCAAATGGTGCATTGTATATATCTACTTCCAGATTCCATATCTTGAACTCCAGTTTGCCCTCTGTTGTACGTTTTTCATGATATCCACCCCTACTGCTCAAACCAAGGATACTATCTATCTGCTCATAAATATCCCCATAATCCAGTGATTCCTCGAAGTCTCCTGCCATTGGCTGATAAGCTCCTGAATATCCTTCTCTCACGCTATGATATACGTCATCATAGTTATCATTGACGGCAGAGATAACTGCATCCTGTATGGCATCTCTCACTCCCTGGGCAATGATCATCAACCGGAAATATTCCGAAATGCCACTAAAAATAAGAGTCAGTGCAAGGGTCACAGCAACAATCAGAGGAAAAGACGAGCCGCATTTATCGGTAAGCAATTGTTTTATTTTCTTCACGTCATCACCTACTTCCAGTAAACTTCTGATTTTCCTACAGCTTTGGCTTTTAGTGTAATCGGAAACGATCCAAATCCGGCAAATAGTCCGATGTTGGTTTGATAGGTGACCGTTACCGTAACCTCCTCATTTAAGTGGATCTTCCCGGTATCAGACCAGGAAATGGTGGGACTGAGTCCGGTTTTTTCCCTTAAGAGCTGCTCACGGCGGCTGGTTTCCGTACCAACACGCCCCGATATTTCTGCTTCACGCATTAACTCCGAAGCAAATGTGTCAATTTGCTGCTTTATGATATAAACAGGGAATACACGGACAGCAAGGGCAATGACCAGCATGGTACAAAGCACCAATACTGCAACATCAATGTACCCCTCACCTCGCCTGTTTTTTAGAACTCGCAACATCACATGTTTTTCCTGCAATCCGTCAAAAAGCGAAACTTGGTGCTTATTTTCCATAGAAAATCCTCCTGAATCAATATGGAAAGATCTATGAGTTTATCATCTTCTCTCCTCACTTCATTTTCTGGTGCTGTTTCAGTACAAGGTTACATTCTGCCCTTCACACAAGTCCGATTCTTCATCCATTTTATAATCCTCCCAGATTGATGGGTTTTTACTTACAAACCACAATACATGATTCAAATCATCGCTTAGGTCAGTGCTATTAAAAGCTAACCATCCGTCCCTTACTACTTCCAGGGGATTTTCGAACTGGAGCAGATACTCCATATCATCAGAGGAGGTGATATCTGGTAAAATATTATAAAGTATTTTTGTAGCAGCAATCTCTTCCGCATCAGACACCAATTCTTCCGCATCCTGAGTCAGCCAGTCCCGCAGGAAATTTTCATAATTATCCCGGATTTTCTTTACAAACCTTTCTTTTAAATTCTGATCCTGCATCATGCTGCCTCCTAAAACATCCCGCCAAGAGAATTGATGATTTCAAAAACAATGATTGACATATAAGTTAGTAAGAAGCACATCAGCATGGCAAAGGAGAATACACGAATTTTAGAAGGTATTTTCATCGCCTGAGCCTTGAGACGCTGGAGTTCCAGCTGCTTCATATCGTGAGTAAGCATTTGAAAATAGACACTTCCGTCATCTCCCCGCAAAATACCAATTAGTCCCCTGGTAATGTCTGAAAGCATAGGAGAATTGATCCTCGCCTCAAACCGGGTTAGTGCTGCTTCATAACTGGAAGAACGCATGTCCGCAGTAAGGATATCCAACTCACCAGCAAAATCCTCCCCCGCATTTTTCTTAAAATGTTCCAACATGGACAATACATCCCGGCTGGCTTTTAACTCCTGGGTAATGGTTGCTACAAATCTGGGAAGTTCCTGTTCAATCTTTCCCCGCTTGGCCTGAAGTGCCTCGTCCGCTTTTCTGATTTCCTTAAAATATATAAGGACTGCCAGAAATACAATGACGGGAGACAGAAGCGGAAGAATAATCAGGGTTGGAAATGCACCAAGTCCGACAGCCCCGGCTTTTGCTAATGCCGAGGCTGTGAACAGTTCCGGTGTCATCTGGATTCCTGCTGCTGACAGGACATTTTTCATACGTCTCTTCTTGTATTCATCAATCTGAATATATTTTGATATTTTAACCGCAGCCGAATGAAGCAGGGTATCGGATATTTTAGACTTTCCTTTTGCTTGCTTCCCCGCCTCCATCATAGCTTTTTGAGTAGCGAGTTTCGGTAGGCAAAAAACATCGGCGGCAATAAAAAAGAATCCTGCACTAAGAAGGACTCCGAATAAAATCATATAAGCAATCATCCTCTACCTCCGGTATTCGATAGGCTGGGTTAACTTGATAACGAATGCTGTGGAAATAAAAATTACAGCTGCACAAACTGTCAGGATCACCTGTCCCAGTGGAGTATGCATCAGAGTGTGATACCAGTCCTGGTTCAAAAAATACAATAGCGGAATGTTACCTATCACAAGAATCTGCATAATAATAAATTCTTTTCTTGGTTCAAAAACCATATTTTCCAACTCACCGTTAACGACCCGCATATCACTGAGTTTGCTGACAATAGGTGTTAAGGTGGATTTTAAACTACGGTCATGCTGGCAGGAAATAAGAGCATCACACCACTCTTTGAAAACTGGATTTTCTATTTTCCGTTTTAAGTCGTGAAGAGCCGATATAATATCTGGATCCACCAATTTTACTCTGGAAGCAAAACTCTGAAAAACAGACAGGACTGGCGGATTTAGGTATGCCACGTTTTCCTCCGCAGCAGTGAGAATATCTTCATTCCTGAGATATGCCGTAGTTATAATAGAAAGCGCAGTTTCCAATTCAGAGGCAATATTTCTTTTGAAGTGGCTCGCTGTAAGCCTTACCCACCAGAACGGCAGCATCAGAAATCCTGCTGCCATCACAGGCATAAGAAAAAAATTTGAGAGCATAACGGCAATCGAAGCACCCGCTGCAAACAGCAGTAAAGCTGTCGCACATATAACGGGAAACCGTCTCTCCCTGTCAGTAACTTTGAGGATTGCCTGCACCTCCTGTATCTCCCTGCGCAGATACGAAGGACGCTGCCTATGAGTCACTTCCTCGATCTCATCTCTCAAGGATTTTGGCCTGTCAGTAAGCCGGGCAAACAATGAATTGGTGAATCCCATGGGTGAAATACCAAATAAAATAAATAAACCTGTAATCATCCCGATACAGGCAAACAGTAACATGCTTGTCATGCAACCTCTTCCTCCCTTCTCCGGATCTGATTTAGGATAGTCTGAGGCATTCCATTTTCCAGGAATCGCTTGGCCAGGCTGTCAGAAATTACATTTACCTGTTCATGATGGCCTTCTATAATAAAATTGCTTCCCTCTACACGGTTTTCACTGATGATATACTGGAACAGCGGACGGAAATTTCTCCCTCCATCCGGCAGAATTTCACATTCCTGAATATCCATTAGACGACGATTCTTATTTTCGAGCTGCTTGCAGAACACGACAATGGGGTATGCCTCAGTAACGTAATCCATAAGGGTCTGATCTGACATATCTACGGCACGTTTACATAGAGACACCATACGTCGATAGGTACCATCATTGGAATTGGAATGTATGGTGGTCAGCACCGCCACTCCGGTCCGTGCTGCCTCCTGGGCGGCGTTTGCCTCTGCACCACGCATTTCGCCCACAACAATAATGTCTGGGTTAAAGCGGAGTGCATAGTCTAAAAGGTCAGTCTGGTCAATGCGCTGACGGTCATTGTCACTGTCACGGGTCAGGGTATGGATGACGGAATTAACTACTTTCCCGTCTTTTTCCCGCACCAGGTCCAGTTCACGGGAACCATTTTCAATGGTGTATATTCGTTTATTATCCGGGATGGTGGTCAGCAACCATCCTGCCAGTGTGGTTTTGCCAGAACTGGTTGCTCCTGCTACACACACCGGTATCCCATAACGGAGACAAAAGGATAAAAAGTCCAGCATGGGTTCTGTTGCCGTTCCACTTCTGACAAAATCCTCTTTTTTCATACTCTGGGGATTTACGATACGAATTGATGCCGATACCCCCACATCCTCATCCACAACAGGACTTTTCAGTGCAGCAATACGGATATTTTTGCTTAAGTGTCCCAACACCGCAGGACTGGCATTATCCAGTACCATACCACTAACATGAAGCATCCTACGTATGACATTAACTGCATGTTCCGGACTGTCAAAATGCTCATCCAGCTTTACGTTACGTCCATCACTGTACTGTACCTCTATATCCCGCCAGGAATTAATATCAATCTCTTCTATCCCTGTTCCAAAGATATATTTTGTGAGGAATCCGTATTCCGCCATTTCGGTGTAGAGAGCATCCATCAGCATTTCCTCACTCATGCCCTGTACAGCAATGCGTTTATCCTGAATGTAATTTTTGATATAACGCTTTATTTGCATTTTGGCATCTGCACTGGTTCCGGTGAGCAGGGTACTGTAATTGGATGTAATATATTTCTGTACCTCAGCAAGCACAGTAGAAAAGTCCTTCCCTTCAGCTTCCGGAGTGAAAAACAGGAAATGGGCTCCGCTGTCTGATGAGAAAGAAACAGTTTTTTCTGCCGTATCATGAGGGCTTTCTGATTGTTCTGTATTCTCTGTGTTTTTTTTACATGTCCCTTTTTCCTCTATAAGAAGAGAGGAGTCTGAGACTTCCTCCATGGTATTTTCTTTAAACAACGAATGACTTCTTTTCTTTCCTAACATCCAAACACCTCTTTTGCTATTTTCTCAATCTCTTTACGAAACTGACGACTGTCTTTCAAGGATAAATCCGCAAGCAGGTTTCCTGCCAGATACTGCTCCTCCAGTTCAGAAGAATGAGGTACCGTAAACGACACAGATCCCAGTGCCTGTCCAACCTGCTCTCCCGCCTGCTGCGGCTTTACATTAGCTGCTACCTTATACTGCTTATCCGCATCCCATTTACTGTCATGAAGCAGAGGAAGCTGACTGGAAAGATAGCTGACCGATTTTAAATCCGCATTGGCAAGACGCAGGACATTGTCTGCTTCCAAAAGAGCCACAGCAGATAAAATATCATTAGCAATATAGCTTCCACAGTCGACCACGATAAAAGGAGCCACTTCACGCAGTCCGTAAAGCAGCTCCTTTGCCTGTACCTCAGAGTAAGGGGGATAGCTGTATTCATTTTCACCTTTTTTCATACCCAGCAGAGTGAGATGGCTGTGCCGTTTCAAGGTAACCAGATTGTGTTTAATGAGCAGTTCAGACACATGGGCCGCTGCAAGGATACTGCCCAATGAATGTTCACTCTGCAGTTCAGATGGCGGGCAGATACAGGGCATCATGGGGGCCATCATATCACAGAGGAGAAGCACCACGTTGTGCTTTTTATCCGCCAGAAATTTTGCCAGTTTTACAGCTGTCACAGTCTTTCCGGAACCGGGTGATCCCCAGACAGCCAGTATGCCCCCCTGTACCTCCTGCTCCTGGTATTCCTCGTCTCTTTCTTTGTGGTGGGAAAAGATACTGTTTTTTTTAAAATTCAGCATTACTGTCCTCCATCCTCCACTGACTGTTCTGCATCTGGCAGCGGAGTAGTCTGTTCGTTGGTTTCCTCCTCCTGATACACGGGAGGATACAGTGCTGCAATCATCTTGTCCTGTGCCTCTAGAAATTTTACAGAATTGGCTGATGTGCCACGATAAACAAGAGACAGATGGAGTTTTCCGTCTGCCTCCAGTTCTGCGAGAACCTTGCTCTGCTCCGGATTTACTAATAATGTTACAGTGGAGGGTAGTTCACGGTCATCGTCCTCTGCAGGGGCTTCTCCTGTATTAGCGTCATAACCAGACGAAGCAGTCACCCCAATGACCTCCACATACTTCAGTTCAGGAGGAATGACGGTAGCACCCTGTTTCCGGTAATCTGCAGCGATGACTGATACAATATCACCGCTTTGGAGTTTTCCGGACAAACCACTGGCAAAGTTTTTAATGGTTACTGATATGGCCTGTCTTGTTCCGTCAAGATTATATAAATAGGCATTTTCGGCTGCCGGCTTATCTGCAATCTTAGATGTCAGAATATAATCTCCAGGAACCATATCAAAAGAAGCATATTTTCCAATAACACTCTCGGTATCCCTGACCACCTCTTCGGGCAGATTGTATCCGCCGACCTCTACGGACTTTATCATGTCTTTTGTGATCTCATCTTCCTTGTTGATCTCCTTTGCAACTCTTACAATTTCCACCTTCTGGCTCACACTTTTGTTAAAGAGCGGGGTTACTGCAAAACAGATAATCAGGGATAAAAGAATACAAATAATCCCCATCACAGTTCTGTTCCTCATAATTCTCATATGAAATCTCTCCTTTTATCTTAATACTCTGATAACTCAAGTACCATTTGAGCCTCATCCTTATCTGTTGTTGGACGGTCTGACAGCCACCAGTCAAACCAATCCTGGGCGGTCCTGGCATAATCATATATGATACGTCCCTCTGCTTTTCTCGCCTCAATTATTCTTTCAAATGTACGGAGGTACTTTTCTTTGTAGCCTGGCCAACGGGCAAATTCCCGTTCACGACCTGCCTTTCTTGCCATTGGACAGCCGATACAGCCCAATCGGGTAAACCCTTCGCAGTATAAAGAGCACTGCTCCAAATTCCAGTACCGGCTGTAATCCCAGATATATTCATCGTACCAGTCCACAATGGGATTCAACCGCTTTTCTTTGTTCGCATAGCAGACTTCAAACGTCCTGCGGTTCTCCTCATTATCATATGGCATGATGATATTTCTTCCTTTTTTGCCAAATGCGACAATTTCTAACTCATCTCGGTTTTGCGCTCTGGCCCGGCTTTCATGCTTCCTGACACCAAACGATAATAGTGCATTTCCCTGTTCTTGTACCCTCCTCTCCTTTAATTCTGCACAGCAGTATCGGACAGTTCGTAATGGCGGAATCTTCTTTTTTAGCATCAGTTCCCATATAGATCGAAGGTATTTTACACTATAAGCCAAATATCCGGCATCCCGATATTCCTGGAAGTTCTTCCTCTGGAATCTCACAAGTTCCGGAGGATCAATTCCAGTCATGTTATTCAGATAAAAATGTTTTACACCAGCCCTCCGGTATATATGTCCTAATACCCTGCTGTCCTTTCCCTCTGAACTGCAGACACAGTAACCTCTTGGATCATACTCAAGTGCCAGATTCTCATAATACTGGATCATTTTAATTGCTTCATCATCTGGTGCGCCCTTAAAAAGATGCATTTGATAATTCATTTTAGAAGGGAGCCGATGCGCATCTTCCCGGAAACTCCGACCCCCTTTCTATTATTGTAATTTGTTAAGACTCATTATTTCTTTTACTTGATCCTCCTGATCGTTTTCATGTCTCTGACAATATTCTTCAACTTCTTCCTGGCTTGCCTTTCTCAGATCTACAATCTCAAAATCGCAGCAAAAGCATAATGGACCACGGAGATAAAAATCCGCATAGTCTTCTTCATCAAAGAATTTACGCCCATAATAATTGGAGTGTACATCTGACTGCCAGTCTGGAATAATAAAAGATTCCTCACTGTAGCTGGTTTTGATGTCTACTTTTAACAAGAGCCTCCCTCCCTGCTACATGGATTGTGCCAAGTAGGTATTTTGTTCCTGATCAAGCGAAGATTCCTGCTCCTCGCTCTGGCGTATGAACTCATCCAAACCAACCATGAAGCGGTCTTCATAAACAATCAGATTTTCCATGCTGAGTTCTTCTTTTCCTTGGAAGTCCAACGGCTCTGCAAGAATAATGCACCCATCTGCATGATCTGATAAATCCCGTAATACAGTAGCGTTTTTTACCTCTGGATACTCATCTGGAGTGCAGACGTCATAACAGTAGTATCCAGCAGGAACCGTTTCATGCTCCAATAGTGCACCTGTTCCAATCATAGGGATTCCATTAAGGGTTCCAGGTTCAAAAAGCATTGAGTTAGCATTTACACGTTTTATTGACATACCATTTCCTCCTGTTTCCATTTAATTTTTTATTTCATAGGAAAGCTTCTCCTGCATCAAAAAGATACACACATAGAAATCCTGCTCCCAAAAATGGCACCATGGGGAGTGCCTTTCTCTCCGCTTTTCGTACAATTCGATTTCCCCAATACCACAAAATCACTAGACACAATCCTAATATAAGCCCGGCTATACCAAGAGGAAATCCAAGAACAAAGCCAGAGGCAGCAGTCAGTTTGATGTCTCCTCCCCCCATGCCACCCTCTTTTAAAAGAGCGGCAATAAGCAAAGGCAGGCCAAGTAAAATGCCAAATAGTTTCTCCGACGTAAAGGTAAGAAAACCTGTCAAAAGTATAAAAAAGCATAGACTGTCGGGTATCATTCGTTTTTGGATATCCCATAGCGATGCAGCTAAAAGCAAAGAAAAAAACAGCACCGCTTGTGCAATGCTGTCAGCCCCCATAATTAAACATTTCCTTAATGCGTTCCGTCAGTGTGGGGAGCACTGTTTCACCAAACAGGGAATAAAGTCCGCCAAGTACCAGTGCTCCAATTACGACAGCCATCAAAATCTTTACGGCAGTATCCACGTAACCTTCCGCACGGTTATTAGAGATAGCTGACTTTGCTTTAAACAGCATAAGTCCGGCAGATGACATCGCTGTTCTGGTCCCTACTGTGGCCTGATCTTTTGCTCTTTTTAAAGTTTTAAACATAAACGTTTCCTCCATTATTCAAAATGATAATTTACCGAATAGGTAATATTACTTTTGTTGTACATGCAATCGTGATTTGTGTAGTAGTAAAATTCCAGCCGGGTATATACTCCTGCACCCAGAGTACGATTGAATGTAATGCCATTTGTGGTAGTTCCATAGTCCAACTGATCCCACTGCCCGGTCAGCTTGTTATAGCCCCTCACCCTTCCAAAGTCAGAGCCACTATGCCCGCTGACAGGCGGCACGGTAAAGGTATATGCTGTAATTGTTGCACCTTCAAGCCCATTTTCCATAATCACCGAATCTGGGCCAGTCAGAGTCATTCCGCCTCCACCATTTGATGATGCAACAAAAAATACAATTGCTGCCCATGGAGATTCCGCACCTGTAGAATCCACCGCTTTCACACGCACCAGATTCCTTCCAAGCGGATAGGCTTGTGTCTGGGCATTTCTGTTTTCCCAGACGAGGGTAACTGGATCGCCATCTGGATCGCTGCTGGAAGCAGTAATGGTGACCTGCGTTCCCGGAGCCACGGAGTTGCCTCCCGGACTTCGATTAATGACCGGTGTTGTAGGAGGCGAGTTTGTAATGGTAAAGGTTTTGGATACCCATGCCGAATAAAGTCCGGTGTAATCCTTTGCCCTTACCTTGATGGTATGAGTACCTGCAGGATAACGGTTATCTGTTGCTTTGTTATCCCACTCTAAAGTGGTTGTGTCTCCATCTGCATCCGCTGCCGAAGCACTGATATTTACCAGAAACTTTCCACTTTGTGCATTTCGGGTAGGTGTTGCCGATAACGTTACAGTCGGGGCTGTACTGGTAATAGTAAAAGTCCTGGAAGTCCAGTCAGAATAAGCTCCCGCCTCATCTCTGGCCCGAACCCTGATGCTGTGTGTGCCAACTGTATAATAACCATCTGTAGTTGTACCTTCATATTCTAAGGTCACAGCATCTCCATCCGGATCTGTGGCACTGGCGGTGACATTTACAAGGAATTTCCCTTCCTTCATCGTGCGGGTCTGATTGATGGTTATCTCTGGTGCATCAGGGGCCGTATTGGTGACTATGATGTTCTCCGAATGCCTGGTTATGCGGCCGCCACGATCTGTTATAGTTGCATTCAGCGTAAATATGCCGGTATCACGGATAGATATCTTACCGCCCTCATCCCCCAGTAATCCGGTGTACTGTGCCTCTTCTCCGTTCTTTTTCAGTTCCCAGACAACATGGTTGGTGCCAAGATTCTGCACATCCTCGGCAAGAACATCAAATTCTGTGCCATAATGAATAGTTCCCGGCATAGAAAATTGGTACTGCACTACCGGTAATATGAGAATACTCTCACTATGGGAATAGCTGCGTTTCAGATAATCGGTCATTGTTGCAGTAAGGACATATTCACCTTCGGATTGAAAAGTAATTTTTCCACCATAGGCATTCAGTTCTCCTAAAAGAGCATCTGAAAGAGATAAATCCTTGCCGTTTCGGGTAATGGACCACTCCACGGGAAGTACATTATTATTTCCATGGGTTCTCAAGTCAATAGTTGTATCCGTATGGGCCAGATCAGGAAGATCGAATCCTATATTTAAAACAGGAAGTACCTCACATTTTCCACCAGTTTCATACAGAAAGACCCGCCCGGTCGCATCAGTAATCCTTGCCACCAGTTCATAAAGCCCAGCTCGCTTAAAACGGATTGTACCTCCCTCATTGGTAAGACGCCCACCTACATAGGTAGACCAGTTTTGGAAGCCAAAGGTGTTATCAACAAGCCATTCAATGGTGAGATCATCAATATCTGCCGTATCGGTCTTTACCGTAATATCACTGTCTGTATGGGCATATTGGGGCAGACTGTAGCTTACCTTAGGAACTGGGTAAACTCTAAAGTCCTGCTGATAGCGGTAAGTCCTTCCTCCGTCATCGGTGAATTCAACTTTTAGAGTATAATTCCCCTTCTGTTTAAACCGGAGTCTGCCGCCACTGTTATCCAGTTCACCTTCGGCCACCTCTGAAAATACAACTTCTTCTCTTTCTGACATAAGTGACCATTTGGCAGTATGGCTTTCAATTTCATCAAATACAGCTTCTACGATGACGCTCTTATCCGTATGGAAAATTTCCGGCAGATAAAAACCTGCAGAACCAACAGGATAAGCGATAATATTTACCGTATCAGAAAATATCCGCTCAGTTATATCGGTCACGGAGGCAGTCAGGGCATACACTCCCCTCTCCTTAAAGCGAACACTTCCTTCCGATAAATTACCTTCAATATAGTCGGCAATCTCTACAGATTCACCGTTTCGGGTCAACCCGTAATCAAGTGTCAGCCCGTCTGTCTCTTTTGTTTCTGCCTGTAAAATAATGGTTCTATCGGTATGCGTAACCTCCGGTAAAGTCAGCTTTATCTCTGCTACAGGATAAACAATAATAGATCCACTGGCTGTAATTCTTTTTCCCAACTCATCCATAATACTGGCAGTCAGATCATATTTACCCGGAGACCGAAACTGCACGGTGCCGCCTGTGGATGTAAGTTCACCATTCAATACATCAGAGAGAGAAACTGACTTACCATCTCTTCTAATCGACCATGCCACCACATTGTTTCCAAGATTTGAAGTCTTAAGATTAATCGCCACTGAGCCATCTGTGTGAGTAGTCTTTGGCAGAAAAAAAGAGGCGGTTACCACCGGATAAATGGAAACCGTCTGCTCATAAATCACAGTTTTACCACGTCTGTTTTGTGCTGTGGCAATTAACGTAAAGCTGCCTGTTTCCTTGAACTTCACAATGCCTCCCTGTTCAGAAAGTGTGCCGGACAGCACGTCAGACAAAGAAACAGGCAGCCCATTTTTTGAAAGCGTCCAGGTCACGCTCTTTACATAGCGGCTTTCCGGCTGGATTTTAATTTCTGTATTGGTATAGGCAGTTTGAGGAAGGCTGAAGCTAAACTGCGGTGCCGGAACAGAGGAAGAACCTCCGCCAGGTTTACTTAAAGTACCAGGATTTTTGGGGTTATCCTCTGGATTTTGATCTGGAGGACTTTTCGATTCTTCATCCATTATCTGATCCTCTGTATTTTGCGATTCTCCTATTATGTCACTAGATTCATCATGAGTAATTTCTTCTGTCAGCTTTGAATTTTTATTAAACTGTCCTGTTGCAGTGCCATATTTTTTGCCTTTCTGCATAGATCCCTGATTCGGATCAGACGAATCATCTGTATCAGGAAACCCAAACCATATGACAGAATCTTCCGGATATACTGTTCCGCCATGAGCATCTTCTTTTACAAGATTATTGTTGACTTTTTCTGTCCAGTGATCTTTCCCTCCTTTAAGCAACAGGTGAACAGCAAAAATAATTGCCAACAGAAGAAAAAGTACAAGGCAGAGAACCAACAGGGTACTCAGACGCTTTTTCTTTTTTTCTTTCATAAATACTGCCTCCTACATTCCGCCCATAACAGGCTGACCCTGCTCCTGTTGAGGAGAAGATGCCTCCTGTAAGTATGCTGTTTTCTGCCCCTGTTCCAATGTCTGCTGATAAGCCCCAATTACCGCTTTATCAAACTCTGCTTTTGCTTCCTTGGTGCATGGAAAGCAGATATCCTTGTATTCATTACCTGATTTATAACTGGGCATAGATACAAAAAGACCCTTAGTTCCTTCCATAATCTTGACCCCCCGGACAGCAAAATCCCCATGAATGTTTACAGAAGCGTTGGCTCGAACAGTACCCTCCGGGTGAATGGAATGGATTTTCACATCATACTTTGGGGTAGTTTCCTTCATAGTTTTAGTCATGGTTTAAGCTCCTTTCTGAACTTTTTACAGTTTTAGCCGCTGTGATTTTTTCAAAAGCTGAAACATTAAATTTCTTCCTTTTAAATCAAATTAAGGGCATTAAAAACAGCCAAAGCTGTTTTATATTCCCATATTCATATTGAGTTGCTGCTCCTTTTTCTCAAAATCAATTGACTTAAATGTCTTGCGATCAATATAGTAAAACTCACTTCCATTTTGCTCGTACAGTTCAATCACATCGGACATTGAAAGAGGATTACCACAGTAGCCGGAAGGCTGACCATTGGAAAACCTTTCATAGATTGTTTCCAGATCGTTGGTACCAGGCTGCCCGTCATATGCTATACAGTAATCCTCCTGAACTGGGGGGCCAAACTGCTCCACCATGTCTACATAGCTGATGAATTTCATTCGCACATCGACCTCTGGACAAAGCTGCCAGATGCGGACATTTTTAAGCGGCGTAGCATATTCCTCCCCTCCCTGACGTTCACCAGAGAGAATCCGTTCCATTACACCTTCTGTCCACCTTGGTGTAAGCCCTCGGCCTTTCAACCATTGATCCATTTCCTCAGACTGGAAAATGCGGTCAACCACTGCCTGATTCTTTTCTGTGTATCCCGCTGGATTGCCATAGTAGGAAATCAGGCCATTCTGAAGCATAATGCCTGGCATAGTTTCACCTCCGTCATTTTATTTCCAGCCCTCCTATACCGGAAGACTCCTGTTTTTGTGTCTGATATTCCACCAGCTTTTCTTTTGCCCAATCAGGCAGAAACTCCTCCTTGAGAATACCTACAAAATCGGAGCGGTTCCAACGGGTATTTTCGCCATCGCTTAAACAGATGGAAAAAACTGCCCGCCCAGAGGAATCCGGATGGCAGCCAAAACCACCGGTTGCAAGCCAGAGTTGATTCTGCTGACTCCAGTAGCTTTCTTTCAGGATATCCAGAGATATGACCAGCACCTTTCCTGTATAATCCAGATTTTTTGAATCCGGCTCGCAGTGGATATGCTCAAACAGGCCAAGTCCTTGGTAGACACAGCGGTACTGATTGATAAAGCCATCTAACACTGCGGGATGGCTGTCCACGACAAACTCCATATTATTGTTGAGATTTCCCAAATGATTCTTGTTCTCCGGGATAAAAACTACCTCTGCCCACAGCTTATTCTCACGGGAGAAGCGTCCATCATGATCCTTATGCTGAACGGTATTTGCCAGTACCCATCTTACCCGCCGAAAGCCATACAACTCAATGACACGTTCTGCACATTCAGCTTTCAAATATTTCCCATCAAAATCCCGGCAGATAGCTTCTCTGATCGCCTCCTTGCAGGCAACGTTCTCTTTATGGCTTTTCCGCCATAAAGAGACCTCTTTCAACCGCTTTGCTTCCTCCAGGGAGTAAGGATATACAGATAAAAAATCAGCTGCCATAGACAATTGCCTCCTGCATGATCAACTCATCAAGTTCAGCAAGGCATACACCGCTCTGTGCCAATATAGTAAGGATACTGGAAGGAACATCAGTGATACCGGACTGTCTTTCAGCCTCAACCACTGTAATTTCTCCACTGCCCCCATCTGCATAGGCTTCCAGCTTAGTTCCCTTGGGGATACCCGCAGCCTCCAGGATATAATCTGGGATGTGGATATTCTGGCTTTCATCCAATAAGTCGTGGCAAAGTGAACAGTTTGCCACCCATCCCACAGGACCATCATCACATCCATGAAGAGAGGCACAGGTTTCATCACATTCATTGATACCTTTACAAAGTTCCGGTCCCTCATCGCCGCAGTTATTACAGGTACCACATGCTTTCGCAAGATCCACAGTCAGTCCTGATGCAATTTCGCTGAGTGCATGGATTGCATTTACCAGTTCCAACGCAGTCATCTTATCCCTTAAAATGACAAGAACATCCCTGGCTGCATGGATCTCCAACGTTTCATCCTCCGCGAACCCGCAAAAGCTGCAAGCACATTCCGGGAGCATCATTTCAGGTTCAGTCCAATTCTTTTTAGTTTTCATTCGATTATCCTCCTTTAAAATGTCTGTTTATTAATAGGGGCCTTTTCCCGTTCCCGTGGACTGAGAAGTTCCATTTGATCCCCGGAAGAAGCTAGAAAAGTATCCAGTTGGCCAATAAGCGTCACCATATGATCCTGCCAACCGTACCAATTGCTTTCTTCGAACCAACCGCTCCATTTTTCTCCGTATTTCGCTCTGAACTCCGCATTTTCCTTTGCGTATTTAAGTGTATCGGATATATAATTCCGGAGCCACTGGAGGGATTCTCTGGATGCAGACAAAGATGTGATGTCTCCGAATTTCTTTTCCTTCCTATACGGACCCCCGTCGTAATCCAGGTCGCTAAAATCCCAGCCGTTCATTTTAATAATTACCTCTGCCAATGCCATCGGGCCAGAGTGGGACGAACCGTCAGTAACATCATAGACACGGTAATTTTCCTTTTGCATTGCTTCAATGATCTTTCCGAGTTCCAATCTGCCATCACCCGGAATATTTTTTCTGATGAATTCTACTGAATCCAGTCCTGCATCTGATTCAAAAGCCGTAATTCCCCAACATCCCATTGAACTTCCTCCTTTTTAATGCATCTGATAATCGATATACTACCAATACCTCTTTTTAAAGCATACCTTCTCCTGACTTCATTCTATAAAACCCTCCTGATCAAAAAGGTTTAACTGCGCTGGAGCATTTTTACTCCTCTCCTGCATGTCATAATTCGCAATAATAATCTCAGGAAACTGCGCCCCATTGTCATACCGTTGTTTGATGTTATTAATACGGGTATAGGCATCAATCTGAATACCCGGTGCGTTATACAGTTCACGAATAAAACTGCAGTCATTGTAAGACAACAGGAATTTCCCTTCCATTTTCATCAATGCATCACGGAGCCGTATATGATCCTCTTTGCGAAAACCGTCCTCCCCTACATTCTTGTAATAGCCTTCGGTTTCGTAATACGGAGGATCACAATAAAAAAAGCTCACTGGACGGTCATACTGCCGGATAAGTTTTTCAAAATCCTTATTTTCTATAACAACTTTGGCCAGCCTACGATGTGCCTGTTCAATAAGCGGAAAATTGGAACGTATATCATGGGGCTGACTGCCAAAACTGGTCAGGCCCGAAGCATAGCTGTAGCGGATAAGCTGATAAAAATACGCTGCTTTTTGCACGTTGCTTGCAGGGCTGTCACGGGCAAGGGCTTCCCGCGTCTGGTCAAAGTCTTCCCGGGAATTAAGAACATACCGTAAGGTTTCCATAAGCTCATCCGGTTTTTCTCTGACACAGCGATAAAGATTAGTCAGCAAACTGTTAAAATCATTGTAGACCTCAAAATCATTGCCCGGAGATTTGTGGAACAAAACCCACCCACCGCCGCCAAATACTTCAATATATCTCTCGTAATAAATGGGAAATAGAGTGACAATCAACTCACGCAGAGATTTTTTTCCCCCGATCCATGACATAAAGCTGTTCAAATATTATCACCTCCCTCCAACGCCAGACATATCTGCCCATCATCTGAATAGAGGCTCCTGGCGTATATCAGCCCACCGCGTGCCTGTGCAATTTTTGATATCCGGCTGGTAAGCTGCCGAATGGTACGGTTGAGTTCTTCCTCATCTGCTGCGTAAAAATATCCATAATCAGAACTGCAGATAGGAATCCCCTTTACCCGCAGGCGGCTCACGACATCACGAAGTTCCCGGCTGCGGATGCCAAACGCTTTTTCTAACTTTCGGCTATGGGCGGCCTGACTTTCTCCATGATGGAATCTTTTCATATATGAAATAACTTCTGTGTCCAACATCTAATGTCTCCTTTTCCCAGGCCATTTTCCGAAAAAAGGCACAAAAAAAGCAGGGCCGCTACCCTTTTGGGGAAAATGGCCCTGCTTTTTCATTATGAAACATGACAGATCTTTATCCGCCTTACTTTATAACGCCCAGTTCTCGAAGAATTGAGATACAATCCCTGGCTCCCTGAATGTACAGGATCTTCTGGAATTCAGCATCTATCTCCGCAGACTCGGACATAAATTGGCGGATCAATTCTTTGGTTTCTGCACTGATTCTGATACAATGCTCTACCTCCTCGCTAAGCGCAGCAACCTTTTCAAGCCTGGCATTCAATTCCGGTGCAGACTGGCGTATCTGTGAAAAAATGGTTTGTGACCGTTCTTCAATACTTTGTTCCAACAGTTCCTTGAGATCTTTATCCATATGCACGCCTCCTTTCTGCACAACACAATGCCACACCTTTTTGAAAATAGCTATACCACAAGTGAACAAATTATATAGGGAAAAACAATCCCTGTTGGTGGTTGTATGGTTTAGAAAATTGATATACAAACTCTTTGTCATTTCTCGAAATATAGCCATGGCAACCCTGCTGTAACCCACCCTGCATAATTTCATTCCTGCAATATGCAGCATAATCAAAATATGAATTCATGACAGAATCAGGATTGATAATCTTTCTTTTCCGGACCAGATCCATCCCAAACTTTTCCCAATGTTTCTCAAGGGGGATAAAATCATAGCAATGAAGATTTTGCGAGATATCCAGAGCCTCATCAAGCCGGTTACATCCTTCCAGTTCCATGGCTGCTTGAAACCTTTCTTCTAAGCAAATCATCTCCTGATTACGTTCCTCAAGAATATAACCGAGGTTACCGCCATCTGAAATAAGCTGTTCAAGGGAATTGTACTGATCTTCTATCTCAGTTATATTCCCGAAACAGCATTTAGCTTCCAGGAGCAGGGCCTGATCCCATTTATTAATTCCCAGTTCAGCCATTGCAATTTTTAATTCATCTGGTTCCTGTGTAAAACCTTCGTAGTCAGGAAGTCTTATCCATATGCCTGCCGGACAGTTGCAGGAAGATACCTTCAGCCGTACACTTGCATGAAATCCTGTCAGGCTGCCAAGATTTTCACCATCATAAACCATATGGTCGGGAGATCTCTGCTCAACGAATCCACCGGATACAAAAACACCTCCGCTTTTCTCTCTCAAATCCATGCCCCAGCGTCCAAGATCAAGGAACGGCAGCTGATCGTCTTTGACATTTGCCTGATATCTGGCCTCATATTCGCCAAGGGATGCATCATCTGTTGCTCCATAGTAAAAATTAAATTGATCCAGCTGCTCAGTCAAATTGATTAGATCTGCAGCGGTATTGATAGATACAAGCTGCGAAGCTCCTTCCACAAGATATTTTTCTTTCACTGACATTTCAGCAAACCGCATATAAAGGAATGCTTTTTCCTCTATTCCACCTGGAAGTTCCCTCCATGGATAGGGATAAGGGTATCTTTTCATAAGACTCACCTCATTTCAATCGTTCCAGCCAATCGGGTGGGAGTCTGTTTTTCTTCCTGCTGATTGTTATGGCAGTGTTCCAGCATTTCAGAAACCTTTTGGGGAACACAGGTAAAATCGGTATGAATGTCACATTCAAGAGAAACGGTATACCAGTAATCATATGGAATATACACATTTGATAAATATTGGAATTCACCAGGGTCCATTTTACTGCCGCCCTGATCAATCACACCTTTGGGTGAAAAAAAGAAGGTTCCCCAGTGCTCTCCTGAAGCCTCTAAATCAAGCGTTACAATTCCAAGTCCGATATGCCCTGTATTGCGCCCCCTTATGACAGCAGGTAGTTCTACAAAGTCATAACTGCCTTCCTCCAGGTTATCTGTGTGGTAGGCTTCAATAAATGCATCATGTAACTTTTTCAAGATTTCCTTTGCATATCCATCATCATTGGAATTACAGGATTTATCAAGCTTTAAGAAATCTATGGAAGGAAGAAGTGCATTTACCTTATCAATAAATTCAGCCTGTAAGTTCTTATTCTCCATTTTTTAATTCACCTCTATCCCATTCTCATGCTCTGTTCGGGGCAATCAAGACATTGCTTTACGGTTTGTCCATTATGGGAGACAAGTATTCCATATTCTGTTGCAAAAGCGCCCTTATGCTCCATGAGTTTCTCTCCATAACAATATAAATCCGTACATTTAAGCAGTTCTTCCCTTAAAGGAACCGGAATCTTTTCAAGTTCCAGCCGTGCATAGTCTACAGGAGTTGCAAGTTCCTTCATCAAAGAAAACTCCTTCGTCCAGGAGGCAAGTTCGAGTGCCTCCTTAAGAGAAACATTTTCCTGGCATGTCTCCAGTATTGCTTTGTAGGTAAGTAAATCGCCCGCTTCATTCAATTCCTTCAGTTTTTCCGAAAGTTCGTTAACAAGATTGTAACTGCTGCCATCTGTTTCTTCAAAATGATGATTAATCTCCTCTGTCAGCAAGGGAATAATGCAATCCACAGCTATAAGCATACATTCCTCCAGTGATGCAGCACCAGATTTTTTCACTGCCTGAAGCAGTTCTTCATCACTGGCAGGAAGTCCCAGAATTGACACCGGATTATCAATCCGTAAATCATTTTCACTCTCACTCTTAATTTTAATCAGCACTGTGTAGCCAGGCATATAGCAGGGAATAGCATCTCCACTTTTGTAAATCTGGATAATCTCAGCATCTTGTACAACATAACCACTAGAGGTAAATATGCCCCTTTCCTCCTCATGCATCTCCTTTCCTATTTTTTCATTGTCCAACCAGGAGAAGATTTTATCAGGCAAATCTGTCAATTCAGAAATAAAGTCGTTATCCATATAAAACTGTCCAAGGGCCTGGTCATCATATATATTGTACAGGACTCGGCAATCCTGCATGCTATGAGTCATATTGATAAGCCGTTCCACATCAACTGGTTTATTTTCTGTCCGAATAGCCTCCATCCTGACCATACCCTCGAAGCAGTCCAGTTCCCATTGTTGAAGGATTTTCAGCCGTTGGGCCAAATGATTCAGTTCATAAATGTTAACGCTCGGGCTGATATACTTTGGAAGATACTCCAATTTGCAGCCACATACCTCTGAGGAATATATGACGTTCCCATCGGTTAAACGGGCCTTTTCCAGTGCATCTGCTAACTCGTAAGGGGTAGCGGGCAGGAGGACAATGGTGGCTGTATTGGTTCCAAATAAACCTGGACGGCTGATCTCAACCTGGAATATCCAATCTGGTGTTTCAGATCTTCCAACCACGGCATTTACAATTTCCCAACCGAAAAAAGCTCCTTTTATCATTGTTTTTTTCATCTGTGGATGTAACGCCGCCGAGTCCATCGTTTTTCCCGTCTGCAATGATTCGATTTTTATACCGGTCACCACTATCCAGAGGAGATCTTATATATCCTGGTATTCCCTGGGTAATAGTAACAAGTCTTCCATCATAGGGAAGAACCGCATAGCACTTCTGGGGCAGTCTGTTTACTTCTCTGCCTTTACTCAAGCTTCATACCTCCTATCTGCATATTTCGTTCCATTTCTTCCTGTGTTAAAAGGCTCCAGCTTTTTCCACTGTTCCACAGACTGACATACATTTCCCCTTCTTGCGTTTTAATAGGCCGCTGCTCTACTCCTTTTCCTAATCCATCCGCTGCCTGATTAGAAACTTCTTCCTTAAGCTGTTCCAGTTCTTTCTCAGACAATTCACCATAAACCTGGCATTCTGCCACGCCCATCAGTTGGTTTGCTACCCGCTCCACCTTAAAGACATAAGACTTCACTTTACGGTTTACACTGTCATCTTCGCTGTAATAGACCATAAGCCCCCGCTCCGCTTCCTCTGGTAATTGTTCACTAAGGAGTTCCGAAGCAATTATATCCTCATATTTTAGAACATGATCAGCATGAAGTTCTGTCAGGTCATTTTCGAGATCACCATATTCGTTACGCATACGGGCATTAACGGTCAATGGCATATATAGCCTAAGCGTCTGTAAGGGAGGCAAAACAATTGAAAAGCGGTCTTCTCCGGGTATGAGTGCCAGAGTACGTCCATTATCCCATTTCATGTGCATCTGGCAGGCATCATCAATAAAATCAAGAGTCCCCTCTGTACCAGGCGGTACAGGATCATAAGGATCATTCATTGCTATTAATTTCATACGGGTTCCTGGTGAATATTTCTTCCGCATAAGTTCTGCTTCATTTGAATTATATTTCATTCTTCCAAGCCTCCTATCTTTCTGATTTCTGGCAGCTACTTTTAACCGAAGCTTACCGCATCCGGTTTATGCTATAACATTTGCTCTCCCAGCCCCATACTTTCGTCAGGTACCTGTTCAACGATTTCATTCTTTAGTGTTTCAACCGCCTGGGCAATGACAGGATCGGAAGAAAAACTTGCGAGGAAAACATAATCCTTTAAGAAATGCTGTTTTCCATCTAAGGTGATAATAAGATCCACTGCTGCAACTTCATCTTTCATCACACCCAAACGCTTGTTATTGCTATTTATATCATTATAGATTCGGATAGCTTCTGGAAGTGTAAGGCCTCTGTCAACTTTCTCACCTGGTGTATTATAATCCTGAAACACAAACCAGCTGTAGTTATGGGACCTTGTATGATCTGCAGCATTTTGGAGCATTTGCTTTCCTGTCTCGGTGAGTCCAAATTCCTGCTCAGGATTGGATTGTTTCATATTCATCTTCTGAACACGCAGATCAAATGCAGTCAGATATGCGTGATAATCACCTCGTCCTGGACTACACCGCAGATAATACCGATAGTTTTTAGTTTCCATAACAAATCCGTAATTCTGCCTCCAGCCCCCTGGAATCGCACCATTATGATTGGCACAGTAATTGTACATAGCATTTAAATCTTTTAAAGGACCGTTTTCCCTCAATTCTTTGACCAGCTCCTCCAATTCTTCTCTAAACAAGGGACTGTTTAAATCTTCTTTTCCACGAGGCCACCATGTATGCCAGAACTCTTTTCCACCACTTCCGAAATCAATCCGCACATGGCCAATCGTTCCCAGCTCCATATCCCTTTCCTTTGTAAGTGCATAAAAAAGCCCTGCTTCTTCTGACAAAGCAGGACGGAAGGTAAATTTAGGATTACCGGGCAGGGATTCGTTCACATGTTTCCCATTAGTTTCTGTAAGAGGGGAAATATCTCCCCGTTTTTCATCTCCGGGATTATCACACATAGTATATGCTCCTTTCTGACAAACTGTTTTTAACCTGCCTACATGCCATATTCCATACCCATATCACTCTTCTGTTCATGATACATGCTTACCTCCTCATCTGTTGCAACAGGAATCTTTTGTGGTTCTACTTTCCCCATTTGCATTGGAATGAGGTGTGGAAGTACTTCCTTTAAAAGTACCTGATCAGGGCAGCGGTCAATAAACTCACCGATTGTATCCAGAATAAAATTATCATATTTATCAGTAAGAATCATCTTCCGGGCAGCCTTATTCTGCATGATAAAATTGGCGATATTGGTAGGCGAATGATCAAACCAGTAATCATGCCGGCCACCTTCACTGGGATAAACATAGCCTCTGATTAGATTGTTGCGGTCAAGCATTTCCCCTATTTCCCTATTCTTCATAATTAATTCTCCTTGCAGATTTGAATGAGATAATGTGCAAAAATAGCACGCTTTACATACCTGCTTCCATGCCCATCTCTTTATTCTGTTCATCAATACCGACAGGATTTATATAATCCATAAGCACTGAAAGAGCTACAATAAAGCTGCCACTCTCTTTTATGCGTGAACACATTTCTTCTGCTTCTTTTTCCTTGCCATGTTCCCGCAAAGTCCGGGAAGCAATCCCCATCAGGTTGAAGATATTCCCATCGGCACCAATAATTGGGCAATCCGGTTTTTCCGTTTCCAATTTCTGATCAGGGAGGACTCCCAGACGATTGTGTAAATAGTCCGATAACCACATCCCGCCAAACTGTTCATTGGTTTGGAGCCTCCATATCGCAAGCTTTCCGAGGTCCAACTCGACACTGTCCATATGAAAAATCAAGTTTGTGAGACCATCATGTTTAAAACAGGACACTTCTTTGAATGTATCTCCCTTTAGCAATATACCCTGTTCAGTTAGAAGTTTATTGATACCGTCAATCCATTCCTGAGGATCACCGCCGCAACCCTGAAGTACGAGACCTTCTATATTGGTCATCTTACTGACATCATTTACTGTTATTTCATTCATCTCTTACATCCCTCATTTTCTATTTACAGGTTTTTACTTCGGCTACATATACATACTGAAATCATCTTTCTGTATGCTGTCATTTTCTATCAAGTCCTGGGGCACTTGGTCCGTTGAAAATAAATCCATCAGAAACTTCTTTCCACCGATTTGGCAGGCCATTTGGAATGCTTCGTTAAAATCAGAGCATTTTTCCTCTCTCATCACACAAAAAAATGCCTCGCCGATATGAGGCAAAGCACCTTCATAAATCCCGATTTCCAATATACCATCTTTTGAAATCTGCATATAAACACCATCTTTTCCGCCTGTGTAATACATGACACCCCGTCCGTTAAGGCGAAATATACTGTCCTCCACCCATTTATGGGTGCTACTTGTTGTAACAGCCAGCCAGCTCTCCCATTCTTTTTGATCCATTGTTCTCCTTCCTGTATATTCAAAACTACTAGATAAGCAAATCCCTCATAAAGCAAACAAGTATCCTATATACTCAATCAATACAAACTCTTGCTATACAGGCCATAATACGTGGAGGAAAATTAGTTAGCCCATTTGCATTTCATATGGTTTTTTTTCATAAACTTTAACAGCGTCAATCAATGCCGGTTCTACACAATCACGCCTAACTGTATAGCCGCCTGACGTATAAGCTCCTCCGTGATTGGAATCAAACTCTGTGCCTATACATGAATGGTCCAGATAGGGTATGACATTCTTATCAAAATGCACTATATCAGATTGAACAAGAAAAATACCCAGCATATAGGCAGTAGAGGCAGGAATCAAAATATACTGATCTAATGTTTCTCCAATGTTGATTACATCATCCAAACTGCTCACATCCTCGATGTTTAAGGCGCCTTCAAATATATAACACTTATCATTATCTAAACTTTCAATGATTCCTGCTATACGGTTCATCTTTTTAAGCTGTTCCGGATCATTTATGTCTACACATTTCAAGTATTGTTCAATCCCGATCACATCGCAGTCCACTTCTGCAATGTAGGTAGAAGCAACGTTATCACTGATATGATCCAATGCTCCCCACGCCTCTCCAATCTCTCCTGGACTAGCCGGCAGTGATAGACATACCTTCTCATGGCTACTGAATCTTGCCAGATAAATCACAGTCACAGATTCATTCCCCCCATCTCCATATTCCGTGAATTATTACGTTCAAGCAGTGTCTCCACAGCAGGTGAAAATCCATTGTATGCAATGTAGCCATAATCGGTAAATACCCCTTTTTCTTTCTGAATACGCTGTTCACCATACTTTTTGAAATCAATAAATTCTTCCAAGCTTTCATCAAACGTATAGTTACCAGACTTTATAATCATATACCTACCGTATTCTTCTGGCGTTCTTAGTCCAGGCACAACAGTAAATTCATGAAAATTATCTGCCAGTAAAATCACATCCTCTGGTGTTTTTGGATGGATCATATCAACAATATCATGAAAGGTGTTCCGAGACGATTCATCAAACCCTGCATAGCTCTTCGCCAGTTTATTTAACGTATAAAGGTTCTCCGAAAGAGGGAATTCTTCTGTAAAAAACTCATAAAGCTGCTCACTCATGTCCTCACAAATCAGATGGGTGGCACAAGAATGAAGGGATTTTACTCCCAACCGATTTAATGCCTTTTCAACCTCCACTTCATAACATGGCAGATACAGATATTCATATTTAATACCGCTTTGGTAATCACCTGATTCCAGGATAACAGTTGCCATTTCATCACCTCTCCAGTAATATTCGGGGAACTGCTCACCATTATATACCTGCTCAGGTGTATTGCCAGTGGAATACAAAACCCCATAGGGTGTAACAATCCCTTTATTGCTATCAAGGAGATCTTTACCTATAGCTGCAAAATCCATAGTCCTCATTTCTTCAACTGTCATCGCTGACCGGCGATCCAACTCATATCTCTTTCCGATAGCAGATACATCAGCGAAATCAGAAATTAGGGAATAACATTGAAGATTGAAAGTGAGATTAATGAGATCCTTAACTGCAGCCAACTTTTCCTGCCTTGCTACCGCATAAAAGGTCTTCAGCTCAATCTTATCAAAACTGTCCATTCTCTTAGCAAGGTATTGAATTTCGTCAACATTAACCACTGTTCCTACCAGGGCCTGCAGTCCTCCATCATCATTCCTCACAGCGTCAACCATGCACTGCTTTTCAATTGTGATACCAACACCAATCTCATTCATCGCTTTCTGCAAATCTGGTTCAGATGCAGGAAATTTAAGGATAATTGCACTTTGAGAAAGGGAATCATATTTTTTTAACTTTATTTCTAACATGGTTTTTCCTCCATTTTATTTTTTCGATGGATTTTCTCCATTTCAGTTCTGAGACAGTTTCCTTCAGATGTATGGCAGATGAATCCAGGAGATGGATATGGACAGTCGCCACAGCTTTTGAATGGACCATGAGACCGCTTATCGGGAAGGATTCTTTCAGTTGTAATGAGGACATCTGAATCATAACAGGCCTGTTTCTTATTCTTTTTATAGTGAACTAACATAATTTGTTCCTTTCTGGAAAACAAAAAACCGGAAAATAGAAGTGCATTTCTGTACCTCAATTCTCCGGTTTAATAATTGGTTCCAATATTAGTAAATAATCATAGCTGTATTTCTCCCAGCCCCTATATCCATACGCTCAGTTTCAGTTCCGACCATTACTTCTTTAACGGAAATAAGGCCATGAAAACTAATATATCTGTTGTCAGTAAATTGGCCATAATCTGCTGCTATACGCTATTCTCCATATCCCTTGAAATCAATGAAGTTTTCTATATTATTCATCAATATCATAATGGCCAGAGTACAAATAATGTACCTGCTATACTCCTCTGTAGTGGAGATACTGGGGATAAAGTCAAAAAACCAAGTTGGTTTGGGCGATTGAAGATGAGTGTCCGATTCATAAATTTGTTACTTGCTAAAACTGCATTGTAGGGCCTTGCGTAATCGACTGTTCGGTCGGTTCAAAATCCATTTGTTTGAAACCACAGTGGTCAACAAAGTAAAAGGTACTGCCGAATTCATCATATAATTCAAGCACATCGCTCACCGAGAGGGAATGTCCGGAATAACCGAGTGGATGGTCGATATTGAATTTGGTATAAAGAGCCTCCAGATTATTTGTTTCCACTGCGCCATCATACACTTGCTGGTAATTGGCTGGATCAGGCGGACCAAACCGCCGGCATACTTCGTCGTAGCCAAAAAATTTCATCCGGATGTCTGCGTCTGGATGAAGCTGCCAGACACGACAATTTTTCAATGCTTGTTTTTCACAGTTATCTTTCGAATCGCTTGCCAGCTGATCAAACATCCCCTCCATCCATTTGACCCCCTGGATGTTACTCTGTTTATTGAAAAATTCATTTAGTTCATTTCCCTCAAATCTGGGATCAACCACAGCCTGTCCATCTATCACCTTACCAACACGCTTGTCATAATAGACAATAATGTCGTTTTCGATACTTATCGTTTTCATATCTTCTACTCTCCTTTACATCATTGTCATTCCACTATCCAACTTATAATTCTATGATCTGATCCATAACGCTACCAAGAACGAAATCCCATATAAACATTTGAAATTCACACCCTTCAATTTATTTAGCTGATTAACATAGGTTCCTCCTTTCTGAAAATAAAAAAGGCCGGAGAATCAGAGTGCTTTAATCGCACTTCATTCTCCGGCTCTATCCATTTTTCTATTATATCTCTCTTCTGAGATATTTTATATTTCAAAATTATTTCTGCGTCATTTTGAGGGGCATATCTGTAAAGTATCGTTCTGCATCAGTATTTTTCGCTTAAAAAGGGGCTAAAAATCGTGCATTTTTTGCCCTGATTTTAGCCCTTTTTTTGCTCTCAAACCACTATATCTTGTGGTCAATCCCTACTTTTTGCTTTGCAAACCACAATTCTGCATCAGAACCACGCACTCAACGTTCGCCGTCGAAGGAAACATATCCACACAACAAACCTTCTCCACCCGATACCCTCTCTCTTGAAGAACAACCAAATCCCTAGCCAAACTAGTTGGTTTACAAGAAACATAAACCATCCGATCCACGCCAAAATCAATAATCTTCCCCAACGCCTTAGGATGAATCCCATCTCTAGGCGGATCCAAAATAATCAAATCCGGCTTATCTTTCAACTCATCAATAATCTTAAGCACATCCCCATCAATAAATTCACAATTCTCAAGACCATTCAGCCTTGCATTCTCTCTTGCCGCTTCCACCGCCTCTTTAACAATTTCCACACCCACCACCTTTTTGGCAACCGGAGCTATGATCTGAGCTATCGTACCAGTTCCGCTATACAAATCAAAGACCACCTTATCCTTAGTCTCCCCCACATATCCTCTGACCGTCTCATACAAAACTTCCGCCCCAAGAGAATTGGTCTGGAAAAAAGAAAACGGGGAGATTTTAAACTTCAGCCCTAAAAGCTCCTCATAAAAATAATCCTGTCCATATAAAATATCTGTCCTGTCACTCTTAACCACATCTGCCAGACTATCATTTAAAATATGGAGAATACCCACGATCTTCCCATTTAAAGAAAGCCCCAGCAACAGATCCGTAAGTGGCTTCAAATCCACCTCTTCCTGCGTTGTGGTAACCAGGGCCACCAGGATCTCACCGGTCTTTACAGCCCGGCGCACCAAAAGATGACGCAGATATCCCGTATGCTGCATCTTCTTATAAAAACCGGTTCCCAATTGTTCGAAATACTCCTTTACTGCCTTTAGGATGTCACAAAAATCCGGATTGACAATCTTACATTCTGTAGTAGTCACCACGTCATAAAAACTTCCCCTCTTATGCATTCCTAAAGCAAGAGGGCCATCCTTATATTCATCCCCAAAGGAAAATTCCATCTTATTCCGGTATTCTGCTTCCACAGGGCTTGGCCGTATCCCTTCAAATTCATAATCCTCACAGACTCCGTCAATAAGGGCCTTTACCTGCTGCTCTTTGATCTTAAGCTGCTTTGCATAGGGAATTGTCTGATAAACGCAGCCCCCGCAGCTTCCGAAATGAGTACATGGATTCTCTGCCGATTCCAGGCTTGAATGCTCCAATACCTCAAGAATCCGCCCCTCACAGCGACCTCCTCTTTTTTTGTTTATCATAACCCGGACCTTCTGGCCGGGAAGTGCATGCTTTACCGTAATTTTCCCCTCCGGAAGTTCAATGATTCCCTTGTCAGGAAAATCAAATCTTCCAATCGTACCTTCGTATATCTCACCCTTTTTCACTATGCGTACTCCTCTTCTATCTTTATTACTGCAGGCAACAAGCCGGACGCAGGAATACTTACATTTCTGCATCTGGCGAATGCTGCAGGCTATATGACTTTTTCTAATTCCGATCGAGCAAAAAAGCGTGTCTCACTATCTGAGGCACGCTCTCTCTTTATAATGCCGATCCTACTCTTCAGAACCTTCACCCGGTTTATCATCTTCAAAGAAATCATCGTCGAAATCATCATCAAAATCGTCTTCGAAATCTTCTAAATAGTCCGGTGTGAAGAAACGGTATACGGTATAAGCAATTCCTGCCACCGCCGCCACTGCACCTATGATAGCCAGTATCCAGAGGATACAGTTTTTCTTCTTTTCTTCCTGTTCCCTTCTATGAAGCAATTCATTTACTCTGCTTGAGCTCATAAGATCTTCCAGCTTACTCATGGCCTCTTTACTCATTGCATCAAATCTGTTCATAACTCCACGTCCTTTCTGAGAGCCTTGCTATTTTATGCCCATTTTTCAGGGCAGAACCCACCACACTTGATTGGGTGTAAAGGAATGCTTAAAGGCATTTCCTTCATATCTTCCGGCTAAGTTTTAGTCTCTCTGCCTGTCGCAGTTATTATACCATTATATTGATTCTTTTACTATCATTTTTGCTTTTTTTTAATAAATTATGTATTTTTAAATCAAACTCGTACAAGTTTCAGCTTGGCAAAGGAAGCAAACATTTTTTTGATGCCTGCCTGATCAAACTGGACTGTGACTTCAAAATCCCTTCCGCCGTCCTTGATTTCCAATACCTCGCCTTCCCCAAACTTCACATGGCTGACCCGGTCCCCTTCTTTATAATTTAAAGAAGCTGATTTTTCTACGGTAAATGCTTTGCCAAAACCAGGGGTTGACACAGGCGTCGCGGTTTTTGATGCATATGAGTTGTTTCCAGGTCCAAAACTGCTGACACCCGCCGTCCGGCCGGATGACTTCGCTTTTCCCCATGGGAGACCGCTGTCATCGTAATCAGGCGTACGAGAGGCAGACAGTCTTGGTTCCAGCTTACTCGAATCCAAAAGCGTATCAGGAATTTCATCTATGAAGCGGCTGACCTTGGAATATCTGGTTTCTCCATTGACCATACGCTGTCTCGCCGCTGTCATCATCAGGAAATTCTGTGCTCTGGTGATTCCCACATAGCAAAGCCGGCGCTCTTCTTCCACATCTTCCTTATCATCTGAAGAAATGGACATCATGCTTGGGAACAGTCCGTCTTCCATGCCGCTTAAATACACTCTTGGAAACTCAAGTCCTTTGGCGCTGTGCAGGGTCATAAGGGTTACTCTGTTTTCCGAATCATCCATCCGGTCCACATCAGCTACCAAAGCCACCTCTTCCAAAAACTCACTTAAGTTGGGGTTTTCATGCTCTCCTTCAAAGCTGACAGCCTTATTGATCAACTCTTCTATATTTTCCAGACGTGTCTGGTACTCGATTTCACCTTCTGCCTCTAATTCCTTCTGATAGCCGGTTTCATCAAGGACATCTTCGATCAGTTCATGGATAGAATACGTTTCTTCTTCAAGCCTTCCCCGGAAATCCTCGATCTGTTCCGTAAATTTAAGAACCTTCTCCGCCGTTTTTCCAAGTCCCGGCACAGCCTTTGCACGGCAAAAAGCATCATAAATGGAAAATCCATGTTCAGAAGCAAAAGCCTGCACTTTTCCCAGACTGGTCGCTCCAATTCCCCGCTTAGGCACATTGATGATTCTTAAAGAGGCTAAGTCATCCTGTGCGTTGGCAATGGTCTTTAAATAGGACAGGATATCCTTAATCTCTTTTCTCTGATAGAAATTCACGCCTCCCACCATACGGTACGGAACATTATGTTGAAGGCATTTTTCTTCAATCAGACGGGACTGGGCATTGGTCCTGTAAAGGACAGCACAGTCCTGGTAGTCAGAAGAACTGTTTAAAATATCCCGCACAATGGCATCTGCCTCTTCCGAAGCGTTATCAAACTGCTTAAACTGTACCAGAGGGCCTTCGTCATTGGCGGTCCACAGGGTTTTATCCTTTCGCCCCCTGTTATGGCGGATCACCTCATTGGCTGCATTTAAAATGCTCTGGCTGGACCGGTAGTTCTGTTCCAGCTTAATCACCTTTGCTCCAGGATAAGCCTTTTCAAAGTTTAGGATATTTTCAATGTTAGCGCCGCGGAATTTATAGATGGACTGGTCGTCATCTCCAACAACACAGAGATTCCTGTATTTTCCTGCCAGCAGGCTTATAAGCTTAAACTGGGCCGTATTGGTATCCTGGTACTCATCCACCATAATGTATTTAAAACGTTCCTGATAATAATCCAGGATTTCCGGATTGTTCTGGAACAGCTGCACGGTTTTCATGATTAAATCATCAAAATCCAGGGCATTGTTCTTTTTTAGCTGGCTCTGATATTCTTTATAAATCTGCGCCACTTTTTTCTGCCTGAAATCACCGCCGGCATTCAGTTCAAATTCCTGGGCCGTCACAAGCTCGTTCTTTGCCGTAGAAATAAATCCAAGCATCGCCCGGTCCTTATAGATCTTGGGATCCATATCAAGGCCCTTTAGCACATGGCGCATAAGAGTTTTCTGGTCATCGGAATCATATATGGTAAAATTCGTCGTATAACCAAGGCTTTCAATATGCCGCCTGAGAATTCGCACACAGGATGAATGAAAGGTGGATACCCAGATGCTGTCCGCACCAAAGCCCACCAGACGGTCTACACGCTCCCGCATCTCACCCGCCGCTTTATTGGTAAATGTGATGGCCAGGATATTCCATGGATTGATGCTTTTCTCTTCTATTAAATAGGCAATGCGGTGTGTAAGAACCCTGGTCTTACCGGACCCGGCTCCTGCCAGCACAAGAAGCGGTCCGTCCGTATGGAGTACCGCTTCCTTTTGCATTGGATTCAATGTATCATAAATGCTCATAAATTATACCGTACTTTCCTTTCCTCTTTCATGCCCATCTTCCCAGGGCATAAAGGTATGCCTGTAAGGTGTTTCCTCTTTCATACCCATCTTCCCAGGGCACAAAGGTATGCCTGTAAGGTGTTTCCTCTTTTATGCCCGTCTATTCAGGGCACAAAGGTATGCCTGTAAGGTGTTCCCACTTTACTGCCCTTCTTTCAAGGGCATAAAGGTATGCCTGCAAGGTGTTTCTCTTTCATTCTCACTCTTCAATCTCCAAATACTTTTTCAGCTTCCCCATATGCTCTTCCGCCAGACGCCGCCCATCTCCGTACAGAGCCTCCAGCTTTCGCTTATCTTTTTCAGTTCTCTGAACTGTAACGTGCTTATCCGGACGGATAACATAGATCCTACCCTCTTCTTCCAGACGGTCAATCTCCTCCTGCATCCGGTTATACCGGTCCGGGACCTCATTTAACACCTTCATAAGCTCAGGCAGGGGGGCGAAATAGCGTTCATAACCTTTTTTCGTCCACTTGTCAAGCTGAGGTTTCCGATATCCGTGCTCCCTGGTGAGAATCACAACGATCTTATCATACCCCAGATCAATGGCTCTCTGATATGCAATGGACATGGAGCAGCCTCCATCCAGATACTTTTTTCCATTTATCGGGATCATGCTGGATAAAATAGGAAGACTGCTGGAAGCCTTTATAGCGCTGATAAAATCATCGCAGGAACTTTTTTCAAAATACTCCGGTTTCCCTGTCTTACAGCGGGTGGCAACCACCTCAAAGGTCTGCTGGGACTTCGAAAAAGTATCATAATCAAAGGGAACCAGTGTATCGCACAATTCCCCAAACAGGAAATCAAAATTAAAAATGGAACGGTTTTTTACCATATTCCGAAAGCTTAAAAACCGTTTATCATTGACATAATCCAAATCCACTTTAATGGTACGGCCGATCTGTTTGCTTACATAGCTCATGCCGCACATAGAGCCGGCTGATACTCCGTTCACATAGGACATCTCTATCCCCTGTTCCATGAATACATCCAAAACCCCGGCCGTAAATACGCCCCTTAGGGACCCCCCCTCTAAAACCAATGCTCCTTCTGTCATCTTATATCACCTCGCCTTCTATTCTATTGCATTTCGACCGTCCGGTCAATCCTTTTTCCAAACCATGGTATTTTTGAAAGCTCATTTCCTTAATCCACACGCCCTACTTTGTGGTATATTTATCCCTGATTCAGCTGGTACAGTGAACTGCAGCACCTTCGATTGGAACAAATCTCCCACAAAGTATGCGCACATCTTGAAATAAGCAGTTTCCAGATACGCCCTAGGAAAACTGGCTCTGATAGAGTTTATA
>NZ_DAMAUN010000006.1:0-125494 GCF_032078915.1 Lacrimispora sp. | reverse complement strand
CGGCTGCGCTGATTTTATCAGCGCAGCCGTGGCTTTTTAAAAATTGAGGAAGTATCTAAATTAAAATTTATATAGATTTTTACAGCGCAGTAAAATGCCAATCCCTAATTACGCCCCATTTTCTTCTCCAGCAAAGCAATCTCCTGATACAAAATCGCCGATACAATACAAAGAATCACAATTGACATTACGACAAGATCCATCTTAAAGAGCTGTGTGTACGAAATGATATGGTTGGGGATGGTGAAGGTTGCTATCACAAGACCACGCTTCCGAAATTCGTAGGTTAAAATGGAAGCTGCATATTTCCCACCGTAACTGCCTGATTTTTAAAGTATATTCAAGTGAAAATACAAATATTTGGCTTAGTTTTCAAGTACATACAAAATATGTTGTTAGATACATACAAAAAATATAAAAACAATTAGACATATTTATCAAAAAAGTAAAATTCAAGTAAACAATAATTGAAATTCAAGTATAAAAGTGATGTAATCGAATCACAGCAATACCAGCGGTGGAAACGTATTTATTTTATAATTAGGAGGATAAGTCATGAAAAAAGAAATGAAGAGGCGTGCATTAACAAGCCTGCTTGCAGTAACCATGGGAATTACGATGTTAGCCGGCTGCGGCAACACCGGGAAATCTGACAGTGCAGAAAGCAAAAGCGCGGAAAACGGTCAGGAAACTGTGAAAGAGGAAAAAGCCTCATCAGGAAAGACGATCACAGTTGATTTCTGGACGGCTCCGGAACAGTATAATCTGGATTTCTGGACAAAGTATGCAGATAAATTCAATGAAAGCAATATTCAGATGGATGGAAGCAAGGTAGAAGTAAAGGTACAGATGATGCCGGCCCAGCCGTCTTCAGAAGCAGGAATCCAGAATGCAATTGCAACCGGAACGATACCAGCTATTTCAGAAAACATCAACAGAGGTTTTGCAAATACGCTTGCAAATTCAGATGCGGTCTATGATTTAAGCGGCGAGGATTGGTTTAAAGATACTGTGGCAGAGAGAAAACTGGAGGATGTGACCAAGGGCTGGGCCATCGATAACGCGCAGTACGTCATTCCGCTTTATGTAAATCCAATTACCTACTGCTATAACAGCAAGGCTTTAAAAGAACTTGGATTCTCAGAAGTACCTAAGACAATGGCTGATTTTAACAAGTTGCTGGCTGCCTACAGTGAGAAGAGGGTTGAGCTTGCAGGCAACGGCATATCCCATTTTATGTATCGTTCTGAGCTGCTCAATTCAGCCAACTACTGGGAGAGATGGTTTGATATTGAATCACCCTATGATGCTTTTTCAAAAGGTGTACCCTTGGTAGAGGGAAATAAGTTCACCGCAGATAAGGCAGCGCTGACCAAGGTCTTTGAATTTTACGGAGCAATGGGCGATTCCCTTTTAACGGGAACCATTGACGGATTGTGGAAGCAGGAAACCGTTCCGGTTGTCATGGGCCAGGGGCTTCCATGGGAAGTTTCCTCCAATCATGCAGCAGGCAAAATCTATGGATTAGACGGCGATTATGTTTTCGGCCCTACACTGGCTGAAAATGAAAGTGATAAACACTATAACTATGCGGATTCTAAAGGAATTGTCTTATATAAGAATGATAAGATCTCTGACGAAGAGCACAAAGGAGCCATTGAGTTCCTGAAATACGTATTTACAGGCGACGGAAAGGAAACCTTCGATCTTGACTGGTTACAAGCTACATCGATGCTTCCTGTACGCGGAGATTTAGACACGAATGAAAGTCTGTCTTCTTATTTCAATGAGAATCCTGCAATGAAGGATATCAGTACATATGTGGCAGATGGCATTCCGGGAATGGCCAATGAAAAGGTGGCTGAGATTATGACTGCATTAGGGGAAAAAGCGGTGATTCCTTTTGTAAATGAAGTAACCATGAAAAACGGAATCAATCAGAAGCCGGATGTATCCAAATATGTGGAGGCTGCGATGGAGGCAATGAAGACAGCAGGCGAATTAGAATAATTATCATAGGGCATCGCCGAACCAGCGATGCCCAATTACCTTTCGTGAAAGGAGAGGGCAAGTGAACAAAAAGAAAATAAATCTTATGCCATGGATTTTTAATTCTCCTTATATCATCTATTCTCTGGTATTTTTATTCCTGCCGCTTGGCTGGGCGATATGGCTGTCTGTTACGGACTGGAACCTGATGTCACCGAAGTATAACGTTGTAAAGCTTGAGAACTTTATGAAGCTGTTTACCGATGAGAAGGTTCATGCGGCATTTTGGAATTCCCTGCGATATCTGGTACCTATTGTTATCCTGTGTTTTGTACTGGGAGTAGGGATCGCCCTTCTTGTATCCAGACTCCCTGAGAAGCTTAAAGGCTTTGCAGCAGTGATGTTTTTCATCCCTTATCTGACCTCAGGGGTATCCACATCTGTTATGGTGAAATATTTATTCAACTATAATTCTGCTTTCAGCACATTTCTCAGGGAACGGATGAACTTGAATATCAACTGGCTTCAGAGTGATATGGCTTTCGGAATCATCATTTTCATGATTATATGGAAAATGGCAGGCTATTATGCCCTGTTTGTGCTGTCCGGTATTGAGTCCGTATCAGAAGATGTGTATGAGGCAGCCATGCTGGATGGCTGCACCGGGATTAAGAAGCTGGTTCATATTACCATGCCCATGATTTTGCCAACCTTAACTTCTGTTGTAGTTTTAGCGGCCGGGCTCTCTTTTCAAATATTCTCAGAGCCATTCCTGCTTACAGGAGGCGGTCCTTCCCTGTCAACGACGACCTGGCAGCTGGAAATTTATAATGCATCGTTCGTAAGATTTCAGTCTGGATACGGAGCAGCAATGGCGATTGCCAATGCGGTCCAAATCTTCGTAGTCATACAGGGAATCACCTGGGTCATGAATAAGCTGAGCAGAAAATTTGGATGGTAGGGAGGTGAAAACGATGAAAAAGAAAGTTAAAGTGTCTACGGTCATCATCTGTATGGTCACGCTGGTTTTGATGCTGATATCTCTGTTTCCGTATTACTATATGGTGCTTCAATCCTTTTTGCCCTGGAATATGGTGGATAAGGCTCTGATACCCAAAGGGGTATCCCTGGACAGCTACCGGTATCTGCTGGGCGGAAATGGAGCTGGGGCAAAAGATGCACTTAAATGGATCCGTGCCTTAATGAATTCTTTCCTCGTATCGATTCCCACAGCGGCAGTTTCTGTATGGGTTGGACTCATGACCGGTTATGCGACCACACATATGCAATATAAGGGCAAGAGCATCATTTATTCTTCCTTATTATTTCAGATGTTTTTCCCGGTCATCATTCTGCTGGTGCCAAGGTATATGCTGATTAAGCCTCTGGCAAACCATTACCTGGGAATGATCCTTCCTCTCGTCATCTCCATATGGGGAATCTTTATGTACATCAATTACTTTAAGACAGTCCCTTCTGCAGTATTTGAGGCAGCGAAGATTGACGGAGCAAGTGACATAAAAATACTGATGAAAATAGCACTACCTTCTACTAAATCCATTAGCATCATCGTATTTTTATCTGTATTTATGACCAGATGGAATGAGCTGATGTGGGATATGCTGGTAGCACCGGATGTAAAAATGCAGACTTTAAATGTCATGATATCCACCCAGTTTAATCAGAACTCAACCTTGCCGGGGCCCATGTATGCCGCCTCTGTCATGTTGACTCTTCCAGTTATTATTTTGTTTTTATGCTTTTCAAAGTATTTTAAAGAAGGAATTAATTTTATGCTGAAGTAAGCAGAATGGTTGAAAGAAAATCAGTTAAGAAAGGAATGTCACAATGCGTTCTTTCAACCGGAAGATTGTGGCTGTATTGCATTTAACCTGCAATATGTAAAGGAAAGCGAATGAATAATAAAACAATGCTTCAGGAAATCGGAATAAAGAGGTGTACCCATAATCCTCTGCTCAAAACAGAAGATGTAAAACCATCCTGTGAGAACTTCGTAGTAAAGGGAATATTTAACTGCGGTGCAGCAAAATACAAGGATGAGTATGTCCTGTTATGCCGTGTGGCGGAAGCTGTAGAGAGCAAAGCGGAAGATGAGATCTGCTTCCCAATTGTAGAAGAAAAAGATCATGAAAGTTATTTTAAAACCATTACGATTAAGAAATCGGAACATCCACAGCTGTATTTTGATGATGCAAGAACCATTACCAAAGGAAGAGACGGAAACAGCAGCGTGGTATATTTAACTACATTGTCTCACCTGCGTCTGGCAAGATCAAAGGATGGGATACACTTTACCCTGGATGACAAGCCGACAATTATGCCAAGTGCAAATGAGGAAAGTTGGGGAATGGAGGATCCCAGGATAACCCAGATTGGGGAGGTGTATTATATCAACTATACGGCGGTATCTCCCAATGGTGCGGCCACCGCACTCATTACTACAAAAGATTTTAAGCAATTTGAAAGAAAGGGAATCCTGTTTCTCCCTGAAAATAAAGACGTTGCTATTTTCCCGGAGAAGGTGGGAGAGGATTACTATGCATTCAATCGGCCGGTTCCAAAGGGAATTGGAACACCGGATATCTGGATATCCAAATCACCGGATATGATTCATTGGGGAGAACATAAGCACTTCTATGGTGTCTCTGAGGAAGGTTGGGAAAATGGCAGGATCGGAGGAGGTGCACCTCCGTTCAAGACGGAAAAAGGCTGGCTTAAAATTTATCACGCGGCCGATAAGAACAACCGGTATTGTCTTGGGGCTTTTCTTCTGGACGGAAAGAATCCGGAAAAGATTCTGGCCAAATCACAGCAGCCTTTATTGGAGCCTGAGATGGATTATGAAGTGAATGGTTTCTTCGGTCAGGTAGTATTCACCTGCGGCTGCATTTGTGAGGCCGGGAATCTAAAAATCTATTATGGCGCGGCAGATGACAGCATCTGTATGGCAGAAATCAGCCTGATGGATATCTACAGACATTTGGGCATCCGGTAATGTCGGACAATGGAGAGGAGCTCTGCATGAGTTGGAGGATTAAGTATAGGGAATGGATCACATATAAAGAGCTGGATAAAACGCTTAAAGAGGAGCTTTCCGCTTGTGAGGAGCCGGAGCTTGAGGAGCGGTTTACTTGGGATTTGGCCTTTGGCACCGGCGGACTCCGCGGAAAGCTTGGAGCCGGAACTAACCGGATGAATGTGTATACGGTTGCCAGAGCTACCAGGGGCTTTGCAGCTTACCTGCTTAAGACGGCTGAGAAGCCCTCCTGTGCCATCGCCTATGACAGCCGGAATATGAGCGGGACCTTTGCCAGGTTGACAGCCTGCGAGTTGGCAGAAAAGGGCGTAAAGGTGTACCTCTATCAGAGGATTACACCGACTCCCATGCTTTCCTATGCGGTGAGGTATTATGGATGTAACGGTGGGATTGTTATCACCGCAAGCCATAATCCTGGAGTATATAATGGGTATAAGGTCTATGGGCCGGATGGCTGTCAGCTGACCGTGGATGGTGCGAAAAAGGTGGCGGATTACATGGAGAAGGAACCGTATTTTATGGAAAAGCGAAGCGGTTATTCCGGCGGCTCCGGTTACAATGAGCCCGATCATATGGACAGCGTCTTTGCCTGTCATTTGTTTGAAAAGAGGATTGAACTCATAGGCCGGGAGGTGGAGGATTCCTACCAATGGGCTGTCAGGAAAGCTTGTACCGTTATGGAGCCGGTGCCTCTTAAAGTTGTTTACAGCCCTCTCAACGGAACCGGTAATATCCCTGTCAGAACAGTTCTTAAAAAATATCCCAACATAGAGGTTTTCACGGTAAAAGAACAGGAATTGCCGGACGGGAACTTTCCTACCTGTCCTTATCCAAATCCGGAGATTGAAACAGCCATGGAACTTGCAGCCAGGGAGGCAGAAGAAAAACAGGCGGACTTTTTCTTAGCTACCGACCCGGACTGCGACAGAGTGGGCGTTGGAGTCGTGATGGAAGACGGTAAGAAACGGCTATTTACAGGAAATGAAATCGGCGTACTGCTGTTTGATTATATCTGCGGCTGGAGAACACGGATGATCCGGATGCCGCAGCAGCCGGTAGCAGTGAAGACCATAGTCACCACACCCATGGCAGAAGATATTGCAAAGAATTATCAGGTGGAATTGAGAAATGTTCTTACGGGATTTAAATTCATCGGAGAGCAAATCGGATTTCTGGAAGAGAAGAAAGAGGAAGAACGTTTTATTTTTGGATTTGAGGAGAGCTGCGGATATCTGTCCGGGACTTATGTCCGGGACAAAGATGGCGTAAATGGGGTTATCCTTGTCTGTGAGATGGCAGCATTTCATAAGAGCCGGAAGAAAAATCTTCTTCAGGCATTGGAAGAGTTATATTTTGCGTATGGACATTATGAGAACCGGCTGTTATCCTATGAATATGCAGGGATTGGAGTCATGGATAAGTTCATGGAGGACGTGAGAAAAAGCGACCAGGTTTTTCCCGGAGCGATCATAAAAGACCGTACGGATTACCTCATGGACCATACCGGACTTCCAAAGAGCAATGTTGTTTCCCTTATACTGGAGGATGGGAGCAGAATCATCATCCGTCCATCCGGCACAGAGCCAAAACTGAAGCTGTACCTTATGGTAAAGCGGCCAAACAGGGAGGAAGCGGCACTTGCAATCAAGGAGCTTGTTTCCAAATGCGATCTCTGGGTGGAAAACGATACAAACTTTGATCATCGATCTTGCAGGGAGGGATTGGTATGAAACCAACGATGAAGGATATTGCCGATATACATGGGGTATCCATAAATGCGGTCTCACTTGCTCTTAATAACAAACCGGGAGTCAGTGAGGAGATGAGGCTCAAGATTCTCCGTACGGCAGATGATTTAGGATATCTGGATGAAAGAGAAAAGTATTTAAGAACGTATGAAAAAACCAATCTGTGTGTCATGATGCAGGACCGGTATTCCAAGGATATGAACTTCTATGGGATCATTCTGTATGCAGTTGTAGAGGAAGCGAAACGAAACGGATACGATGTATCCATGAACTTTTTCGATGATAATCAGATGGAGGTCCCCAAGATGGTCGTGGAGCGGAGGGGAAGCGGCATCATCATCATTGGAAAAATCAGTGACAGTAACATTGATACTTTGCAGAAATATAAGATTCCTATTGTATTAGCCGATCATGCGTCATTGGTTAAAAACATCGACAGTATCCTGACGGATAATAAACTGGGTGGATTCATTGTAGTGAAATACCTGCTTCAGAAGGGATTTAAGAAAATTGGCTTCTTTGGAGAGCTGTCTTATTCACTGAGCATTAAGGAGAGATTCTGGGGATATCAGGAGGCCCTGCGGACTTTGGGGCCTGCTGAACTCAAAGATCATCTGACGGAATATACTGATAAATATTCCATTTTTGATGGGATTGAATCCGCGGTTTTGAATAACTATAATAAACAGATCATTGAGCTGGTGAAAAAGAAAGAACATTTACCGGAGGTTTTTGTATGCTCTAATGATAAGGCGGCATTGGCCCTCATGATGGCTCTGCAGGTACTGAGTTATACGGTTCCGGATGATATATCCATCGTTGGATTTGATAATATAGATATGTGTGAGAAAATAAGACCGAAGTTGACGACTATCAATGTAAATAAAGAGATTATGGGAAAAAGGGCCGTTCAAAGGCTGATTTACCGGTTGAATCACATGGATGCCTTGTCGGAAAATACGGTCATTGGTGTAAATCTGGTGGAACGTGAAACGGTACAAGTGTCAAATCACCAATGAAAGAGATAAAAGAACCGTGGCGCACCTATATGAAAGGCAGATAGTCTTGTTGCCGAAGGAATCGGATTCTGCAGGCGCTGACTGGATGCCTTACTCCCGTAAGAGCTGGTGAATGATGTTGCGTTTTCGGTTTCTTTACTCTAGCCATAATAAAGGCCTCCTATGATATAATATTTTATCATAGAAGACCCTATAAAATCTTATTTACAGAAAAACGTTCAGACTAAACTGTGGTACTAAACTTCTAGTGCCACAGTTCCATTAAAATCTAAAATCTAATTTTCTTCTCCAGCAAAGCAATCCCCTGATACAAAATCGCCGATACAATACAAAGGATCACAATAGACATTACGACAAGATCCATCTTAAATACCTGGCTTCCATAGATAATCAAATATCCAAGTCCTTTATTCGCCGCCAAAAATTCTCCAATGATAACACCAACCAGACAAAGCCCGATATTGACCTTTGTATTGCTGATGATAAGAGGCACAGAACCTGGAAGAAGTACTTTAAAAAGAACATCCTTTTTCTTACCTCCCAGGGAATAGATCAGCTTGATCATGTCAGGATCTACCTGGGAAAAGCCGGTATGGAGCGTCATGATGCATCCAAAAACGGCCACAGAAATGGAAGCAACAATGATGGTCTTAATATTATTGCCCAGCCATACAATTAAGATGGGAGCAAGGGCCGATTTTGGAAGGCTGTTGAGCATGACAAGATAAGGCTCCAACACTTCCGATACACTGCGGCTGGACCATAAAAGAACAGCGATCAGCAGGCCTGAGATGGTGACAAGGGCAAAGCTTATGAGGGTTTCCATCACGGTTACCCCAATGTGCATAAAAATGCTTTTGTCCACTACCATATTAAGAAAGCAGATGGTCACACGGGAAGGAGAGCTGAATATGAAGTCATTGATCATACCCAGTCTTGCACACAGCTCCCAAAGAGAAAGAAGCAGTACCAGCAGCATGGTACGCCACACTCTGACATTGCGGCGGTGCAGCTTTTCTCTTTCAATAAACTCCTGTTGGGCTAAGGTGGGATGAGTCTCAATCATGATTCTGCAGCTCCTTCCATACCTGATTAAAGTAGACAGAAAATTCCGGCATGTTCCGCCGTGTCAAAGGCCGTATATCGTCGCCTCCGAAGGAAACCGGTACGATGGCTTTTATTTCGCCGGGCCTGCTTGTCAGTACGATGACTCTGTCGGCAACACTGATTGCTTCGGAAAGGTCATGTGTGATAAGAATCGCAGTTTTATGAGTGCTTTTTATAATGGAACTGATGTCATCACAGACGGAAAGCCTGGTTTGATAGTCCAATGCGGAAAATGGTTCGTCTAATAAAAGAAGGTCCGGTTCCAGGGCCAGGGTGCGGACCAGTGCGGCACGCTGCCGCATGCCTCCGGACAGTTCAGACGGCTTTGCCTGCTCAAAGCTTCCAAGGCCGTAAGTATGGAGCATCTGATGCAGCTTTTCTTTGGAGCTTTTGTTTCGCTTTTTCTGAATTTCCAGCCCCAGTTCGGCATTTCCCATAATCGTACGCCATTCAAAAAGGTGATCCCGCTGCAGCATGTAACCGATATTGACGCCGGATTCTGCCTGGGAGACGCCGTCAATTAAGATTTCTCCTTCGTCAGGTACTAATAATCCGCTAAGAAGAGATAGAAGGGTTGATTTCCCGCAGCCGGATGGGCCGACGATTGCAAGAAATTCTCCGTTATCTGCAGTAAATGATATATTGGAAAGGGCCAGTGTCTCACCCTCAAGGGAATGATAGGAGTAACTGATCCCGCGAACTTCCAGTTTTGGCTTCATGGGTCCTCCTTATATGACAGATTTGATCTGATATAGTGTTATGATATGTACAAAAAAAAGGAGTGTGAAGGACCAGACCTTCTTCTCCTTGATATAAAATGCCGGATTGCTGTTTTTTCCCTTTTTTCTCGCCTGAAGATAAGCCCTGTTACAGGAAAAGCCAATAAACTGGTGGAATAGATGGCAGAAATGCTGGAAAAATAAGAAAAACCCCTTGCAATGGAGAATAAACGGTGTTATACTGTCTAAGATAACATGACAGTTAGCAGATAAAGAGTGGGCGAAAGTCCACTCTTTCAATTTGTTTGGAAAGGTGGGATAAAGATGGCGAAGAGAGAAGAGTACGAGGCAAAGACAGAACGCTTTTTGCTGCCCCTTATGGAAGAAAATAATTTCGAACTGGTAGATATAGAGTACGTAAAAGAGGCAGGTAACTGGTATCTGCGGGCTTATATAGATAAAGAAGGCGGGATTACGGTAGATGATTGTGAAACCATAAGCCGCAGGCTGGGAGACTGGCTGGATGAAAAGGATTTTATTGCGGACAGTTACATTTTAGAGGTCAGCTCTCCGGGGCTTGGAAGACCGCTAAAAAAAGATAAAGACTTTAATAGAAGTATCGGAAAAGATGTGGATATTAAGTTATATAAGCCTTTAAACAAACAGAAGGATTTTTCAGGAACGCTTACATCCTTTGACAGGGAAACAGTGACCATTACCCAGGAAGACGGAATAGAGCTTGTGTTGAACCGCCCGGAAATCGCTTTGATCCGGCTGGCATTTGATTTCTAAACAGTAAGAGATATTAGGAGGATAAAAAAATGAATAAGGAACTGTTAGAAGCACTGAATATTCTGGAGAAGGAGAATAATATCAGCAAGGATACCCTGTTAGAGGCAATCGAAAATTCTCTCCTTACGGCGTGCAAGAACCATTTCGGAAAAGCGGATAATATCAAGGTCAGCATCAATCGTGAAACCTGTGATTTCAATGTATTTGCAGAAAAAGAAGTGGTGGAAACAGTTGAAGATCCCCTGTTGCAGATCAGCCTGGCAGATGCAAAGATGGCAGATCCGAAGTACGATATCGGCGATGTGATCCATTGTCAGATTGACTCAAAAAAGTTTGGAAGAATTGCTACACAGAATGCAAAGAACGTGATCCTGCAGAAGATCCGTGAGGAAGGCAGAAAATCTCTCTTTAACGACTGGTACTGCCAGGAGAGGGAAGTTGTCACAGGAATTGTGCAGAGATATCTGGGCAGGAATGTAAGCATTAATCTGGGCAAAGTAGATGCCATACTGAATGAAACAGAAATGGTAAAAGGAGAAGTGTTTAAGGCCACAGAGAGAATCAAAGTGTTTGTTCTGGAAGTAAAGGATACTCCCAAAGGCCCAAGAATTTCCGTATCCAGAACTCATCCGGACCTGGTAAAACGCCTGTTTGAATCCGAGGTTGCTGAGGTGAAAGACGGAACCGTGGAAATCAAGGCGATTGCAAGAGAAGCCGGTTCCAGAACAAAAATTGCTGTTAAATCCAATGATTCCAACGTAGATCCGGTAGGTGCATGTGTAGGCTTAAACGGTGCAAGGGTTAACTCCATAGTAAATGAGTTAAGAGGAGAGAAAATCGATATCATCAACTGGGATGAGAATCCGGCCTATTTGATCGAAAATGCATTAAGCCCTGCAAAGGTTATCTGTGTTGTTGCAGATGAGGAATCAAAGGAAGCTCAGGTAATTGTTCCGGATTATCAATTATCACTGGCTATCGGCAAGGAAGGACAGAATGCAAGGCTTGCAGCGCGTCTTACCGGATATAAGATTGACATTAAGAGTGAGACACAGGCAAGAGAACTCGGTCTGTTTGAAGAGCTGGGGCTTGATTATCAGGAAGCAGGAGCCGGATTTGAAAGCTTTGGAAATGAAAACCATGACAGTGGAAACAGCGAAACGCAGTACTACCAGGAAGAGTATCAGGACGGCTACCAGGAATAAGACCTGGCTGGTGATTACCAGTATAAAAAACAGGAAGTGATGGAAACGTGAGTACAAAGAAATTACCGCTCAGACAGTGCATCGGCTGTGGTGAGATGAAAAATAAAAAAGAAATGATTCGTGTTCTGAAAACCTCAGAGGATGAGATCCTTCTTGATACAACCGGACGTAAAAACGGACGGGGAGCTTATCTCTGCCCTTCTATGGAATGTTTTAAGAAGGCAGTAAAAAGCAAGGGACTTGAGCGTTCCTTCAAGATGGCGATTCCAAAAGAAGTCTACGAAGCATTGGAAAAGGAGATGGAACAGTTTGGATGACAGACAAAAGATCTTTAATCTGATTGGTCTGGCCACTAAAGCAGGAAAGACTGTAAGCGGAGAATTCATGACAGAAAAGACCGTAAAAACTGGGAAGGCATCATTAGTAATCATATCTGAGGAGGCCTCGGAGAATACTAAGAAAATGTTTACCAATATGTGTACTTACTATGAGGTTCCAATCTACTTTTTAGGGGGAAAAGATGAACTGGGCCACGCAATGGGAAAAGAGATGAGAGCATCCCTTGCTATCGTGGATCATGGGTTTGCAAAGGCAGTCGTGAAACTGATGAATACAAAGGTCGGTAGTGAATGTGAAGAGGACCTTTCACATCTACCGGTATGTGCTGCAGAGCGCGCACAGAATGGAGGAAAGCATGAGAGTATATGATCTGGCAAAAGAACTGGGAAAAGACAGTAGCAAGGAGATACTGGATATCTTGGAAAAACATAATATAAATTTAAAGAGCTCTTCCAATGTTACGGATGAGCAGGCGGCAATCGTGAAAAAAGAAGTGGGTGGCCACAGCCGGGGAACCGCTCCGGTACAATCCAATTCACCGGATGGGGATGATTCTGATGCGCCGAAGAAAAAAATTGCGGCGGTATTCAGACCGCAGAATGCGCAGATGAAGCCTCAGGGACAGCATTCCCAGTCACAGGGCGGAAGACCTTTTCAGTCTGACCGACAGAATGGAGATTCAAGAAATCGTCAGGTTTCAGAGCAGTCTGTATCAGGAACTGCTGATTTAACAAGAGAGCAGAATACAGAAAACCGGGAAGACGGAAGACCCCAGGGAGGCTATCAGGGAAACCGTGACAACCGGGAAGGAAGACCCCAGGGAGGCTACCAGGGAAACCGTGACGGAAGACCCCAGGGCCAGGGAGGCTACCAGGGGAACCGTGACGGAAGACCACAAGGCCAGGGAGGTTACCAGGGAAACCGTGACGGAAGACCACAAGGCCAGGGAGGTTACCAGGGCAACCGTGACGGAAGACCCCAGGGCCAGGGAGGCTACCAGGGCAACCGTGAAGGAAGACCCCAGGGTCAGGGCGGTTACCAGGGCAACCGTGATGGAAGACCACAGGGCCAAGGCGGCTACCAGGGAAACCGTGACGGAAGACCACAGGGCCAGGGAGGCTATCAGGGCAACCGGCCACAAGGCCAGGGAGGCTACCAGGGCAACCGGCCACAGGGCCAGGGCGGAGGCTATCAGGGCAACCGGCCACAGGGCCAAGGCGGAGGCTACCAGGGCAACCGGCCGCAGGGCCAGGGAGGCTACCAGGGCAACCGGCCGCAGGGCCAGGGAGGCTACCAGGGCAACCGGCCCCAGGGCCAGGGAGGCTATCAGGGCAACCGTGACGGAAGACCACAGGGCCAGGGAGGCTATCAGGGTAACCGTGACGGAAGACCACAGGGACCACGTACAGGCAGAGATGCTGCTCCTAAGACAGGTTCCTTTGATACTCCAATCCAGGCAAAGCCTACCAGCAACAGGGCCACAAAGAACGCTTACAAAAATGACAGATTTGATAAGAGAGATAAAGATGACGAGGCTAAGAAAAGAGCACAGGGCAAGGGTGGAAAGCCGTTAAAGGTTCCGTTTCAGCCTCCGGTGCATGTAGAGCCTAAGGTAGAAGAGATAAAGACCATAACCCTTCCGGATATCATGACCATTAAGGAACTGGCTGAGAAGATGAAGCTTCAGCCGTCTGTCATTGTAAAGAAGCTGTTCTTACAAGGTAAAATCGTTACCCTTAATACGGAAATCGATTATGACCAGGCGGAAGAGATCGCTATGGGATATGATGTTCTCTGCGAGAAAGAAATAAAAATAGATGTTATTGAAGAACTGCTGAAAGAAGCTGATGAAAATGAGGCAGATATGGTTTCCAGACCGCCGGTAGTCTGCGTTATGGGCCATGTTGACCATGGTAAAACATCCCTTCTTGATGCTATCCGCCAAAGCCATGTAACCTCCAGAGAGGCAGGCGGGATCACGCAGCATATTGGTGCTTATACCGTTGAAGTAAACGGAGAAAAGATCACATTTTTGGATACTCCGGGACACGAGGCCTTTACCGCCATGCGTATGAGAGGTGCTCAGTCTACTGATATCGCAATTCTTGTAGTAGCAGCCGATGACGGTGTGATGCCTCAGACCGTGGAGGCAATCAACCATGCCAAGGCAGCTGAGGTGGAGATCATTGTCGCCATTAATAAGATTGATAAACCAAGTGCCAATATTGACAAGGTAAAGCAGGAATTATCTGAATATGAACTGATTCCCGAGGACTGGGGCGGAAGCACCATATTTGTTCCGGTTTCTGCCCATACAAAGGATGGCATCAAGGAACTTCTGGAAATGATCCTTCTAACCGCAGAAGTAAAGGAATTAAAGGCAAATCCGAACCGCCGGGCAAGAGGTCTTATTATTGAGGCTGAGCTTGATAAGGGCAAAGGACCGGTAGCTACTGTACTGGTACAGAAGGGAACCCTTCGAGTAGGTGACACGGTTACCGCTGGCTCATGTTACGGAAAAGTCCGCGCCATGATGGATGACAAGGGCCGCAGAGTAAAAGAAGCAGGTCCATCCACTCCGGTTGAGATTTTAGGACTCAACGACGTTCCAAATGCAGGCGAAGTACTGGTTGGAACCGAAAATGAAAAAGAAGCAAGAACCTTTGCTGAGACATTTATTTCCGAAGGTAAGAATAAATTACTGGAAGATACAAAGGCTAAGTTATCACTGGATGATTTATTCAGCCAGATCAAAGCCGGCAACATCAAGGAGCTTCCGATTATCGTGAAAGCAGATGTACAGGGTTCCGTGGAAGCGGTAAAGCAGAGCCTTGTGAAGCTGTCTAACGAAGAGGTTATGGTAAAGGTGATCCACGGAGGAGTAGGCGCAATTAATGAGTCTGACGTTTCCCTGGCTTCCGCATCCAATGCGATCATCATCGGCTTTAACGTAAGGCCTGATGTAACTGCAAAATCCATAGCAGACCGGGAAAAAGTGGATATGAGACTTTACAAGGTGATCTATCAGGCTATTGAGGATGTAGAGGCAGCGATGAAGGGCATGCTTGATCCGGTATTTGAAGAGAAGATCATCGGCCACGCAATCGTGCGCCAGACCTTTAAGGCTTCCGGCGTAGGTACCATTGCAGGCTCCTACGTAATGGATGGTAAGTTCCAGAGAGGCTGCAGCGTCCGCATCACGCGCGCAGGAGAGCAGATCTACGATGGTCCTCTGGCCTCCTTAAAGAGATTTAAGGATGATGTGAAGGAAGTTGCAACCGGTTATGAGTGCGGCCTTGTATTTGAGAAATTTAATGATATTCAGGAAGACGATATGATTGAAGCATATGCCATGGTAGAGGTTCCCCGCTAGGAACCTGCATCCTGGAATTTTGAAAAGATGAGCCCGTAATGCGGGCTGGTCTTTTTGAAACTGCGGACAAAAAGCGAAAGGAATAACATGCGTAAAAACAGTATAAAGAATACCAGAATCAACATGGAGGTCCAGAGGGAGTTAAGTGAGATCATCCGTCTGGAAATCAAAGATCCAAGAATCCATCCCATGACTACCGTGGTTGACGTGTCAGTTACCCCGGATTTAAAATACTGTAAGGCATTCATCAGTATTCTGGGAGATGAGGAGGCCGGAAAGGCTACCATTGAAGGCTTAAAAAGTGCAGAAGGTTACATCCGCCGAGAATTGGCAAGGAGAGTTAACCTTCGCAACACGCCGGAGATCAAGTTTATTTTGGACCAGTCCATTGAGTATGGAGTAAATATGTCCAAATTAATAGACGAGGTAACAAAAGATATCAGAGATTAGGGAGGTGCCCTTGTGAGTTTTTTTGACACAGTGCTTGAAGATGTGAAAACGGTAGCAATCATGGGTCAAGTCCGTCCGGACGGGGACTGCGTTGGTTCCTGTCTGGCGGCTTACAACTATCTGGAAAAGCATCATCCGGAAGTGGAGGCGGTGGTTTATCTTGAGATCCCTCCTTCTAAATTTGATTATCTCAGGAATTTTGACCGAATTGTCAGTGACTTTTCAGAGGATAAGGAATATGACCTCTGTGTTTGCCTTGACAGCAGTGATACGCTCCGGTTCGGAGAGGCAGCAAAGTTCTTAAATACCGCAAAAAAAAGTCTCTGTGTGGATCACCACGTTACCAATTTAAGATACGCAAAAGAGAATATTGTACAGGATAATGCCAGTTCGACCTGCGAGGTGCTTTACGGCCTCTTAGATGAAAATAAGATTACCAGGGAAATAGCAGAATGCATTTACACCGGAATTATCCATGATACCGGAGTGTTTAAATATGACTGCACTTCAAAAAGGACGATGGAGATTGCAGGGAAGCTGATGGAAAAGGGGATCGACTTTTCAAAGATCATCGATGACAGTTTTTACCGGAAGACCTATATCCAGAATCAGATTCTGGGAAGGGCCTTATTAGAGAGCATAACCTTTCATGACAACCGTTGCATTTTCAGTGCCATCAGCAAAAAGGAAATGGATTTCTACGGTGTTACCGGTGCAGATATGGATGGAATTATTGATCAGCTTCGGATCACAGAGGGTGTGGAATGTGCCATATTCATGTATGAAGTCTCATGCAGGGAGTATAAGGTGAGTCTGCGCTCTACCACGGATCTTGATGTGAGCAGAATTGCCGTTTATTTCGGCGGCGGCGGTCATAAAAAAGCGGCAGGCTGTACCATGGCAGGAAGTGTTCATGATGTGATCAACAACCTGTCGAGTCAGATTGCAAAACAGCTTAACTAGGAGATGGATCTATGGCAGACGGTATCATCAATGTATACAAGGAAAAAGGATATACCTCTCATGACGTTGTGGCGAAAATGAGAGGTATTTTAAAGCAGAAAAAAATAGGACATACAGGAACCCTGGATCCTATGGCAGAGGGAGTATTACCCGTATGCCTGGGAAAGGCGACGAAGCTTTGCGATATGCTGACGGATAAGACCAAAACCTATGAGGCGGTCCTGCTTCTGGGCAGGGAAACTGATACCCAGGATACTACGGGAGAAGTTCTGGCGGAATATCCGGTCAATATAGATGAGGCGCTGGTGAAGGAAGCCGTACTCAGCTTTCTTGGTCATTACGATCAGATACCTCCCATGTATTCCGCCTTAAAGGTAGACGGAAAAAAGCTTTATGAGCTGGCCAGAGCCGGAAAAGAAGTGGAGCGGAAAGCCAGGCCTGTGGAGATTTTGGAGATCACTGTAGACCGGATCCAGCTTCCCCGGGTTACCATGACCGTAACCTGTTCCAAGGGAACCTATATCAGGACCCTTTGTTATGATATCGGGAGAAAGCTTGGCTGCGGAGGGTGCATGGAATCCCTTCTCCGCACCCAGGTTTCCGGGTTTTGTTTAGAGGATAGCCTGACCCTGGCACAGATCGAGGAACTTCGGGATGATGGAACCTTGGAGAACCATATCCTTGCTGTGGACAAGGTGTTTTCGGAATATCCGGCACTTAAGATGAAACAGGATTTTGACAAGCTGGTGCACAATGGGAACCCCTTTTACAGGAATCAGGCGGAGGGAGACTCCGGGTTACCTGACGGACCTGTAAGAGTATATGACAGCAGAAACCAGTTTATTGGAGTTTACGTGCCTGACAGGGAGAAGGTGCTTCTTAAGCCTCAAAAGGTATTTCTGGGAGGAACGTCTTAAGGCATACTTTGAGAAGCCGGGCAGGAGAGAGGAACGCCTTGGGGGCATACCTTTATGCCCAGAAAGCCGGGCAGGAGAGAGGAAATGAATCATGGAATATATAACCGGAACCAGAGAATTTCAGATTGAAGAGCCTGCAATCGTAACCCTGGGAAAATTCGACGGACGCCACAGAGGCCACCAGAAGCTGTTAAAGCTGATGGGTGAGCAAAAGGCAGCGAAAGGGTATAAGACGGCTGTCCTTACCTTTGACATGGCCCCCATTACCCTCATGACAGGAAGCCCCCAAAAGGCCATTACGACCAATCTGGAGAGAAAAAATAATCTGGAAAAGATCGGTATCGATTATTTAGTGGAATATCCCTTTACAGAGGAAACCTCGCATATGGATCCGGAGGAATTCGTAAAGCGTGTCCTGGCAGGCCAGATGAATGCCAGGATCATCGTCGTTGGTACGGATTGTTCCTTTGGATACCACGGAGCAGGTAATGCGGACAGCCTTTACCAGTGGAAAGACCGGTATGGTTATGAACTGATCGTTATTCCAAAAGAGCAGGATGACCACCGGGATATCAGCAGTACCTACATCAGAGAGCAGCTGGATGCCGGAAATATGGAAAAGGCCAACGAGCTTTTGGGAGAGCCGTATGCCATACATGGAACCGTGGTCCACGGCAACCATATCGGAGGAGCGGTTCTTGGATTTCCCACGGCCAATATCATGCCTTCGCCGGAGAAACACCTTCCTTTATTCGGCGTTTATGTGTCCAAAGTATATGTGGACGGTACTTATTATGGGGGAATTACGAATATCGGCAGAAAGCCCACGGTGGAGGGAACTTCACCTGTTGGAGCAGAAACCTTTATTTATGGTATAAATGAGGATATATATGGAAAGACTATAGAAGTACAGCTTTTGCATTTTGTCCGTCCTGAACGGAAATTTGAAGGGCTGGAACAATTAAAAGCACAGATCGGGAAGGATAGAGAATACGGGATGCGGTATTTAAAAGACCTTTCAGATCAGCAAATCACTCATTTGTAAAGGAAAGGCCAAAACTTGCGAGGAAAGTGCATATGACTGACAAAGCATGGAAGGTACTAGGCTTTGCTATAGCATGCGGCAGTGCCGTATGGATAGGAACAGCAGATGTACAGGCCGCAAAATCAGAACCTAACCTAAAGACCGGTTCGCCAGTAGCTGGAATTTCGGTCTACATGGATCAATATCAGGAATCCATGAAACAGGGAGGAGCGGAAACGCCGGCCGGTCTTACGCAGGAAAAAATGAGGTATGGAACCTTCAACTCAATCTTTCAGAATCTTGGGGTGAGTGTGGTGGAGGATTCCTTGAACATCAGAAAAGAACCAAAGAATGATGCGGAAATCGTGGGGAAATTGAGAAACCATGCCGGCAGCAGTGTGCTGTCAGAAGAAAATGGCTGGTATAAAATAAAGTCAGGGCAGGTAACCGGTTATGTATACGGAAAGTATCTGACCACCGGACAAGATGCCAGAGCAATTGCCTACTATAACATGAAGCTGATGCTCCGGGTAGACACCGAAACCCTTCGGGTCCGCAGCAAACCGAATACGGATTCTGAAGTACTCGGCAAGATTCATGAGGGTGAAACATATCCTTTTATCTCCCATAACGGGGGATGGGCAAAAATCCAATATAATGGTCAGACAGCCTATGCCTATGTACCAGAAAATGCCACAGTCGCATTTACCATACCTGAAGCGGAGAAATGCAGTGACCTTCGCAACCAGGTTGTAAACTATGCGGTCGGGTTTGTGGGGAACCCATATCGATGGGGCGGCACCAATCCTAATACAGGGGCGGACTGCTCCGGTTTTGTCCAGTATGTGATGGAGCATGCCGCAGGAGTTCATTTAGACCGTACCTCCAGGCAGCAGGCCGAAGAGGGAGAAGTCATACCAGCTTCCAGCATGGAGCCTGGCGACTTGCTGTTTTACGCAAGCGGAAGGCAGATCGACCACGTAGCCATGTATATTGGAAAGGGAAAAATCGTCCATGCGGCAAACCGCAGGAGCGGGATCAAAATCTCCACCTGGGATTACAGAAAGCCAGTTACCATACGGCGGGTGATTCCATGACAATGATATTAAAAAACATAAACAAAGGTTGCAGATTGGCGCCCCATATGGAAGGGGCCTCCTGACTGCAACCTTTGTTTTTAATTCTTCTTTTTTCCAAGATAAGCTGCTTTTACCGATTCATCGGCCAACAGCTTTTTACCGGACCCTGATAAGGTGATCCGCCCGGTTTCCAGAACGTAGCCGATATCAGCCGTGTGAAGGGCCATATTGGCGTTCTGCTCGATGAGAAGCACGGTTACACCTTTTTTATTGATCTCCCGGATTATAGAGAAGATATCCTTTACAATCAGCGGAGCAAGACCAAGTGAAGGTTCATCCATCATGAGGATCTTTGGCTGGCTCATAAGAGCTCTGGCAACTGCCAGCATCTGCTGCTCGCCTCCTGAAAGGGTACCGGAAAGCTGCCAGCTCCTTTCTTTTAACCGGGGAAATAAATCATAAATCCAGTCGATATCCTCCTTAAGATCATCGTTTCTTAAATAGGCTCCGATCTTGATATTTTCAATGACGGTCATATCCGGAAATACGTGGCGCCCTTCCGGTACCAGGGCTATTCCCCTGGAGATAATATCCGGAGTATCCTTGCCGATCAGTTCTTCCCCATCCAGGGTGATGCTGCTTCCAGCTGACGGCTTTACCAGGCCGACAATCGATTTTAAGGTCGTGCTTTTTCCGGCTCCATTGGCCCCAATCAGGGTCACAATGCTCTTATCCGGCACTTCAAAGGAAATTCCCTTAACGGCTTCAATTCCGCCGTAATTCACTCGCAAGTTATCAATCTTCAGCATCGTCGCTCACCCCCAGATATGCTTCAATTACCCGTTCATTGTTCTGGATATCCTCCGGCGTTCCCTGTGCGATCATCTTACCGAAATCCAGAACATAGATGCGGTCGGAAATCTGCATGACCAGATCCATATGGTGCTCGATCATGAATACGGTAAGATGGTAAGAATCCCGGATCTGTTTGATAAAATCCGTTAATTCCTGAGTTTCCTGGGGATTCATGCCTGCAGCCGGCTCGTCAAGCAGCAGAAGTTTTGGTTCCGTTGCAAGGGCTCTGGCGATTTCTAAGCGCCTCTGTAAGCCATAGGGAAGAGAGGTTGCAATTTCATCCTTTAAATGAAGCAGATTCTGTTCTTCTAAAAGGGCAGCGGTTTCCGCCCGCATCCGTTCCTCTTCCCTGCGGTTTAACCGAAGAGTTGCGGAAAATACATTCTGTTTTGCACGCATGTGCTTTGCAATGAGCACGTTGTCAAATACGGTCAGCTGTCCGAAAAGGCGGATGTTCTGGAAGGTACGGGCAATGCCTCTTTTTGTGATCACATCCGGCGTGCTGCTGATCACTGAGATTGGTCCTGGCGTTACTTCTCCCAGATAGTTTTTTTTCATTTTTCCCTTCGGGGTATTGGAAAGAATGGTTTCCCCCATAAAATCCACCTGCCCGAAGGTTGGTTCATAAATACCGGTAACACAGTTAAATGCGGTTGTCTTTCCAGCGCCGTTTGGACCGATTAAGGCCACGATTTCTCCCTGGTTTACGTCAAGGGTCAGACCGTTTACGGCCACAACACCGCCAAACTGCATGGTAATGTCCTGCATGTGGAGCACGTTGATTGGAGTTTTTGCCGTGTTTGACATTATGCGTTATCTCCCTTCTGTGCTTTGCTTTTTCTCTTCAGCCTGGATGGAATACTTCGGATAAGCCGCCCAAGCCCATCCCAGGAAAATTCGTTGCTGCCCATGATCCCGCGGCGGTAGAAGAGCACCACCATCATCAATAAAATAGAAAAGATGACCATACGGAAACCGGAACGGAACAGGGGTACTTCAAATCCTCCGATAACCAGGGGGTTATCAAAGAAACGGAGCCATTCCCTTCCTGCGGTGACCAGGAAGGCGCCGAGGACGCTTCCCGTAACGCTTCCGATTCCTCCAAGGACTACGATTAACAGGATATCGTAGGTTAAGTTGATGGAAAAGGTCTTCGAATCAATGGAGCGCATGAATATGGCCAGAAGTCCTCCGCCTACGCCTGTGAAAAAGGAAGAGATGACAAAGGCCAGCTCCTTATAACGGAATAAGTTAAGCCCCATGGCCTGAGCAGCCACTTCATCCTCACGGAGGGCCTTAAATGCGCGTCCGTAAGAGGAATTAATGAGAAGGACCATTAAAAGGATGCAAAGGGCCGGGAGCCCAAAGGCTGTAAAAAGGTTAGGAAACCCGGGAATACTTTTTAATCCGTAGGAACCGTTGGTGATCTTGTCTAACTGGGGAGCTGCAATGACAGCCCGGATGATCTCGGAAAAGCCCAGGGTTGCAATAGCCAGATAATCACTTTTCAACCGGAGAACAGGAATGCCGATAAGGGCGGCCATGGCTGCGGCAAGGAGTCCTGCGATAATTAAGGCCAGCCAATAAGGGCAGTGTAAGTTTGCGATGGCAGGAGAGATGCCGCTGACATAGTAAACGCTAGCCCTGCTTTCAACCGGAATGGTAAGGATGGCTACGGTATAGGCTCCGATCGCCATAAAACCGGCCTGGCCTAAGGAGAATAATCCCGTAAAGCCGGTAAGTAAGTTCATGGAAACGGCAACCACTGCGTAGATGGCACTACGCTCAAGGATGGAGATCTGATAGCTGTACTGGGCGCTGTTAGCCTGTAAGAAAGCCAGTAGGCCGATGATGACCAGAAGAGCGGCCAAAGTATAAAGTTTGTTTTTGGAAACTGCATTTTTCTTCATAGGGGGCACCTCACACTTTATCGGTCGTCTTCTCACCGAACAGTCCCGTAGGCTTGATCAGGAGAATGATGATTAGCAGAACAAAGGTAAATGCGTCGCTGAAGGTGGAATATCCCATAGCTACCAGGGCGGTTTCGCCAAGGCCAAGGATAAAGCCTCCGATCACGGCGCCTGGAATGCTGCCGATACCGCCGAATACTGCGGCAACAAAGCATTTTAAGCCAGGCAGGGAGCCGGAGAACGGGAATACGGTCATTCGGTCCGTAAAATAAAGCACGGAGCCGACAGCGGCTAAAAGGGAGCCAATGGCAAAGGTAAAGGTGATGATGCGGTTGATCTTGATTCCCATAAGGGCGGCAGTATCATAATCCTTTGCGACCGCGCGCATGGCCATGCCGATTTTTGTCTTATTGATCAGGGCAATAAGCCCATAAACAATGATAAGGGTCATGACCGGCGTTAAAAATGTTACAAAGGATGCGGAAAGACCGCCGATCTGGTAGATCTTCTTTAGAAACGGAATTTCCGGATATCCCTTTGGCAGGGCTGTGAACAGATAGGTAGCCAGATTCTGCAAAAGGTAGGATACACCGATGGCAGATATCATGACGGACATTCTGGGTGCAGTACGTAAGGGGCGGTAAGCCACCCGTTCAATGGATACGCCTAATAATACGGTGACCAGTAAAACCACTGGAATGGAAATGTACCATGGAAAACTAGCCATGGCAAATATCATAAAATAACCGGCCATCATGAAGATGTCGCCGTGGGCGAAGTTGATGAGCCGCAGGATACCGTAAACCAGGGTATAACCAATGGCTATCAGCGCATAAGCGCCGCCCAGGGAAATACCGGTCAGGCACTGCTGTAAAAAGGTTGTAAGACTCATGTGGCGAAATGCCTCCTATCTGTTGAGTATGTATTATGTAATGAATTACGGGGCATTCACCGAATAAACCTGCAGGCATTTTTATTCGGCTTATTGATCCCGCAAATGGAACGAGTGGGGAAGGAAATACGTCCCCACTCATCTGGTAATGACTGCATTGTCACGGTATCTCAGTTATTATTTAACCGTAGTAGTCGTTAAGAATTTAAATTTGCCGTCTTCAATGGTCTTTATGAACGCCATGTCTTTCTTGGCATCACCATTTTCATCAAAGGAAATGCTTCCGGTAACGCCGTCAATGGAAACGCCCTTTAATGCATCACGGATGGCGGAGCCGTCTGTGGAACCGGCGGTTTCAATGGCCTTTAATGCGCAGAGGTAAGAATCATAGCCGAGTGCAGATACAGCCGGGATGATTTCGTCCTGCTTATTTTCCTTTAAGTAAGCCTTAAAGCCGGAGATAAAGGCTGCTGCTTCTTCGTTGGCCGGTTCTGCTTCGTCAAAGAAGGTAGAAAGGACAACGCCTTCTGCGGAACTACCTGCGTTTTCGATGATGGTAGAGTTCTCCCAGGTATCACCGGCAGCGATGGTAGCTGTAATTCCAAGTTCACGGGCCTGCTTGATGATAAGAGGAGCCGTAGTTATGGAGGATGGTGCAAAAATGATATCAGGATTCTGAGCCTTGATGTTTGTAAGGATCGCCTTAAAGTCGGTTTGATTGGTCTGGAACTGTTCTTCGCTGATAATATTGCCGCCTAAGCCTGTGAATGCTGTTTTGAAGAAGGAACCAAGACCGGAGGAATAATCATCTCCTAACTGGGTGATGACGGCAGCCGTCTTTGCCCCGTTGTCATTGGCATAATTGGCCATAACCGTACCCTGGAACGGATCCAGGAAACATACCCGGAAATAGAAATCATTTCCCTGGGTTACCTGAGGGTTGGTACAGGAGGCGCCTATGGCAGGAATTTTGGCATCTGCAAATATCTGTCCTGCTGCAATGGAAACACCGGAACCATAGCTTCCCAGCACAACGGAAACCTTTTCGCTCACAAGCTTCTGTGCAGCGTTGACTGCTTCCGTTTTATCGGATTTGTTATCCACTTCCACCAGTTCCACCTTATACTCCTCTCCTCCGATTTTAACCGTCGGATGAGTCTGTCTTGCGTAGCGCATTCCCAGGACTTCCTGTAACCCGCCTCCTCCGTTTTCTCCGGTGGTAGGTTCGAACACGCCGATCTTAACGACCTTTTCGCCTCCGGAGGCAGAAGATGAGGAACCAGTGCTGCAGCCGGCGACCATGCTGGCGCTCATACATGCTGCAAGAGTGATTGCAAATACTTTTTTCAATTTCATAAATGATATCCTCCTTTATGTGTATCTCATACAAACACAACTGTCTCTGGTGCAGATACACGTTGCATTATATTATATACAGAAGATTGAAAAAGTGCAAGAAAAAAATGAAAGAAAATTATAATTTAAAGAAAAAAATTAGTTTTGCAATAAAATAAGGAGTCCGGACTCTTTGTTAAAAGTCCGGACTCCCTGCTATATGTTATAGTCTAATAGTTAACGGTTTTCAATGGCCGCGCCTATGAAATCCCGAAACAGCGGATGAGGTCTGTTAGGCCTTGATTTAAACTCCGGATGTGCCTGTGTGGCGAGAAACCAGGGATGAGATGGAATTTCTACCATTTCCACGATCCGTCCATCCGGGGAGATACCGGAAAGCTTCATCCCAGCGTTTACCAGATCATCACGGAAATCATTGTTTACCTCATAGCGGTGTCTGTGACGCTCATGGATCAGCTCCTCCCCATATACTTCATAAGCCTTGGAGGATTTGTCCAGCATACAGGGATAGGAGCCAAGTCTCAGTGTGCCTCCGATGTCCTCAATGCCGTTCTGGTCCGGCATTAAGTGGATGACCGGATGAGTGGTATCTTCATCAAGCTCTGAGGTATGTGCGTCGCCAAAGCCTGCTACGTGGCGTGCAAATTCCACGATGGCCATCTGCATGCCAAGGCAGAGGCCAAGGAATGGGATGTTGTTTTCCCGGGCATAACGGATGGATGAGATCTTTCCTTCAATGCCGCGGCTGCCAAAACCGCCGGGGACCAAAATTCCGTTCACATCACTGAAAAGGCTGGCAGCGTTTTCGTCGGTAACAAGTTCTGAATCGATCCATTTAATATGAACCTTGGCCCGGTGGAAGACACCTCCGTGTTTTAATGCTTCCACTACGGAAATATAGGCATCGTGAAGCTGGATGTACTTTCCTACCAGAGCGACCGTCACTTCCTTTTCCGGATGCTTCCAGTTTTCGATCATTAAGGTCCAGTCCGCTAAGTCTGGCTTGGGGCAGGGAAGGTTTAAGCTTTCACATGCGACTTCAGCTAAATGCTCTTCCTCCATGGCAAGAGGAAGCTCATACAATACTTCTACATCAAGGTTTTGGAGTACATGGGTTTTGGGAACGTTACAGAATTGTGCGATTTTGCTTCGGATTCCGTCATCAAGGGGCAGTTCGGAACGACATACAATGATGTCGGGCTGGATACCCATTCCCTGTAAGTCTTTTACACTGGACTGGGTGGGTTTGGTTTTCAGTTCGCCGGAAACCTTTAGATATGGAACCAGGGTCACGTGGATGAGAATGACATTCTCGTGGCCTGCTTCGCGTTGGAATTGACGGATCGCTTCAAGGAATGGCTGGCTTTCGATGTCGCCTACCGTTCCGCCTACTTCTATAATGGCGATCTCTGTTTCAGAGGAGTTGCTGTTGCTGCAGTGAAAACGGCTTTTGATTTCGTCGGTAATGTGAGGGATAACCTGTACGGTGCCTCCCCCGAAGTCCCCGCGCCGTTCACGGGTCAGTACGGTCCAGTAGACCTTACCGGTAGTAACGTTGGAATTTTGAGTCAGATTTTCGTCGATAAATCGTTCGTAATGGCCAAGGTCAAGATCGGTTTCAGCACCGTCCTCGGTGACGAAAACCTCACCATGCTGCACTGGATTCATGGTGCCCGGATCAATGTTGATGTACGGATCAAATTTCTGCATGGTGACCTTATAGCCTCTGGCCTTTAGCAGCCGTCCAAGAGATGCTGCGGTAATACCTTTGCCAAGCCCGGAAACAACTCCTCCGGTGACAAATACGTATTTCACTGACATAACAGTGTAACCTCCTTTTGTAATGGTATGGAATATTTTTAAAAAAGAAATTATACAGCTATTCTTTGAAAAAATCCAGTATTATATGAAAAAACTAAGAATATAAAGTATAAAATATTGTCTGAACCCTTTCTTATGGTAAAAATACATGGCTGTTAAATAAAACCAGCCCGGGTGTTTATAAGGATTTAATAATTCTTTTCTTGATTTATGGGGAAACTGACACTATAATGATAGAGGTATATAATGGGTAGAAACTATCCGGATTGGAGAATTCACACAGATGGATAACAAGAATCAAAATAATAATAATAAGATGCCGAAGAATACCCAGGCCATCGCCATATGGGTCATCGCGTTTCTTATTGCGGTAGCAGGGATTTCTTATCTGCACGGCGCGATTACGACGAGGACCAATAAAGAACTAAGTTACGATACCTTTATGAATATGGTAGATGAAAAGCAGGTGGAGTCGGTTAATGTAGAGGATACGAAGATTATCATAAACCCCAAGAAGACCTGGGAAGGTTATAAACCTGGCGTTACTTATTATACGGTAAGGATGGACAACGATTTAAATCTGGCGGAACGCCTTCGCACTGCCGGAGTGGAAACCCTAAGAACCCGCCGTGACGGCAACTTTTTCATTCAGACCATTGTCAGCTATCTGCTCTTGTTTGCAGCCATGGGATTCCTTTTGAACTTCATGATGCGCAGGGTCGGCGGAGGCGGACTCATGGGCGTTGGAAAGAGCAATGCCAAGGTTTATGTGCAGAAGGAAACAGGCATTACCTTTAAAGATGTGGCGGGGGAAGATGAGGCTAAGGAATCCTTAACTGAAATCGTGGATTTCCTCCATAATCCGGGAAAATATACAAAGATCGGTGCAAAGCTTCCCAAGGGAGCGCTTCTTGTAGGACCTCCCGGAACGGGAAAAACCCTCCTTGCCAAGGCGGTTGCAGGAGAGGCCCATGTTCCCTTTTATTCTCTGTCCGGTTCTGATTTTGTAGAGATGTTTGTAGGTGTGGGAGCTTCCCGTGTCAGGGATTTATTTAAGCAGGCCCAGGAATCTGCTCCCTGTATTATTTTTATAGACGAGGTAGATGCCATCGGTAAGAGCCGTGATTCCAAATTCGGCGGAGGAAACGATGAGAGAGAGCAGACCTTAAACCAGCTGCTTTCTGAGATGGATGGGTTTGATTCTTCCAAGGGACTTTTGGTGCTTGCAGCTACCAACCGGCCTGAAATCCTGGATCCTGCACTTCTCCGCCCAGGCCGTTTTGACCGGCGGATCATCGTGGATAAGCCGGATTTAAAAGGCCGTGTGGATATCTTAAAGGTTCATGCCAGGGATGTGCTTCTTGACGATACCGTTGATTTAGATGCCATTGCTCTGGCAACCTCAGGAGCCGTTGGTTCTGATCTTGCCAACATGATCAATGAATCCGCCATCCTGGCGGTGAAAAACGGCCGTCATGCGGTTGCTCAGAAGGACTTATTTGAGGCTGTGGAAGTGGTACTGGTAGGAAAAGAGAAAAAGGACCGTGTCCTTAACAAAGAGGAACGGCGCATTGTTTCTTATCACGAAGTGGGACATGCCCTGGTCAGCGCCCTTCAAAAGGATTCGGAGCCTGTGCAGAAGATCACCATTGTTCCAAGAACCATGGGTGCTTTGGGATATGTAATGCATGTGCCGGAAGAAGAAAAATTCTTAAATTCCAAGAAAGAGCTTCATGCCATGCTGGTAGGCTATCTGGCCGGCCGCGCGGCAGAGGAGATCGTCTTTGACACCGTTACCACCGGTGCAGCGAATGATATTGAACAGGCTACCAAGGTAGCGCGGGCCATGATCACCCAGTACGGTATGTCGGAGAAATTCGGCCTTATGGGCCTTGCATCAAAGGAAGACCAGTACTTAAGCGGACGTACCGTAATGAACTGTGCGGAAGCCACTGCTTCCCAGGTGGATGATGAAGTCATGAAGATGCTGAAAGAAGCATATGAAGAGGCCAAGAGTCTTCTCTCAGAGAACCGGGATGTGATGGATAAGATCGCAGAATTCCTGATCGAGAGAGAGACCATTACCGGTAAGGAATTCATGAAGATATTCCGTGAAGCAAAGGGAATTCCGGAGCCGAAGGAAGAAAATAAAGAATCTGAAAATGGGGAAGTGTCAAAGGAAGAGGAAGATGGCCTTTCCGATTGGACAGAAGAAAAGAAGGAAATGAAAGAATCCGTTATTGATGTTGGAAACGTTAAAGATTAATGCTTGAGAAACGTCAGGCAGCTGATGCATGGACAGAGCCGTGCAGCAGCTGCTTTTTTCATCCTTTGTCTGCCCGTTTAGTGAAAGGTATTGACCAAAGCAATAATACGTGTTATCATGTCTTGTATAGGAATACGTGTTAAGCTGTGTTGTTATTTTTACAGTAATATGTTAAAATATTCCATAGTGTATAGCAAAAATGGGTAAAGATTCGGAGCAGGAGGTTGCTATGGAGGAGTTTCACGATAATATTGCAACACCATTATATCAGCAGTTATATGATACCATATTGGCTAAAATAAAATCAGGGGAATATCCAGTAGGATACATGATTCCATCGGAAGCGAAGCTAAGTGAAATGTATAAGATCAGCCGCGTTACGGTACGCAGTGGCATACAGAAACTATGTAACGAGAACATTCTGGAAAAGAAGCATGGAAAAGGAACATTTGTCACCATGCCAGTTTATATGGATACAATATCGGAAGAAGGAAGCTTTACTAAGTCTTGCTTGAAAATGGGGAAAAGACCAAGTACGAAGATCATTTCAAAAGGGTTGATAGAGGGGGACAAGTGGATTACCAGACATCTGGGAATTGATGAAGGGGAAAGGGTGATCTGCATAAAGAGGCTGCGCTTGGTTAACGATGTGGCGTCCATTCTGGAAGAAGATTATTTTCATGCCAATCTGGAGTTTATCTTAAACGAAGATGTAGAGAATAATCAACTGATGGATATTATAAGAAAACGAACTGGCAAAAAAGCTCATTCTTTTAATGACATTATGGATATTAAGTATTCGAATAAAGAGCAATCGGAAGTGCTTGGCTGTGTAGTGGGAATGCCGCTTCTGTGCGTCAGCCAGAGCGTGCTTGGGGATCAGGGACAGATTCTATACTTTAACCAGCAGTATATCAGAACAGACATTTATAAATTCACAGTTAAATCTATTAATCAGTCCGATTAATCATTTTTCACCAGCAAAGAATGTAAAAAAACCTTTCAATTAGATATAAAATAATAAAAAGAATCATATTTTAAAAGCCCATAATTCCTCTGAGAAATATGGGCTTTTTCAGTGCTATCGGTTTTTAATGTAATAAATGCGTAATCACCAATGATAGTTATAATTTATCTGAAGATAAAACAAAGTGCGCAGCAGACAATAATCAAAGAGATTAATATGGTGGTGGTCTTTACTTTCTTACCTAATAGGAAGTACATGCCTCCAAACAGTCCAAGTTGAATCAGGCAAGGCATGATCTGGTCCAAATAGTTGGTCAAGGGCTCAGCAAAATCACCGCTTCCTACCATGATTGGTAAGTCAAGCCAGATTTGGTTACAAATCATACCGCCTATTACCATAAGACCAATGATACCTGCATAGTGGGATATTTTCTGCATGATTCCACTGTCAGCAACCTTGGAGATGAAGCTGGATCCTAACCCATAACCATATTTTAAACAGTAATAGCGGATAATAAAGGCTGGAATATTAAAAATCAGCAAGTACAGAAGTGGACCCATGATATTGCCTGATTGTGCAAAGGAGATTGCTATACCTGCAGCGATAATACGCAGGGTTCCAGGAATCAGTGAATCGCCAATCCCTGCCAAAGGTCCCATTAGAGAGGTTTTAACTGCGTTTATGGAATTACCATCAAATTCGGGGTTGCATGCGTTTTCTTCTTCCATAGCCGCATTGATACCCATAAGCAGAGTGGAAAGCTGTGGGGTAATAGCCATAAATTCCAGACCCCGTTTTAAGGCCTGTATGCGCTTTTCTTTATGTTCCTCGCCGGGATACAGTTTGCGGATAACAGGTGTCATGCCATAGGAGTAGCCAAGATGCTGCTGACGTTCATAGTCCCAGGAAATATCCAATTGGCAGGAGCGTATATAAATTTGTTTCAATTCTTTTTGGGATATTTTTTTCTTCTCAGAATTCGTTGTCATCGAATGAACCTCCTTCTACAACTGCCTTTTCTTCATGGGAATTAAAATGCAGGAATGCTACAATGCAGCACCCGATGCCAGCCAGGCCGATAACCGGCATTTTTAAATAGGCAGCCAGAAGGAAGCCAAGGAAAAGGAAGCAGGACAATTGTTTGTTCATAATCATTCTTGCTATCATGGCAAAACCAATGGCAGGAATAATCCCTGTGGCATAGTTTAAGCCGTCATTCAGCCATGCTGGTATACCGTTTACAATCTGTTCCATGACCGGTACTCCAAGATAGAAGCCCAGTGCAACAATCAGAGATTGAGGGATAACCTGGGCAATAATAGCCATATAATGCATATGATCCACACCATTGCAGTCACCTTTCTCTGCATAGCGGTCGGCCCGCGCACCAATCATGGGAACTACAAACATCATTAAGAAATTGGACAACATAGCGCAGAGAGTAGAGATTGGAACAGCAAGAAGTACCGCGGAGGCAGCATCGGAACCGGAAAGTATTACATAGGAGGTGCCGATCACTGCACCGGCAGTATAGTCAGGCGGATTGCTGGCACCGATAGGAAAGGCTCCCAGCCAGATTAATTCCAGGGTGGCACCTGTGATGATACCTAATTGCATGTCCCCCAATACAAGGCCTGTCAGTGTGGACATAATAATAGGGCGCCCAATGTTACCGCTTCCAAAGAAGCTGTTCAAATAACCGAATGCCGCAACTAAAAATAGCAGGGCGGCCTGGAATCCTAAGCTTTGCATATTTTATTCTCCTTTCGTAAGTATTATTTAGATTAAATCCATGGCATTTAAGGGTTTCTCGTCAGGAACCATGCGTATTTCCAATTTCACATCTTTGTCATTCATTTTGCGAAGCAGGTCGCAGTCATGATCAGATACAAAGATGGCTTTAGAAATCTGACGTTTATCAGAGGCAGATTTTATACCGCCAAGATTGATAAATTTAATTTCAGGAACCTCTTCTGTTAGGCGATAGGCATCCTCAATAGATTCCAGAAGGATAAAAAGGTTGTATTTGTCTGTTTTTCCTGCCTTAATGTTGGCTATGGAATCTTCCATGCTTTTGATTACTAATTTTACCCCGGACGGAGCGGCCATCCGAAGAGCACCCATACGCAATGTGTCCTTTGCCACCTCATCATTGGCAATGAGAATACAGTCTACGCCTAGAGTTTTGGTCCATGCAAATGCTACCTGACCATGAAGCAGCCTATGGTCCACCCTTACCATTTTAATCATATCATTACCTCCTTATATCGTTAACTAGTTCCATCAGTTCTTTTATATGACTGCCACAAAGCTCACCTGTATCTTTCCTTGTATCTTTAAAGTAGCTGCCTACGATCGCTCCATCGGCCACTTCAAATTGGCTGCGTATATTCTCCTTGGTTACTCCTGCTCCTACGATTAGCGGGAAATCTCCCAACGCGTTTCTGAACTGAAGGATCTTGTCCATGGAAGTTGCCTGTCCAGTTGCATCTTGTGTCACGGTCACTGCATCACAACGGCTTTTTGCAATCACCAGATCCTTTTCGGTTGTGTTTGCGGATAAGACAGGTTGGTATTTGAATCGTACACCGCCCATGACAGGTACGTTGCTGCGTTCACGGTACATATTTAAAAATGCTTCTACCGTAGCCTCATCTCTTGGTTTTACATGACCCACAACAGAATCAAGCTGAACAAAATAAGCACTGTGCCTTTTGGCCAATTCAAAGCCCATGACATCCATGTTCAGGCAGTTGACTCCATATGGTATGGGCAGGTTCTGAGTGTGGGCATATTCCAGTATTCTATCCAATTGGTAGTAGTTACCAAAATAATTCTCCAGAATAATACCATCAATTCCATTGTTCAAATAGATATCAATTTCTTTCTGTGCCCGTTGATAAACATCATTATCATCAATTCCTTTAAGATGTATCATGCCCATAACCGGTTTTGTTTTGGCGAATAACGCCAGAAAATCATTTTTTATCATTATAAAGAATCTCCTTCCTATTAATTTATATTAAAAATCTTCATCTTGCGATTCTGCCGCATCAGGTGCTACTTGCCGTAAGCCTTCCCTGGATAGCAATAACAACTGTTCAATATCTTCTTGTCTCAAAGGATTGGGGTAGGATACCATATACTCAATGATAAGGTTTAAGTTCATGCCTGCAAATAGAATTACATTAGGGTTTGCAGTCAAGGGATACATTGAGGTACATACACTTGCACCATATACATCGGTAAAGATAACGTACTCATCCTGCAGATTGGTTTGAACCTCCTCAGATATCTGTTTGGCAAAATCCAAAGCACTCTGGCCTGGATACAGGCTGTAGGTGACGATGGGGTCGGCCATAGATCCTAATATCATCTGAAGAGAATTTTTCATCCCTTTGGATAAATCTCCGTGAGACGCAATAATAATTTTTTTCATAGCTGGTCTCCTTAAAATAGGTTTCTGTTAACACAAAAGCTGTCTGTTGCTTAAATGAAATTATTTCATAACTCATGTTAACACGTATTGTTCAAACTGTCAATAATTTGCTAAAAAAAACTTGATTATCTAAAGTTAATAAGGATAAATGTTAAGATATACTTAAAGACGTTATAACATATGTTGTGAAAGTTGTATAAAATACTAAAAAACAGGCGGTATACAATGAGGATTAATTATCACAGGGTAATTCTGTTTTTTCATTTTCAAAAGTAAATTTACGCCGCCTGTTTCCATTATTTTATTGTAAGAAAAGGGGATTTTTGATATAATATAAAGAAGTAAGCCTTGGATTAAAAGAAAAACCAGTGAAAACGAAGATCAATCGGCTGTCAAAATGGTGATAGCCGTTTCTTTTTGTCTGCTTTTATAAGATAAAGCCGGTACTTCATGGTTTTAGTCAGAGGAAGCAGAAAAAACAGGAGATGAGGCAGAATCAAATGATATTAATGAATGAGATACCGGACCGGTTCTGGGGATTGTTCCGTTCCATTAACCGGTCCACCTACATAGAAGCTTTATTAAAAATCAATGAGGAATATGAATACAGCAACTACTTTTTAAGCAGGGAGGTGTGTATTCAGGTTCTGGAAGAATATTTTACGGCTAAACGGCTGGTCATCTGGCAGGATGAGCTGGAAGATGAGGCGGATGCCTTAGAGCCGACCGCGGTCAGGGTCTTAAACTGGCTGTTAAGGGCAGGCTGGCTTCGGAAAGTGGATGACTATGCCTCCATGACGGTCAATATCGTAATTCCTGATTATGCTGCCGTCATGATCGAGGCGTTTTTTAAGCTTGCAAGTGATGAAGAGGATGAGACCCAGATTTATATCCAGAACGTTTATGCAATTCTCTTTTCATTGAAAAATGATCCCAGGGCCGGCGTAAGCCTTTTGAATACGGCTTACATTAATACAAAGCGGCTTAACAAGACGTTGCAGGACATGCTTCACAACATGGACAAATTCTTTGCAAGCCTTTTGGAGAAGAGAGCGTATGGGGAACTGTTAAAGGAACATCTGGAAGGATATGTGGAAGAAATCGTAAAAAAGAAATACCATATGTTGAAAACTTCGGATAATTTCTATCTTTACAAAAATGATATCAAGCGGTGGATCAGCTCCATGCGGGAAGATACAGAATGGATCGGGCAGATGAGCCGCCGCAGCGGCCAGAAGGTAACGGCAGGGGATATTGTAGAAAAGCTGGATCAGATCGAACGGGGATTTGACGATATCGAGCACCGCATTGCCAACATGGACAAGGAGCATTCCAGGTATATCCGCGCTACGGTTACAAGGCTTAACTATCTGTTAAATCAGGAGGACAGCATGAAGGGGCTTGTTATCAGGCTTTTAAATCATCTGTCTGAAACAGAGGATCCGGATGAGGCTGTAAAGGAAGTGGGGGGCCTCATGAATTTATCCCAGGTATCTATACTCTCTGAGAAATCCCTCTATAAAAAGAGAAGGACCAGGACAGGCTTTAAGGAGAATTTAATGCCGGAGGAAGAGCCTGCAGAGCTTACCATGGAGGAGATCCTGAATTTAAACCGTTTAAAAAGCCGCTACAGCCGGAAGGAGATCGAAAGCTATATCGAAGCCCATCTGGAAAATGGCCGTATGGAAGTAAAAGAAGATACGGTGGGTTCTCCTGAGGAATTTGAAAAGCTGATCCTGGCCTATGATTACTCTACCAGAAGGAAAAGCATGTATCAGGTGGAGGAGCAGGAGGCGGAGCTCATTGACAACGGCAGATACCGCTATCCAAAGCTGGTATTTGTAAGGAGGAAAGAATCATGACCTATGAAGAAAGTGCTGGCATCATCTGCCAGATTCCATATTTTGACGCTTTGGGACAGGGAGAAAAGGAAGAGGTAAGAGCAGGTTTAAGGCTTCTTCAGCAGCAGACCTTTGTTCTGGAGCATAAGTACGACAAGCGTACCAACCGGTTTGCCTATAATCCGGAATTTAAAATCTGCAACAAGCATCTGGAATTTATCCGGGCCTATCTGGCAGTCAGCGGAGTGTCTGTTCTGGAAAACAGCCAGCTGGGCATTATTTATATCCAGGGAGAGAACACGGTGGGAGACAAGCTTCCCAAACTGGCTACTCTTTATTTACTGATCTTAAAACTGATCTATGATGAACAGATGGCGGAAGTTTCCACCAGTGTCAACATCTACACCACATTAAGCGAGATTCATGAAAAGCTGGGAAATTACCGTTTATTTAAGAAACAGCCTTCCCCGACGGAAATCCGTCGGGCAATCACATTGTTAAAAAAGTATCAGATTTTGGAGCCTCTGGATATTTTGGAGGACTTGGATGGGGACAGCCGCATGATCATCTATCCCAGCATCAATGTGGTGTTGTTCGGAGATGATGTGCGGGCCCTGTTAGAAGCACTTGGAGAAGGAGACGATGACGATGACGAATCAGAAATTTGAAGCCCTGTCCCGGATACTCCTTAATAACTGGCATTATATCAGCCGGAAAACCTTATCCTTTAACCAGGGGATCAACTTTTTTACCGGACATTCCGGCAGCGGAAAGTCTACGGTCATTGATGCCATGCAGATTCTCCTTTATGCCAATACTGACGGCCGGGGATTCTTTAATAAGGCAGCGGCTGATGATTCCGACCGGAGCCTGATCGAATATTTGCGCGGTATGGTGAATATCGGTGAGAACAATGAATTTGCCTATTTGCGGAACCAGAATTTCTCCACCACCATTGTGCTGGAACTAAAACGGACGGATACAGGAGAATGCCAATGCGTTGGGATTGTCTTTGATGTGGAGACGACCACCAATGAAATATCCAGAAAATTCTTCTGGCACAAAGGCCCTCTTTGGGAAAATGGCTACCGTACCGGTTCCAGGACCATGACCACTCAGGAAGTATCTGCTTATTTGCAGACCATTTACGCAAAAGAAGATTATTTTGCAACCTCCCATAACGAGCGGTTCCGCAGGCAGCTGTATGATGTATACTTAGGAGGTCTTGATTCGGAGAAATTCCCCCTTTTATTCAAACGTGCCATTCCCTTCCGCATGAATATCAAGCTGGAGGATTTTGTAAAGGAATACATCTGCATGGAGCAGGACATCCACATTGAGGACATGCAGGAAAGCGTCATGCAGTACGGGCGGATGCGAAAGAAAATTGAAGACACGGTTATTGAGATCGGTTATTTAAATGGAATGAGGGAAAAATTCTCAGCAGTTTGTGAAAAAGAAGCGGAGATAAGACAAAATACATATTTCTTCAGCAGGATGGAAATTCTGGATTATCAGGCAAGGATCCAGGCATTAACAGATAAGTCCAGGCTTGCCAGAGAGGATTTAGACCGTCAGGAAAGCCAGCGGACAGCGTTAGAAGGGCAGACGGAAGATCTGACCAGACAGGGAAATGAGCTCCTTGGGCGGATTTCTTCCACCGGCTATGAGGATCTTAAGAATCAGCTGGACACTGCGAAGGAATTATCAAACCATTTAAATAAGAGCGTTACCAAATGGTCTCAGACAGGGGAGCGGCTGAAGGAATGGATCGACGAAGAGGCAACCTCCAACCAGACCATATGGGATATAGAAGAATTTGAAAAAAATACCATTGATGAGGAAAAGTTAAACCGCCTGAAAAAATCCATTGCCGAGATGAGAAGGGAAACAGAAGAAGCTCAAAAAGAGGCAGAAGGAATTCTCCGGGATATCCGGAAAAAAGAGCGCCAGACAAGTGAAGAGCTGACCCAGCTAAAGGCCGGAAATAAGGCATATCCAAAATATTTAGAACGTGCCCGGTCCCTGATCCAGCAGCGGCTTTTGGAGGAAACCGGCAAGGCGGTGGAGGTCCATGTGCTTGCAGACCTTCTGGATATCAGGGATGAGACCTGGAGAAATGCGGTGGAAGGCTATCTGGGCAATAATAAGCTGTCCCTGGTAGTGGCTCCGGCCTATGCAGAAGCAGCCATGGCGGCTTACGGGGAACTGGACAGGACTGAATATTTTAATGTGGCAGTTCTGGATACGGAAAAGGCAGGGCAGAATTCCTATGAAGTAGTGAAAGATGGTCTTGCCGAAGAGGTTACGGTGAGAGAGGCTTATTTACAGCCGTACATTGACCTGCTTTTGGGAAAGGTTGTCAAATGCAGGAACTTAGAAGAGCTGCGCCGCAGCCGCATTGGAGTGACCCCTGACTGCATGCTATACCATACGTTCCGCCTGCAGCATATGAATCCAGATAATTATACCAAATTTGCATATATCGGCAAGGACAGCGTCAGGAGAAGGATCCGGCTTCTGGAAAAGAATCTGGTTTCCATGGAAGAGGAAAAAAAGCCTCAGGAACAGGTTTTAAAGGAATGCAAGCGTATCTTATCCATGGAGAGCTTAGGAGAAGACACGGTCGTTTACCTGGAATGGCAGCAGGATATGGAGGCCTTTAAAGAAAAGGAAAAAGAAATCAGGCGGCTGGAACAGAAGTTTGAAAAGCTGAAGGCCCAGGATGTAGAAGAATGGGTGAAGGAAAGGGAAGCCATCTTACAGCTCTGTGATAGAAAAAGGGCAGAGCAGAGTGCAGTGGCAGAACTGATTTTTGGCATCAACAGCGAGATCGAACGGTTCCGCAGAGAATCCTTGCAGCTGCAGGAAGAGCTGGTTTCAAAGGAACGGGAATTTGAACCGGATGAGGAGCTGGAAGTCAAGGTGAAAGAAATTTTGGAAAGCAGGGAAAATTGCCGGTATGACCGCCTTAAAAATGAATTTTTCGGAGAATTTAAGAAGTCAGAAGAAGCCCGTGATCAGGCATTCCAGGCCCTTGTAGGCTCCAGGGGTGAGTATGCCAGAAAATATCCAAATCGGAATTTTTCCCTGACTGCAAAAGATAATGGGGAATATGACCGACTTCTTGAGACCATGGAGTGCGGAAATCTGGAGGAATATAAAACCATGGCCGCTGAGCAGGCAAAGTCTGCAGTCCTTCATTTTAAGGATGACTTTATGTTCAAGATCCGAAGCGCCATAAGGGATGCACTTTTACGAAAAGATGAGCTGAACAAGATCATCAGCAGGCTGGATTTCGGCAAGGATAAGTATCAGTTTGTCATTGGAAGGAATAAAGGGCCTGATGGGAGATATTATGACATGTTCATGGACAATTCCCTGGAGGTAAATCCCGCTTATCTTACGGATTCCCTGGATGACCAGATGAACTTATTCACCATGGAGCATGAGAACCAGTACGGGGAAATCATCAATGACTTAATAAACATCTTCATCCCGCCGGAAAACGCCACACCGGAGGAGATGGAAGAGGCCAAGCGGAACATGGATAAGTATGCGGATTACCGGACGTACCTATCCTTTGATATGCAGCAGATCATTCAGAACGAGGATGAGGTCATTAAGATCCGTTTAAGCAAGATGATCAAAAAGAATTCCGGAGGAGAGGGGCAGAATCCTCTTTACGTAGCTTTATTGGCAAGCTTTGCCCAGGCTTACCGGATCAGCATGTCTCCAAAAATACAGAGAAATCCCACCCTCCGCTTAGTGGTGCTTGATGAGGCGTTTTCCAAGATGGATGCGGAGAAGGTGGCAAGCTGCATTGAGCTGATCCGGGGACTGGGCTTCCAGGCCATTATCAGTGCAACCAATGATAAGATTCAGAATTATGTGGAGAATGTGGACAAGACCTTTGTATTCGCCAATCCTAATAAGAAGTCCATATCCATTCAGGAATTCGAGCGGGAAAGCTTTCCGGAGCTGATGCGGGAGCTTGATGAAGGGGAGATCGACGAGGAGGAACTTGACGACAACCTTGATTTGCAGGATTCCTGAAAATAGCAGGGCTGCGGCTGCAGAGATTTTAGAATTGTAATTGTTTCATATAAAAAAGAGGGATCCCGAAAGTCATTCTACGACTTTTGGGATCCCTCTTTACTCTTTCACCGATCATGGCGATCTAATGGCTTTCGTTTAAATAGTTATAGATGCTGTATCTGGACAATCCCAAAAAGTCAGCCAGCTTTTCCGCTGCTTTTTTTATCAGGAAGAATCCCTTATCGTCTAAGGTATGGACAACAGACACCTTCTCTTCTTTTGTCAAATTCCCCACGGATTTTCCGGTCATGTTTACGGCATCTTTCATCATGATTTCCAGCAGTTCATCAACATTTCCCACAAACAGTTCCGGAGTCTGGGTAAGAGCCTGGGAGCTGGAACAGGTAAAGGTCCGTAAGGTGTTTTCACATTTGATCATATCTGTAATATCTAAATTAATGCACAAGCTTCCGTTCACTTTTCCATATTCGTCACGGAAGTACTTGCTGGAAGAGCGTAAGATCCGGCCGGTAGGTGTGGCGTTAACATAGCTGTACTGGTCATCCGGTGATGTGGATCCCTTTAAAATCTCTAATCCGGCATTGGTGCCTCCATCTCCGACTTTTCTTCCGGTCACATGCCCATTCCAGATTGCAACGATTGTCTGGTCATATGGCAGGGTAAGGTCATGCAAAACCACCTCACAGTTTTCTCCGAATTGCATCGCAATGCATTTAGCAATGTCAGACAACAGGTTTAGGTTATCAGAAACATATCCCATAGTAGTATTTTATCCTTTCAACAAAATGTCTAAATAAATTATAAATGAAATGTGAGATAAAGTCCAGTAATAATACAGTGTTTGTTGAATAAAAAAATTAACATTATAAAAAACAAACAAAAAAATATAAAGAACGCCATTATTATTGTTGACAAAATACATGAAGTATAGTATATATTGATTATGAGTTAAACAAAATGTTGAAAACTAATCAACAAAAAGTTCAAACCGTATTTTTCGAAGGAGGTATTTTATGAAAAGAGCAATTCGTATTATCATGGCTGCAGGTATGGCTGCATTGGCGGTCACAGGCTGCGGAAGCAGTTCACAGTCACAGGCCACCACCGCACAGACGACTGCGGCCGGCGGGGAGACAACCAGCGGGGAAACATCTGCTCCGGCAGAAAACAAGGAAGCACAGGTGATCACTTTCTGGTACAACAACACAGGGGATGAAGCGGCTGTCTATGAGAAAGCCATTAGTGAGTACAACGCTTCCCAGAGCAACTATAAGGTGGAAGGATTAAGCGTTACGGATGCACAGAAAGTAATCGTAGCCATGAGCAGCAACGAATCCCCCGATGTCATCAAAATAAGCAACCAGACCGTGGTGCAGTATCAGAAGAATGGCTTGCTGGAAAACCTGCAGCCATATGCAGACAAGGATTCCTTTGATTCTTCCATTTATTCTGAGCAGGCTATGAATGCAAATACCATTGACAGAAACATGTATGCCCTTCCCCTTGATGCATATACCATCCAGATGTATTACAACAAGGAACTGCTGAAGGAAGCCGGATATTCCGAGCCGCCAAAAACCATGGAAGAGATGTATGAGATGGCTGTAAAGGCTACAAAGGTAGATGGCAGCGGAAATATCGAGGTGCTTGGATATCCCTTATTCCCATATGCTTCTGCCAGACAGGAGCTGATCTACGGCTTTGGCGGAAGATGGTGGGATGAGGATTCTAATGTCACTCCTGATAACGCAGGCATTTTAGACAGTCTTAATATGAACGTAAAATACAGAAATCAGTTTGGCGGAAAAGCTCTTGATGGATTTATCGGTACGGCAAATACAAACCGCTATACAGAACAGGATATGTTCTTCCAGGGCAAGCAGTTGTTCCGTCTTGACGGTTCCTGGCTGCCGACCATGATGAAGAACTTTAATTCCACCGTTGATTACGGCATTACCCTGATTCCCGGTACACAGGCAAATCCGGAGCTGAGAGGAACCAGCCGCTATGAGACTGACTCTGTAGCAGTACCTGCAATGGCTAAGAATAAAGATGGAGCCTGGGACTTTACAAAATGGCTCTGCAGCCAGGAAGGCGCCAAGATCATTGACCTTGGAACCGGTAATCTTCCGGCTGTAAAAGCGTTATATGATGATGCTGATATCAAGGCAGTTCCTGGATTTACAGAATTTATTGACGCTCTGAAGCAGGAAAAGGGCATTCAGTATCCGGTAATGGCTGATTATGATGAATACATATCCATGATCAATGCAGCACTTGATACCGTATACTCAGGGTCAAAGACTCCGGAAGAGGCTCTGAAAGCTCTTGCAGGACAAAGCGCTAATTTAAAATAACAATTCACTTATTAAGGGCGCTGCAGGCAGAAATCTGCATAATGCAGTGCCCTGATCTTCATGTATGAGAGGGGAATAGGAATGAAGGGACGAAACGCGACACAGCGGGATTTTATAAATGGGCTGCTGTTTTCATCTCCGTGGATTCTGGGCTTTCTGGCTTTTAGTGTATATCCACTGATAAGCTCTCTGTATTACAGCCTTACAAAGTTTAATGCCGTAACAGCTCCGCAGTGGGTGGGACTTGATAATTTCAAAGACATCTTTAGTGATCCTCTTGTTTGGAAGAGCCTGGGAAATACCTTATTTATGGCCTTTGTATCTACGCCCATCAACCTGTTCGTAGCGCTGCTTCTGGCCAGCATCGTATGCGCCAATTTTAAGGGGCGGGGGTTTGTCAGGACAGCATTTTTCCTGCCTTCCGTAATCCCCATGGTTGCTGCGACTATGGTATGGATCTGGATGTTTGACCCTACCTACGGTTACATCAATAACGTATTAAGCTGGTTTGGCATCAACGGACCGGCATGGCTGATGGATGCCCATTATACCAAGTGGGCGCTGGTCCTCATGGGAACGTGGAACACCGGTACCATGATGCTGGTCTGTATGTCAGCTTTACAGTCCGTGCCAAAAAGTTACTACGAATCAGCCGAGATCGACGGAGCCGGAAAAGCTTCCAGATTCTTCTATATTACGGTACCATGCATTGCTCATGTTCTTGTGTATCAGGCCATTTTAAGCATCATAAATGCATTCCAGTATTTCCAGCAGGTATACATCATTATTACCGCTAATGCCGGAGTAAAAGGCGGAAGTGCCGCCGGCGGTCCTGAGAATTCCATTCTCATGTATCCGCTGTATGTATTCCATAATGCATTTACTTATTTAAAGATGGGTAAGGCTTCGGCAATGGCGTGGCTGCTGTTTGTCATTGTTGCGATTCTGACGGTTATTATGACAAAGGTAACAAGAAAAGCAACAGAAAATGCCGGAGGTGAATAAGGATGAAGAAATATATAAGCAAAATTTTATTTTTTGCTATGGTTGCCGTGCTGGCTTTGATTTTCATATCACCCTTTATGGTAATGGTGCTCACTTCTTTCAAGACCAACAACGATGCATTCACTATTCCGGTAAGGCTGTTTCCCCGTGAATGGGTGAAGGAAAACTATCCGGCAGCCTTTGCAGCAATCCCATATTTTAAGTACATGGGAAATACGGTGTTTATCACGGCTATTTCACTCATAGGCCAGCTTCTGGTCACGCCTATGGTCGCATATTCACTGGTGAAAATCAGATGGAAAGGCGCTGACATCATCTCAGGCCTGGTCATGGCGACGATGATGATACCTATAACAGTCACCATGGTGCCTTTGTATAAGATTTATTCTAAGCTGGGGCTTACCAATACATACGTTCCCCTGATCCTTCCTGCATTTTTTGGAAAGGCATATTATATTGTTATTGTCCGGCAGTTTTTTGCAGGCATTCCTAACAGCCTGATTGAGGCGGGGAAAATCGACGGTGCCACAGAATTCCAGCGTTATTATAAAATCGCACTTCCCCTTTGTAAACCGGTTTTGACTACGATCGGGATATATGCCTTTTTAGATGCATGGAGTGATTATTTGTATCCTTTGATTTTTATAACAAAGCCAGGTATGTATACCCTTTCTCTGGGTCTTCAGCAGTATATGAGTGAGTATTCCATAGACTGGGCAAGGCTGATGGCGGCGGCAGTTGTATTTGTTCTCCCGGTCATTGTATGCTTTGCGGTTTTCCAGAAAAACTTTGTGGAAGGAATTGCAACCAGTGGTTTGAAGGCGTAATGAGCAGGTGAAACTATGCGAAAAATACAATCATTAAATGGGGTTTGGAAATGGCAACCCGTAGGAACCTCCCACGATGCCGTATATACGGGAGAAGTGCCGGGAACGGTGATCAGCCATATGCTGAAACATAAGCTGATCGAGGATCCTTATTGGAGATGCAACGAGTATGCTGTCCGGGAATTGATGGCAAATGATTATCTTTATAAGAGAAGCTTTCCGGTGACAGGAGAGGATTTGGATTTTTCCCGCGCAGAACTTGTCTGTGCCGGGATTGATACCATTGCCTCCATCCGCATCAACGACTGCCTGGTGGCGGAAACCAGGGATATGCACAGAGCCTACCGTTTCCCTGTAAAAGAGTACTTACAGGAAGGGGAAAACCGGATAGAGGTCTTATTTCACTCCCCGCTGGAGTTTGTAAGGAAAGAGGATGAGGAAAATGATATCTTCTATGCCTCCACCGGATGTATCCACGGAAATGCGGCACTTCGCAAGGCTCATTATATGTTTGGATGGGACTGGGGTCCCCAGCTTCCGGATATGGGAATTTTCCGGGATATAGCCATAGAATATTTCAGCGAAGCAAAGCTTCAGGATGTCCATATCCGGCAGGAGCATGGGAGCAGCGGCAGAGTAGGACTGAAATTTGAGGTGAAAATCAATCAGCTGTCCCTTTATGAAGAAAGACAGGAAAACAGGCAGACATGGCTTACTGAGACTGAAATAACAGATCCGGAAGGCAGGCATGTATCCAGGACAGTCCGTAACAGCGGAGAATGGCAGTATGAAGAAATCATTCCCCACCCCCGGATATGGTGGCCCAACGGTTTGGGAGAGCATCCCTTATACAGGGTGAACATCCGCCTGCTAGATGAGGCGGGAACCTGCCATGATACCTATGAGTGCCGGATCGGCCTTCGGACCGTGACCGTCAGCACAGATAAAAATGAATACGGAAACGAGTTTGCCATTACGGTAAACGGTATAAAAATATTTACCATGGGAGCAAATTATATTCCGGAAGATAATATTTTAACAAGGGTGTCCAAGGAGAGGACTGCACGGCTGATCGAAGACTGTGCCTCCGCAAACTTCAATTGCTTAAGAGTCTGGGGCGGAGGTTATTACCCTGATGATTATTTCTATGATAAATGCGATGAAGAAGGAATATTAATCTGGCAGGACCTGATGTTTGGATGCAATGTCTATGCATTAAACGACACCTTTGAAGAGGACATTGTGGAAGAAACAAAGGACAATGTGCGCCGTTTAAGGCACCATGCTTGTCTGGCCCTGTGGTGCGGAAATAATGAGATGGAATGGGGCTGGGCAGATGAGTGGGCAAGGCTGAAAGGCCATCACCCCAAATATAAAGCGGACTATACAAAGATCTTTGAATATATACTTCCCCGGGCAATTAAGGCCTGTGATGACACTACCTTTTTCTGGCCATCTTCTCCGTCTTCGGGAGGAGCCTTTGACAATCCCAATGCGACCAACCGGGGAGATCAGCATTACTGGGAGGTCTGGCATTCAGGAAAGCCATTTACGGAATATGGTGACTTCAGCTTTTGCTCAGAATACGGATTTCAATCCTTTCCGCACAGCAAAACCATAGCCTCCTTTACCCTGCCGGAGGACCGGAATATTTTCAGCAGGGTCATGGAATCCCACCAGAAAAACCCGGCGGCTAATGGAAAAATATTAAACTACATAGCAGATTACTTCCTTTATCCAAAGGATACGGATTCTCTGGCATATATCTCCCAGATCCTCCAGTTAAAGGCTATTGAATACGGTGTGGAACATTGGAGAAGAAAGCGGGGGCAATGCATGGGCTCTCTCTACTGGCAGCTCAATGACTGCTGGCCGGTGGCATCCTGGGCGGGCATTGACTATTACGGACGCTGGAAAGCGCTCCATTACGGAGCGCGCAGGTTTTATGCGCCTTTTACCATTTCCATCGGTGAAGAGAAGGAACTCTCTCCTCATGTTTCCTATTATGTTCATAATGATACCAGGGAGGAACAGCAGTGCAGAGCGGAAATTTTCCTTAAGGATCATAAGTTCCGCGTATTATGGGAAGAAGCATGGGAAGGGAAACTGCCGGCGCTGTCGGTGTTAAAGTGCATGGAAACGGATTTTTCCCCATGGACCGGTGATGAGGCCCTTTGTTCTTCTGTTTTTTCCGTATTCCGGCTATACAGGGGAGAAGAACTTCTTTCGGAACGGACGGTGTTGTTTGTAAAACCAAAGCATTTTGATTATAATGCCCCGGCTTATGATGTTTCGGTTTCAGAATCAGAGCATAGCTTTGATATTACGGTGAAAGCTTCCTGTTTCTGCCAGTATGTGGAGCTTTACTTTAAAGACTTTGATGTTATTTTCTCTGATAACTTTTTTGATATCACTTCGCCGGAAGGAGTTACCGTTCACGTAAGCAAAAAAGACTTTAAAGACCAGATGAGCCCAGACCAGGTGAAAGAAAACCTGGTGGTACGGAGTGTGGCTGACAGTTATGAAAGCTGAGAAGGGAGGAAATAAAGATGAAACTTACACAGGAACAGATACAACAGTTAGAGACACCCTGCCTGGTTATTGATGTAGATCTGGCGGAAAAAAATATAAGAAGGATGCAGGAAGCAGCTGATCAGGCCGGCTGCCGGCTGCGCCCTCATATCAAGACCCATAAAATGCCCTTATTTGCCGAAATGCAGAGGAAGGCCGGTGCAAGCGGGATCACCTGTGCCAAGGTAAGCGAAGCGGAGGTCATGGCTGACGGAGGCATGGAGGATGTTTTTATAGCTTATCCTATGGTCGGGAATTTCCGTGTCCAGAGGGCGATTGCGTTGGCAAAAAGGATCAAAAGGCTTATTTTGACCATTGACAGCCTGGAAGGTGCGAAGGCGCTGAATCAGGCAGCTTCTGACCAGGATATGATCCTGGAAGTCCGTATGGAGATCGATACGGGAGCCGGACGCACGGGAGTGCCCATGGACCGGGCGGTGGAGCTGGCCCTTGCCCTTAAGCAGATGAAGCATTTAAACCTCACAGGTATATTTACGTTTAAGAGCCTGATCTTATCCGGCAAGCCAACGGAGGACAATTTGCTGGCTGCTGAGGAAGAAGGAAACATGATGGCTGAAACTGCCAGGATGTTGAAAGACGCGGGAGTGGAGATACAGGACATCAGCGCCGGTTCTTCCCCCACCGGTGTCCAGGTAGCACAGACGGGAATGGTAAATGAGATCCGCCCTGGCACCTATATTTTTGATGATTTTATGCTGACCAAGGAAAAGGTAGCCCATATCAGTGAGATCGCTGTCCGGTTCTATGCGACGGTAGTCAGCTGCCAGCATTCGGAATATGCCGTGGTGGACGGAGGAACCAAGTGCTTTCCAACGGATGTGGTTCCGGGACAGCCGCCGTTTTACTATCCCGGATATGCGGTGGTGGAAGGAGATGACAATCTAAAGCTGTCACGGATGAATGAAGAGCATGGGATCATCACGGCCATTAACGGGGAGACCGGGCTGCAAGTGGGTCAGGTTCTGTCCCTGATCCCTATCCATGTATGTACGGCTGTTAATATGCAGAATTCTGTTTATATTCTGGAAAATGGTTCTCTCAGAAAACAAAAAGTAGATGCAAGAGGGATGCTGATATGAGTTATATTCTGATCAAAAACGGACTGATTTATGACGGAAGCGGAGAACCGCCGTATCAGAGCGACATTCTCATAGAGGGGGAAAAAATTATTGATATTGCCACGGATATTGAAAAGAAAGACGCCCAGGTGATCGATGCTTCCGGGAAGGCGGTAACTCCCGGTTTCATTGACATTCACCGTCATTGCGATATTGCGCCTTTTACAAACCCTCATTTTGGGGAAATAGAGCTGGCCCAGGGGATCACCACCACCTTTGTGGGAAACTGCGGTCTTGCACCTGTGCCTTCGGTTCCTTCGTGGAGGAAGGAACTATATGATTACCTGGAGCCGGTGATCGGAAGACTTCCTGATGATCTGGCCTTTGAAACCTATGAAGATTACAGGAAAGCCCTGGAAGCAGCAGACCTGCCGCTCAACATGGGATTTTTTGCGGCTTCGGACAGCATCAAGGTAGCTTTAAAGGGGTTTGGAAGCAAAGCATATACGGAAGAAGAGCTTAAAAAGGCTCAGGAGTATGTGAAAGATGCATTGGCCCAGGGAGCCTTTGGGATTACGCTGGGAATCATGTATCAGCCGGAATGCTATTCAAACAGGGAGGAGCTTACGGCAGTTGTAAAGGCAGCTGCCGGAAATGGCGGCATTCTCTGTACCCACATCCGGGGAGAGGGGGACAGCCTGGTGGAGTCGGTGGAAGAAGTGATCGATGTGGCGGCAAAGGCAGGGGTTCCCTTAAATATCAGCCATTTGAAATCAACGGGAATCAAGAACTGGAATAGCAAGATATTCGAGGCGATTCAGAGGATTGAACAGGCAAGGGAATCAGGGCAGGATGTCACTGCGGATTTTTACCCCTATGACGGCGGTTCCACCACCCTCCAGTCCTTACTTCCACCAACCATTATGGAAGAGTCCTTTGAGGCTCTGGTTAAAGGATTATCAGGTCCAGAGGGGAAAGAGAGGCTGCGCTCAGAGTTAAATAAGGTTCACCAGGGCTGGGATAATATGTCGGAAAGCATTGGCTGGGATCGGATCATCATCAGCTCCGTCACCCTTGAGAAAAATGCATTTATGCAGGGACAGACAATCGGAGCGCTGGCGGAAAAGCTGGAATATGAAGAACCTTCCGATCTGGTGGCGGACCTACTTGTGGAGGAAAACGGGAAAGTGGGAATTATTGTGTTAAGCATGTCCCAGCAGGATGTGGATGCGGTGGCCTGCCTCCCCTTTACCCTATTGATTTCTGACTCCCTGTACGGCGGTGACGGAAAGAACGCCCATCCCCGCCTCCTTGGGACGACTGCCAGATTTTTAAATGATTTTGTTATAAAGCGAAAGGTGCTGTCCATGGAGCAGGCCATCAGTAAGATGACCTATCAGCCTGCAAAACGGATGGGCCTGGAAAACAGGGGGCTTTTAAGGCCCGGATACCAGGCAGATGTGCTGGTATTTCAGCCGGAGAGTTTCTTAGATCATGCAGATTACACCGGAAAGCATGACCCGTGTACGGGCATGGGCCTGGTGCTGGTGGGGGGAAAACAGGTGCTGGCAGACGGCATTCTTGTGGACCGCACCAGTGGGAAGCTGTTAAGAAAGGGCTTTAAATAAATTGAAGGAACCCCCTTCCAGGCATACTTATATGCCCTGAGAAGCCGGGCAGAAAAAAGGAAAGAAGGAAGCAGACATGAATATTTATGAAAAACTGAAGGAACTTAATTTGGAGATCCCGGCAGCTCCGCCTAAAGGAGGAGTATATGCCCCGTGCCAGGAATTTGGAAACAACCTGGTATATATATCAGGCTGCGGGCCGGTGATCGGAGGAGAAGGGATTCGTGGAAAGCTTGGAAATGAATTTACCGCAGAAGAAGGAAAAGCCTTTTCCAGAGATGCCATGTTAAATGTTCTTGCAGTGTTACAGGATAAAATCGGGGATTTGAACCGGGTTAAGCGTGCGATTAAAATTCTTACCTTTGTGGCAAGTGCAGATACCTTTTATGAGCAGCCGGCTGTGGCAAATGGAGGAAGTGAATTACTGTTACAGCTTTTAGGCCAGGAGAATGTACCGGCCCGTTCAGCCATAGGCGTCAACGTATTGCCTGGAAATATTCCTGTTGAGACGGAAGCTATATTTGAAATTGAAAAATAATCTTTTGGATGAGGGATAAAAATGGATCGTCAATTTAAAAAAAATTTAATAGAGTCATTATACGTACATTACCCCTTAAAACCGGAGTACGACAAAAGCATGGAGACCTATAATCTGAAAAAGCCGGTTTTGTCCTCCGTGAGTTTATGGGATGGAACCAGCCTGGAGCCATGGAGCTTTGACGGTGAGGGAGAAGTTCAGGTAAAGGCTGGAAATATATTGTATCTGGAAACAAAATCACGGGCAGACCACTGGCCGGAGAATGAAGTCAGGGCAAACGATGCGGCAGCAGGACTTTATGCTACCTTTGGAAGCTATATTGCAAGACTGAATGTGAAGGGGCTGGAACTGGGAAAAGGAAACCGGATATGGTTTAAGATCCGTCCCATTTGCCCCGGCCTTCACAGCCCAATCGTACGTGTCGGGTTTGTCAATAATGGGGCAACCAAGATACCGGATGTCTATTCAAGAGAAGGCTTTAATGCCATCAATCTGAAAAATAATGAATGGAATACCTGTACCTGGGAGATCGATTCCATTGCCCATGATGCAATCGAGGAAATTTCATTTAACATTCACCGCTATGGCAAGGAAGTGAGCACTGGCGATGACTTAAGATTCGAGCTTTGCGATATACAGCTTCAGGAGGTAAAACCAGGAGTCGTTCATGGATGGCAGTGTGAGGAAGAGGAAGTAGTATATTCTACAACCGGTTACTTTGCAGATGGCAGAAAAACAGCAATTGCCAATACCTCAGCCAAAGAGTTTGAAATCGTGAAAGAAGAAGACGGCTTAGAGGAAGAGGTGGCATACCGTGGACAGATTGAGAAGGTGGAAAACCATCTGGGAAGCTTCGGGGTATTGAATTTCTCGGACTTAAAAACCGAAGGTACATACAGGATCCGGTTTGGAAATACGGTAAGTGAGCGGTTTATCATAGGAAATGATGTCTTGAAAAGCACCTTATGGAAACTGACCAATTTCATGTACTGTGAGCGGTGCGGCTATCCGGTTCCTAACTGTCATGGAACCTGCCATCAGGATGTGATCGCAGAACACAACGGGGTGAAACTATTGTATGCTGGCGGCTGGCACGATGCGGCAGATGTTTCCCAGCAGACCATGCAGACGGCAGAGATCTTAGATGCCATGATCGCTTCCGCAGGGAAGGTGAAGGATTCTGATCCAATGCTGTACCGCAGAATGATGGAAGAAGCCAACTGGGGACTGGATTTTGTGCTTCGTATGCGTTTTGGAGACGGCTACCGTGCATCCCATGCGGCAATCCGCAGATGGACAGACAATTTTATCGGAAATATGGACGATTGTGAAGCAGATGTTCACAACCGGTCCTTTGAAAACTTTGTTTTTGCTGCGGTAGAAGCCGGAGCAGGAGAAGCCTTTAAGGAACTGGACCGGGAGCTGGCATGGAAGTGCGCAGATGCAGCGAAAGAGGATTTTCGTTTTGCCGATGAGCGGTTCCGGGAAGTTGGCGTGGAAGGACCCTATCATTTGCTGGAACATACGGCAGGCTCCAGTCTTTCCCAATACTATGCGGTTGCAGCATGGGCTGCGGCCAGGATTTACAAGATTACCGGAGACAGCTATTTTTATGATAAGGCTGCCGAATTTGCAGATAAGGTGATTTCCTGCCAGGAAACCAGGAATGACCTGCCCATGAGGGGATTCTTCTGCAGAGATGAAAGCAAAACACATATCGTCCATTTCTCCCATCAGGCGAGGGATCAGGTTTTTGCCATGGCCCTGGCAGAGGTATGCGGTGCACTTGCAGAGCATGAAAACAAGGCCGTGTGGGAAGAAGGCTTAAAGCTTCATGGGGAGTATTTAAAAGGCCTACAGAAATATACGGCTCCTTATGGCATGCTGCCGGCCGGAATCCATCACATCAGCGAGGCAGAGGACCAGGAAGCCTTCCATGTGGTGCACCCAAAGGTTGATTATGAAAGAGAACGGGGCAATTATGTGGAACAGCTGAAGCAGGGCATTGATCTTGGAGATGGATACTATATAAGAACCTTCCCGGTGTGGTTCTCTTACCGCGGAAACTCAGCGATCCAGCTGTCCATGGGAAAAGCGGCTTCCATCATAGGAACATATTTCGGTGATGGGGAGTTAATTGAAATTGCCAGAGAGCAGCTTTACTGGACCCTTGGAAAGAACCCCTTCGGCCAGTCTCTGATCTACGGGGAAGGAAACCATTACGGCCAGGAATATACGGCTTTGCTTGGAGAAACTGTTGGAGAGATGCCGGTTGGCGTCCAGACCAGAGGGAATGAAGACCTTCCTTATTGGCCGCCTGCTAATATAGCTACATATAGAGAAGTGTGGACAACGCCGCCGGGACGTTTTATGTGGGTCGCAGCTGATTTGATTTAAGTGTAAGGCGACTGCTTACGGCCAGTTATTTCGATATGAAGATCGGAATCCCGGAAAAACGGGCAATTGATGTGGCAGTTGATATGGCAGTTGATATGGCGGAAAGCTATATAAAAGAAATGTAAACGGATATCTTACAGAGGAGGTCTCAAAAGTAATTTTAAAACTCATTACAATATCTACAATATCATTGTATGAAGTTGAAAAAATTCGCTTTTGAGGCCTCCTCTTTCTTTGTGTATAGACTTAGAAATAAGCCGGGTTCTCCCTTCCTTCCCTTCCTCCCATCTGTGGTTATCGTATGATGAACGGAGAGGAAGGTGAGCAGCAGGAAGTCCCTGTTTTACTCTCTCTATCTATTTCTTCTCAGCATATTAAAAAGGGAAAGGCTATAAAACACAACTGCAGTACAAAGTAAGACCACAATGCTGGCCGTCGCCGTCACCTCATGCCCTCCAAAGCGGAAAGTCACTCCCATGTACTCCTTAAATTCTTCTAAATAGATGTCAGGTATTCCGTCAAAAGATTTCCCCATGGGCACCTCCATCATCACCTGGCGAAACAGAGATGCGCCATGGGAAACAGGAAATGCTTTTATAACCGTTTGCACCGATGCAGGCAAAGTTCCTATGGGAAGATATATGCCGGTCAGAAACCCGATCAGAGTGCCAAGAATGGTACTGGCTGTGCTGAATGCGCTATGGGTCTTGAAAAAAGACACCACAAAGCAAACCAAAGAGGTATTAGTTAATGCCGTAAGAAGTATTAACAAAAAGACCTTGATGAAGGCCATTGGAGTAAGCCATTCTCCGCCGCTGTTCACAATATAAATTTCCCCAACCACAGCCATAACAAGGGACATAATTACACCAATTAAAAAAGAGCTTCCAATATAACCTCCAGTTATGCTGCTTCTTTTGATGGGGGAAGAATCAAAATCCTTATTGATCTTTAGGACTTTATCATCGATCATAATACCAAACGCGCCCATTGTGGTTGTCATGGAAGTCACTGTAAGAAGTCCTGACACCAGCCAGCTGTTCATCAAGGCATGGGCATTCTTAAGATCCTTCATGGAATCGTTCATCCATACATCTCCTAAAAACAATGCATAAAGCCCGATTATTATGAAAACGGACATCAGAGAAAAAAATACTGTGAGTCTGTCACGAAAAAACAGCTTCAAATTACGTTCTATAAAAATATTCAATGTCTCAGCTCCTTTCCTGTAATGCTGATAAAGGCCTCATCCATGGTACCCTGCAGGACCTGAAAGCTGTTGATATAGCTTTGGCATTTTTCTACTATGGGAATAGCTGCCATAGTATCCGGCAGCTTTACAACAAACTCGCTTGCCGAAATGGTGAAATCCAGCTTTAGTTCCTCCAAGGTTTGCCGCAGGGATGTTTCATCCAGAATGGACATTCTCAAGGTGTCTGTGGTATACCGCGTCTTTAATGCGGCAGGCGTGCCCTTGGCTGCGATTTCCCCGTGATCGATGACAATCACATAATCCGATTCAGCGGCTTCTTCCATGTAATGGGTCGTCAGAAAAACCGTCATACCTGTTTTTATTTGAAGCTGTCTGATTGTATTCCAAATGCTTTTCCGAGTTTGAGGATCAAGACCGGTAGTCGGTTCGTCAAGGAACAGGATTTGGGGCGTATGGATCAGCGCACGGGCAATATCTGCCCTGCGACGCTGACCGCCTGAAAGTTTCCCGTAAGGCCGGTCTGCTAATTCACTCAATTCCGTTGCTGCCACGGCTTCAGATACGGCATTTTTGATCCTGGCTTTATCCGATGTATATAAGCCTGCCCGGATGGTCAGATTTTCTCTTACAGTCAGTAACGTGTCAAGCACACTGTCCTGGAATACTACGCCGATCATTTCCCGGATAGCCTGACTATCGTGCCGAAGGTCAAGTCCGTTGATCGTGATTTCTCCTTTATCAAAATCCAATAAGGTACATAAAATATCAATGGTAGTGGATTTTCCTGCCCCATTAGGACCAAGAAAGGAAAACAGTTTCCCCTGCTCCACATAAAAACTGATATCCTTTACCGCATTTATTTTGCCGTAATTTTTTCTTAGGTCGGCTACCTCTATAATTTTGTTCATAGTATGATCTCCCATAGGCAAAGCAGGTTTTAAAAAGGACGGAAAGCTTGAATGAGCAAACCGTCCAGGCATTATAATTATAATTGGTAATGTCGTTTCAGACTTTCATTTATCTGGAATGCCAGTGATTTCCGGCAACCTCGATTTTCTTCAAAGAACAAAAGATAACTTAAAAATAATCACTTGTTATAGACCGTAGCTTTTATGCTAAAGGACATTGGGAACTTATCCGTATTATAATCATAATTGAAAAGTCCATCTCCTGTATTGTGCAAGCCCCCGGCATCAAAAAAGTTTTCCTTAAATTCATTGAAATGCTCGATATGCAGTCCCGCAGAAGCAAGAGAATTGATTAAATCAGAAACCGTATACATCCAAAAATATGCCTTAACACCATGCTTTGGCTCAGAGGCATATCCGCCGATAGAATCATCAATATCGGGATATTTCCCGAAATAAGGATACTTTATTTCCATCACATTGTTGGCAAGCTTCTGTTCATCCATTGCAAGAAAAAACGGATGGCTGTCAAAAACGTAGAAAAATCCATCATCCTTGAGTAAATGCCGTATGGTTTCTCCCCATTTTTTAAGGTCAGGAAGCCAACCGATTGCCCCCTCGGATACGAATACGACATCATATTTTTCGTTATGACAATCCATAAACTTCATGATGTCGGATTCTATAAAATCAATATTAGTAATATTCAAATCTTCTGCCAGCTTTTTTGCATAGTGGATATTATCCGGCACCAGGTCAACGCCTGTGGCACTGGCTCCCATTCTGGCAAGCAATATCGTATCTGCGCCGGTATTACATTGTAGATGTATGATCTTTTTGCCGCTCAAGTCTCCAAGTTCATTCAGAATATATTTATTGAATTTATGGCTGCAATCCAAAAGAGATTTCTTAAATGCAAAATAGTGATCTTGTGAAACCTGGCTCCATGCGTGTTTGTTTGAATCAATCTCGTTCATATTCCCGCCTCCGTAATCATTGAAATTGTAAATTTCATTCATGGATTTTCAATGCTATGAATACCCTGTTACCGGACTATTTGGCTTTTGATCCATGATTCCATATTATACCATTCCTTGTATGGCAGAACAAGCTTTGCATGATTATTCAATATGCAAATTATAGCAGAAACCGGACGAAGAAAAAAAGGAGGAAATGCAGCAACCATGGGCAGAATGGGCAGTTAAACGAACAAGAATCAGTTTTTATTGTTGATTGTTGGTTCATGGTATTTGGCAAGAAGGTATGAGCCGGAATGGACACAATACGTGTTTGAAATTAAGGATTTTTCGAACAAATGTTTGCAATAAGAAAAAAGATATGATATAATAGAAAAAATCAGTTACTAAGTAATTCAGGTGCGGGCTAGATACGGTCCGCATTCTATTGTTCTCATATTCAGAATTATAGTTTATTACAGGAGTATATTATGGCTAAACAGTATATCAAGATAAGAGGCGCCAATGAGCACAACTTAAAGAATATTTCCGTGGATATTCCAAGGAATGAGCTGGTTGTTTTAACCGGCCTCAGCGGTTCGGGAAAGTCTTCCCTGGCTTTTGATACCATCTATGCCGAAGGGCAGAGACGATATATGGAGTCTCTTTCCTCCTATGCCCGGCAGTTCTTAGGGCAGATGGAAAAGCCGGATGTGGAAAGCATCGAAGGACTTTCACCGGCCATTTCCATTGACCAGAAGTCTACCAACCGCAACCCCCGTTCGACAGTGGGCACAGTTACAGAGATTTATGATTATATGAGGCTTTTGTACGCCAGAATCGGCATTCCTCACTGTCCAAAGTGCGGGCGGGAGATCCGCAAGCAGACCATTGATCAGATGGTGGATCAAATTATGGAGCTGCCGGAACGGACGAAGATCCAGCTTCTGGCCCCGGTTGTCCGTGGACGGAAGGGGGAGCATGCGAAGGTTTTGGAGCACGCCCGGAGAAGTGGATACGTAAGAGTGCGCATTGACGGAAATCTATATGAGCTTTCCGAGGAAATCAAGCTGGATAAGAATATCAAACACAGCATCGAGGTGGTAGTGGATCGTCTTGCGATTCGGGAAGGGATCGAAAAGCGTCTGACTGACTCCATTGAGACAGTTTTGGATCTGGCAGGCGGACTGATGACCGTAGATGTAGTGGATGGACAACCCATAAACTTCAGCCAGAGCTTTTCCTGTCCGGACTGCGGTATCAGCATTGATGAGGTGGAGCCCAGAAGCTTTTCCTTTAACAATCCTTTTGGCGCCTGCCCGGACTGTTTTGGGCTTGGATATAAGATGGAATTTGACGAGGATCTGATGATTCCGGATAAGAGCTTAAGTATTGACCAGGGAGCCATTGTGGTGCTGGGCTGGCAGTCCTGTACGGATAAGGGAAGCTATACCCGGGCTGTTTTGGAGGCTCTTGCCAAAGAATATAAATTCCGGCTGGATACTCCTTTTGAGGATTATCCTAAGGAAATCCATGATGTTCTCATCAATGGAACCAATGGAAAGGAAATCAAGGTTCATTACAAAGGACAGCGGGGAGAGGGCATTTATGACGTGGCATTTGAAGGCCTTGTTCAAAATGTTGCCCGTAGATACCGGGAGACTTACTCCGAGTCCTCTAAGGCGGAGTATGAATCCTTTATGCGTATCACTCCCTGTCCTTCCTGCGGCGGCATGAGGCTTAAGAAGGAGTCCCTGGCTGTAACAGTAGGAGATAAGAACATTTATGAAGCTACCAACATGTCCATTGTCAAGTTCCGGAATTTTATGGACGAGATGGAGCTGACCCCTATGCAGCACGCCATTGGAGACCTGATTTTAAAGGAAATACGGGCCAGAATTTCGTTCCTTATTGATGTTGGACTTGACTATCTGACCCTGACCCGTGCTACCGGAACCTTGTCCGGCGGCGAAGCCCAGAGAATCCGTCTGGCGACCCAGATCGGCTCCGGCCTGGTAGGCGTTGCTTACATTCTGGACGAGCCAAGCATCGGACTTCATCAGAGAGATAATGATAAATTGTTAAAGACCCTTTTGCACCTTAGGGATCTGGGAAACAGCGTGATCGTGGTGGAGCATGATGAGGATACCATGATGGCGGCAGATTACATTGTGGATATCGGCCCTGGAGCCGGGGAACACGGTGGAAATGTGGTGGCTACGGGGAATGCCAAGCAGATCATGAAGAATAAGGATTCCATTACAGGCGCGTACTTAAGCGGGCGGATTCAAATCCCGATTCCCAAGGAGAGAAGACAGCCTGCCGGTTATCTTACCGTTAAAGGAGCTGCGGAGAACAATTTAAAAAATATTGATGTGACCTTCCCCCTGGGAGTCATGACCTGCGTAACCGGTGTGTCCGGTTCCGGAAAGAGTTCTCTGGTCAACGAGATCCTTTATAAATCCTTGGCAAAAAAACTGAACCGAGCCAGGATCATTCCGGGAAAGCATAAGGCAATTGAGGGAACGGAGCAGCTGGATAAGATCATTGCCATCGACCAGTCCCCTATTGGACGGACGCCAAGGTCCAATCCGGCAACTTATACGGGAGTATTTGATTTGATCCGCGACTTGTTTGCTTCCACCTCTGATGCAAAGGCAAAGGGATATTCCAAGGGGCGTTTCAGTTTTAACGTAAAAGGCGGACGATGTGAAGCCTGCAGCGGCGATGGAATCATTAAAATTGAGATGCATTTCCTTCCGGATGTCTATGTTCCCTGCGAAGTCTGCGGCGGAAAGCGGTATAACCGGGAAACTTTGGATATAAAATACAAAGGAAAAAATATCTATGACGTCTTAAACATGACAGTAGAGGAAGCGCTGAAATTTTTTGAAAATGTTCCTTCTATTGCAAGGAAGATCGCCACGCTCAATGATGTGGGACTTTCCTATATCAGACTTGGGCAGCCGTCTACGGAGCTTTCCGGAGGTGAAGCCCAGAGAATCAAACTGGCTACAGAATTGAGCAAGCGAGGAACCGGAAAGACCATTTACATTCTGGACGAGCCTACGACTGGTCTTCATTTTGCGGATGTCCATAAGCTGATCGAGATTTTACGCAAGCTTTCGGATGGGGGCAATACAGTGATTGTTATTGAACACAACCTGGATGTGATCAAGACTGCGGATTACCTCATTGACATCGGACCGGAGGGCGGCGAAAAGGGCGGTACGATAATTGCCCAGGGTACGCCGGAAGAGGTTGCAGAATGTCCTTCCTCATACACAGGGTATTATGTAAAACGGTATTTGGAATAGGCTGCTGGCCGAATGAGATAAGACTTATAAGAACTTCTTTTCGCTTTCAATTTGTGAATCAAGTAGATGTGCAGGCATGTCTACTTGATTCATTCGTTTATAATAATGTTAAAAAGATGGAACAATAGAGCAGGGAAGATTTCAAGAAAATGCTTGTCAAGCAAGTGGAAGTAGAATATAATGTAACCCAAAGCTTTATTTGTTGAAGATGAAATTAGGAGGAATACCGTGGAAAGAGAAATGATTATCGTTCTGGATTTCGGTGGACAATACAACCAGCTGATTGCCAGAAGAGTCAGAGAATGCAATGTTTACTGTGAGGTTCATCCCTACACACTGTCACTGGATAAGATTAAGGAAATGAATCCGAAAGGAATCATTTTTACAGGCGGTCCAAACAGCGTGTATAAGGAGGATTCCCCACTCTGTTCAAAGGAAATCTTTGATATGGGAATACCGATCCTGGGAATCTGCTACGGCACCCAGGTTATGGCATATATGCTGGGCGGCAAAGTTGCCACAGCACCTGTCAGTGAATTCGGAAAGACAGAAGTTGACGTGGAGACTAACAGTAAAATTTTAGAAAATATAAGTTCCAAGACAGTCTGCTGGATGAGCCATACGGATTACGTAGAGAAAGCGCCGGAAGGGTTCCATGTTACAGCTCATACACCGGTATGCCCGGTTGCTGGTATGGAATGTGAAGAACGCGGCCTTTATGCCGTGCAGTTCCATCCTGAGGTTATGCATACCCAGGAAGGCACCAAAATGCTTTCCAATTTTATTTATAATGTCTGCAAGTGTTCCGGTGACTGGAAGATGGATTCCTTTGTGGAGGCTTCCATTGAGACCATCAGGGAAAAGGTTGGAGACGGCAAGGTGCTTTGTGCCTTATCCGGCGGTGTAGACTCTTCCGTAGCTGCAGTTATGCTGGCTAAAGCTGTAGGAAAACAGCTTACCTGCGTATTTGTTGACCATGGTCTTCTTCGTAAGAACGAGGGAGATGAGGTTGAGGCCGTATTTGGACCTGAGGGACCTTACGACTTGAATTTTATTCGTGTTAACGCACAGGAACGCTTCTATGGCAAGCTGGCAGGAGTGGAAGATCCTGAGACAAAGCGCAAGATCATTGGCGAGGAATTTATCCGCGTATTTGAAGAAGAAGCTAAGAAGATCGGAACAGTGGATTTCTTTGTACAGGGAACCATTTATCCTGACGTGATCGAGTCCGGTCTTGGAAAGTCAGCTGTGATCAAGTCCCATCATAATGTGGGAGGACTTCCTGAGCATGTGGATTTTAAAGAGATCATTGAGCCTTTGAGACTTCTGTTTAAGGATGAAGTGAGAAGAGCAGGTCTGGAGCTCGGGATTCCGGAATACCTGGTTTACCGTCAGCCATTCCCAGGTCCAGGACTTGGAGTCCGTATCATCGGTGCAATTACTCCTGAGAAGGTAAAAATCGTACAGGAGGCTGATGCCATCTATAGAGAAGAGATTGCCAAGGCTGGTGTTGATAAGGGACTGGGACAGTACTTTGCGGCATTGACCAATATGCGTTCTGTTGGATGCATGGGAGATGAAAGAACCTATGATTATGCCATTGCATTAAGAGCGGTGCTTACCTCTGACTTTATGACGGCTGAATCTGCGGAACTGCCTTGGGAAGTTTTGGGAACAGTGACCAGACGGATTGTGAATGAAGTGAAGGGCGTGAACCGGGTGCTTTATGATTGCACGGGGAAACCGCCGGCTACAATTGAGTTCGAATGATTAGAAACAAACCTCGAAACCCGCATAAATGCTGGGTTTTCGAGGTTTGTTTTTGCTTTGTGACATTAATATGATTTTACATAGGGATTTTGAAGCAGAAGAAAAGCATATTGTGAAATGGGCCAGCGCATGTTATAATTTTCCATGAGCACCGTGTACAGGGTGGAAGCCTCCCAACTTTAAGAAGAGGGGAGGTGGTGCATATGGATACATACCAGGCCTTAAGTATATTATTTTTAGGCGGGTCATTCCTGATCGCATTACTGACCTATATAGATAGGAACAATAAGCGAAAGTAAAAATGCCTACCCTGTCAGCCAACAGGATAGGCGGTGTCCGTAAGGACGCTTAATCTCTAATGGGCTTCCACCTTGTGGGCGGTCGCTCTTTTATATTGTTATTATAAACCATATCTTTGGAAATTTCAAGGCCTACAGATATTTTATTAGCATCCCCTGCTGGCAAGACAATAGACTAAGGCCGCCCCATTTGTGTATATTTTACATTTTTGGAAGGTTATGTTACGGTAAAACCACGCAGAGAGGTTCAATATAATTTAAGACCTATCTAGGAGGAGGTGATACCAATGGTTATTTAGCAATAAAAAATTGAAAAATCTCACATAAATGAAATGGATAGGAATATGAAAAAAAAAGTATTTATCTTTGCTTCCCTTGTTACATTTTTTTTGATTTTAATTTATAGAGACAATATAAATTATAAGGAGAAAAACGATATTGTCCCCAAAAGGTCTGAAAGTACATTAGTTTTAAATGATTTTAGTGGTGTAACTATGACTGTAGAAAGTGTAGTTGATACAAAAATTACAGTGCTTATTAATTGTTCTGCTGATGATCCAGTATTATTTGGTGCAAATTATATCCTTGAAGTAAAAGATGGTCAAAAGTGGTTTTCTTTACCGGTCAATGACGATATCATGTTTACTTCTATAGCATATGAATTAGAAAAAGGGAGCAGTTTCCCATGGTCTACTGATTTTGAAATATTATATGGTAAATTACCAGCCGGCCATTATCGAATAATTAAAGGATTTAATATCAAATCACAACGGGATGCACACGAAGAATATTTTGTAAGTGCAGAATTTTGGATTTAATAGGTATTTTCTCAACACATAATCAATAACAATCTAAAAACAATTAACATAATTCACTTCGATGATAAATCAATTAATCTAAATGATGTGTGTATGTCTCACACAGTATTCCCAATAGGTCAGATTTTACAAGCCTCAATTTATTGCAATATGATAGTAATAACACCAGCATTATCTTGCATTCTTTTTTGTCGGAATGTAGTAAACTATAACGGAAGGAGCAATTGACATATGATAAAAATTTTACTCTCTTCAAGGCTGGGTGATATGAGATGGACACAAGCTGATTTAGCTCGAAAAACGGGTATTCGGCCAACAACGATCTCGGAGCTGTACCATGAGATGGTAGAAAGGGTAAATTTAGAACATTTGGATCTGATTTGTGAAGCTTTGAACTGCGATCTCAGCAACCTGATTGTATATGTGCCCAATAAAGAGCCAAAGATTGTGCATACCATCAATGGATCACCGAAGCCAAAAGACATATAGTTATGTCCACAAAAGCTGCGTTGGTTTTCCAGCGAAGCTTTTGTGTTATTAAGCTTTTTATTTTTGTATACGGATTATGCAGGTGATACCAAAATGACACCTAAAAGGTGAAGCTGCTATTGGTTCTATTCGGAATGAGTGAACAATCTGAACTTGTTTGTGTAATCTTTTAATTCGTCTCTAAGGAATTCTGGTATAGATATAATGCGGATACTCATGGGTGTTTTCTTTTTACAAATTTTGTTGTATGATAAAAGGCAAAAAGAGGGAATGAGATATGAAAAATTATGATTTTGATGAAAAAAAAGAATATAAACAATATGGGGAAGTTGGTATAAAAGGTACCTATAAAAATTATACTGAATGGGATAATTACATTCGAAATAAATACAAAAATGTTACTTATAAAAGCATAATAAATTTTAAGGCATATTTAAAAGCAAAAAGTGATAATTATAAAAATAGACGTGATACATTAGTTCAGACATTGATTCCATTTTTAATATTAGTTATTAGTCTTTCAATAACATTTCCATCTATAATTGAAGGAATTACACAAAGACATGTAAATCTATTAAATGATATAAGCAGTACATTAAAAAATGTAGAATCAAGCAAAACTATAGATAAGGAGCTTGAGATTTTAGAAGTACGTATTAAACGGGAAGAGTCAAATGACAAGCTTATATCTTATAGCGTAATAATTTGTTATATCTTAATCATATTTTCAACAATTGCTTATTATTTAATTCATTTTTATCTATTAAAAAAAATAACTTTTTATAAAGATTATTGTAGAGTTTTAGAAAGTATAGAAAGAAGCATAAATGTCAAGTGACTATTTATCACATCTCTTATCTCTTTTTTTTAACAGAATTTGGTGTATGATGGAAGAAAACTATCGGGGTTTATAAGACATCAATTTAATAGATATGCATACAGTAGAGATGAAAGTATGTACGGAGATGCTTCCCCGCAGGTTGGGATGACATATTCAGGTTCTTCAAACTTTACATATTATTATCATACTAACTAGTATGGACGGATAACTACATAAATAAGTGAAGATTATTATTATGGGAGTTCTAAATACACTGCAAATGTAGATTTAAATTATGGAACATTATTAAGAAGATGATAAAAATATGTAAAAAAAGTTTTAAGTATACTGGATTTATTCAAAATTAAGTACGAGTACAAAGTATTCAGCCATAATAGTCAATGGGGAAGTTCGGGAAGTCGACGTGGCATGTTTGGGAATTTAGTCGAGTGATGTTAGATACCAGAACATTGGAAGATCTAGGGAGGGTTAGCTCTACTGTACGATTAAGAAGCAAAGGGAAAATATAGAATTAGGGTTTTCATATTTGTAATGTTCAGTGAAAACAGACTCTATTATAAACTGAGCCTTATTCAAGATGTTGTATCTGGCAATGATGGACATCACGAGAAAGTGGGAAGGAAAACCATGGAACTGGGGTCAGATACTGGAGCAGCTGTGTATATACCTTGAAGAACGGATTACCCCACAGGATCTGGATTAACCGGAATGGCAAAGAACAGGCTGCCAAAAGTTCTTAACTGCCTGTTCTCCATGTGCAACAATACAGACACAAAATCTAAAATCGATTTAACAGATATTTTTTCATTAATCCAATAGGTTTACATAAAATAACTTGCACTCTCATTAATATAGCGGGCCCGGAATACCGAGGCCCGCCCTTATTAATAACATCTTTTTGTCTGCACACAGTTGTCCTTTAAGTCTTACCAGTAGGCTTCTTTTATTTCTTATATTCACCATTCGCGTTCATGTTCGCATCCACATTCACGTTCATTTTCGAATTCGTATTCATTTTCATTTTCGTATTCGTAATCGTATTCACGTTCGTGTTCGCATTCACATTCGCATTTCGGTTTGCATTCGCATTCGCGTTTGCATTCACATTTTGTTTTGCATTCGCATTCACATTTTGGCTTGCATTCGTATTTTAGTTTGCATTCGCATTTTGGTTTGCATTCACATTTTTGTTTGCATTCGCATTCGCATTTAGGTTTGCATTTACATTTGCGCTCACATTCACATTTTGGTTTGCATTCGCATTCACGTTTTGGTCTGCATTCGCATTCGCGTTCACATTCACATTCACGTTTGGGTTCACATTTTTTACAACTTATTCTACATTTAATTGTTTCGCTTTTCATATACTTTAACTCCTTTCATGCCGTTCTACATTAATATTATATGGGACAAGCAGGCAAGGTGTGAATTTTGAGAATGGCTTACTATTACCGCATGAAGGCAGTCAAAAAATGATACGATTCTATGGATAGGCGAACCCAGTTACCAATTACCAGCCCAATAATGTTTTATTATCTGCCATAAAGGTTATTTATCTTAAATCCGCAATTACATCCAAAACATCTATTAAAACAGCACATAAATTATGTATTCTCCATAGAAAATCGTACTATAATGTATGAGCCAAATAGACAAAGTGTGTTAAAAGAGGTTTACCCTTAATAATTCAACCGGCCCTGGAAAATTTGAAGCCCCGTTCTGCTTCGTGAGGGAGCCTCATAGATTCCACAACCATCTAGCTTTACTGTCCAGATAGTAGACCTTTTCGGATTCCGCGGTCAAAGTACCATTAAGATAACACCGCCAGCATTAAGATAATACCAGCCGCCCTTGATTCTTACAAAGAGCTTGGATGTAAGACTAGCCCCACAGTGTCATACAATATTCTTATCCTCAATAGATTGTCAGATGGAGCGGTCAAATTTAAACGTGAATATGCATATGTGTACGCGAAAGGCTACTGGTCGATATTTAATTCAAATAAAATACTTAGAGCCAGACATCCTTGTAAATTCAAGGATGTCTGGCTCTTTTCTCTATAAAATGAAACTATAATGAAAAATGAGACATTATAAATTCGAAAGACCACTCCTCCAAAGGAACGGTCTTTCATTTGGCCTCCACTATATCGAATTTAAGTAAATAATATATAATAGAAAGATTCGTCAAACTCAAAAATTAGCAAAATTATATAACTTTACCACTGTATAATGCAAGTGTTTTCACGAGATTATGCTAAAATAAATACAAGAAAGCAAATCAAAAGAGGTGAACCTGTGAATCATTTAATTTATCCTTTAGATCAACAAAAAACAATCAACCGTTTTCTTACGACGGGCACATACTGCCAGCCACAGGAATTCAAAAAAGCGGTTCTAAAAGGCAATATCAATGAATGGCTAAAATATGGTTTTTCTATCCACGAAAACCCTTGCCGAGGTGAATTTCTCGAAAAAAGAAGGGCGCGGACACCAGAATACATCGATATCAGTCAATACAAGCTTCATGATACCATAACAGTATTTGACCAGGAGAGAACGCTTCAGGTCTACTACCCCTTCGGAAACGCAGGCCTTGATTTTTCAGAGTTTTATTTTAACCCTGCCTATCTGCGCAGCTACAGTTACTGCTGTCTGTTTTCCGACGCTCAGAGCAGCGAAGACTTTTTACTGGAGACTTGCGGAGGTGTCACTTTATGGCTAAATGATGCACTGATCACTGATTTTATCCCGTTCACGCGGAATATGGTCAAGCAGCAGAAGGTGACTCTTCCGTTGAAACAAGGCTTTAATAAACTGGTAATATGCCTGGATGACTTAGCTGAAAGAGATACTGATTACTATTTCCATCTGATTTACTTAGGTGAAGAAAAAATACGGATGTGTATCCCGGTACCGGCTGAGATTGAAGCGGAGAAGATCTATCAGATCGAACATATGATGGATGATATCTCCTTTGAAAAAGAGGTATACATCAGTGAACCTGTAGAACTTCAGATACACAATCCATTTCACGATCCGTTACAGATGACAGCTTTTTATAAGCCGGTGGCGGACAAGATGACCGATGCCGGAAGCCTGATAGAAAAACGGAACTTTGAGCTGACAAGTGACAAGACAAAGGTGTGTCTGTTTGAGGCAGATGACGTAAAACCCGGTTTTTATTACTTCCAAATAGAAGTTCTATACGAAGGTATTGCAGTAGGGCGTAGAATAGGCACCCAGGTATTTCATCGCAAACTGTTAGAAACTAAAACCTCTGGAATCAAGGAGCGTAAGCAGGAAGCACTTGCATACCTGCGGGATGTGGAAGTAGAGAATGTGTACAAAGCCGCTGCTATGCTTTATCTGGACGGAAATGCAAGAGCAGCCAACCAAATATTGTTAGAAGAGTTAAAAGGAATCGAGCTTCGCAAAGATTGCAGCGATTTCCATCTTGTTATCGTGATACAGATCTATATTCGGTTTTCCGGTCTTTTATGGGAGGAAACGAAGAAGCGGATCGAAGAAGTCTTGTTGAATTTCCGATACTGGTTTGATGAACCGGGGAACGATGTCATGTGGTTTTTCAGTGAAAACCATGCATTATTATTTCATATCTGCCAATATACTGCCGGGAGACTGTTTCCGGATCGAATATTTACTAACAGCGGTTTGACCGGAAACCAGCTGGTGGCAAAGGCGGAAGTACTGTTAGATAAGTGGTTTGCCGGATTCTTGGGAGAATATATAACCGAATGGAATTCCAATGCCTATATTCCGGTAGATGTACTGGGGCTTTGTTCCTTGTATAATCTGACAGAGGATGGAAACCAGTGGAAGGAAGCTGCCAGAAAGGCCCTTGACCATATCTTCTATGATATGGCGTTACTGGAACATAAGGGAACGGTCATGACTACCTTTGGCCGCAGTTATGAAAAGGAACTGAAAGGTAATTATACGGCAGGTACCACCTCTTTACTTTATATTGCATATAACAAAGGCTGTTTAAACCGTGCAGCTTTGGCCTACACATCCTTTGCCTTGGGAGAATATGAGCCGCCCGCAGAGTACCGGCAATTTATGGAACTTCCGGAGGGTGAGGCAATCATATATAAAAAGACCCAGGGATACGAAGGTTATGTAAACCTTTATCTGTATAAAGACTCCAAGGTACAATTATCGACAGCAGTAGATTTTTATCCCTTTACACCGGGGTATCAGGAGCATATCATGCAGGCGACTATCAACCCTACGGCCCAGGTATTCGTCAATCATCCAGGAGAAGTACAGCCTTACGGCAACGGACGGCCTAACTTTTTTGCAGGTAATGGAAGCAGGCCAAGAGGAGCACAGTACCGTGATTTAGGGATACTGCAATATAAAATTCCTCAGGAACATCCGGTTTCTTACACCCATGCCTATATTCCGCTCAGTGAATTTAAAGGATATATCGGTGATGATCAAGTGGTAACGGTGGAACAGGAGGACGGATATATCGGTGTGATTGCCCTAAACGGTCTGCATATGCAGCAGGAGGGCCCTTGCAAATACCGGGAATTTATAAGCCCCGGGCGGGAAAATATATGGCTGATCAAAATGGGAAGAAAAGATGTTTATGGAAGCTTACAAGCATTTTATCAGAAGATTAAGAAGATTCAATTGATAAAACAGGAGGATCGTGAGGTTTGGAATATTGTAGGAACCGAATATGGTGATGTGGTTCTTGCTGAGGAAGGACTTTTGATTGGCGGCAAAAGAGCGGCAGATTATCCCTATACCTATCAAGGGGTTATCGAAAAAACATGCAGCTAATGTAAATGGAGGAATCAAGGTGATTAGCAAGAATGAAATCGAAGGAATACTAGGCAGAGTAAGCGATAAAATGATGTATCTGAAAAATCCGGGAGTGAAAGAAAAGTTTCCGGTCAGCCTTATTGATATGAACTGTTGGGAGTGGCCTCAGGGAGTGGGCTTGTTTGGACTTTATAAGTATTACTGCAAATCTCAGAAACAAGAAGTGCTGGATTTTTTGATCCGTTGGTTTGACGAACGGATATCAGAGGGAATATCGGAGCGGAATGTGAATACGACAGCTCCCATGTTAACACTGACTTATATTTATGAGATTACCCAAAAAGAGTCTTACTTGGAATTGATACGTTCCTGGGCTGATTGGGTAATGGATGAAAACGGACTGTTAAGAACAAAGGACGGATGCTTCCAGCACATGATAACCGGAGATCCCAATGACGGAGAAATCCTGATTGATACCTTGTTTATGACTATTTTGTTCTTAAGCCGGGCTGGAAAATTGCTTAACAGGCCAGACTATGCGGAAGAGGCAGATTATCAGGTCGTCAATCATATCAAGTATTTATACAACAAAGAAGAAGGCCTGTTTTATCATGGCTGGAACTTTAATCATAACAACAATTATGGCAAAGTTTTATGGGGAAGAGGAAATAGCTGGTATACGGTTGGAATGATGGAATATCTGGAAGAAAGTGACGTTTATCCAGCCCTAAAAAGACATTATTTAAGTGTGTACCGTTACCAATGCCAGGCGATTAAACGCTATCAGGACAAGGCGAAAGGATTGTGGCATACGGTGGTCAATGATGAGAGCACTTATATTGAAATTTCCGCCGGCGCCGGTTTCCTGGCTGGTATGATGAAAGGGGTCCGTCTGGGATATCTGGAAGCAGAAGAATATCTTCCTGTGATTTCAGAAGGCGTCAAACATATCCTTGCGTACATACAGGAAGATGGAACCGTAGATCAGGTTTCTTATGGTACTCCCATTGGTATGAATGTATCATTTTATCAAAATATCCCCTGTTATCCGATGACTTATGGCCAGGCGCTTATGATATTAATGCTTCAGGAGATGATGGAGGATTATTGGCAGAGTTTATAAAGTAAGGAAGGAATGCCCTGAAAGGAAGAATACGGTGAAATCACGCATATTTTATGAGGAATTTGATTCATTTTACTATTATAGCGGCAGTACTCAGAATTGGAATATGCAAGGGTTCCATTTTCATAAGAATTATGAAATTATCTTGGTTATGAGTGATGGTGCCGGAATTTGTATTGACAACCGGGAATATGAGGTGGAAAAAGGGACCCTTTTTGTAATTAACAATCGGGAATATCATAAAACATCCGGTGTAAAAGGGCAGGATTATAACCGCTATGTGGTTATGTTTGACCCGGACCGTTTAAGGGATGTATCACAGGCGATGGATTATGACTTCTTTAAATATTTCGAACACCGGCCGGAAGGGTTTATTCACAAGCTGTATTTGAATAAAGAGCATCTTGGAGAAGTGATTGGGTTGTTTGAAAAGGTGGAGAAATGCAGTGTGTCCACGCAACAGGGTATGGACGGGGTTGTTTTAAATCTGGCTATTATGGAGCTGCTGGTTTACATTAACCGGCTGTATGATTTCTTCTCAGAAAAATCCATAGATGATGCAGAGATGGCAGCCTTTGCAGGTGAGAGCGGACCGGTTCATGACAGGGATCGAATCGAATTAATTAAGAAATATATCGCTGCTCATGTGGAAGATAAGCTGGATTTAGATGGTATCGCGGAACAGTTCTATATGAATAAGTACTATTTGAGCCATTATTTTAAAAAAGAAACAGGCTTTACCATCAGTCAGTATATCACTAATCTTAAGATAACAGCGGCGAAAGGAATGTTGAAGAATGGTTTTTCCGTGACTGAAACTGCGGTGGCTCTTTCTTATAACAGCGACAGCCATTTTATCAATACCTTTAAAAAGAATACAGGAACGACGCCAAAGAAATATGCGACCGAGAAGCAGTAGATGTTTGGTACGCAAGAGGGAAACAGGCCATGGGCTATGCTCTATCTGCCGAACGTGGGGCAGGTTTAAGTATAAAAATACAAATAAAAATTAAGGAGGAATTTACTATGAAAAAAGCATGGAAGAGAGTGGCAGCAGGAATGCTGGCAACCGTTATGGCTGCTTCTTTAGCCGCCTGCGGTTCTAAGGGATCGGGAACAGAGACAACAAAAGCACCGGAAACAACGGGAGCAGCAGGCGGGGCAGCCGCTGCCGGAACACTGAAAGTCCTGATGCCGGAGGAGCCGGGGGCAGAAAACTCACTGAATAATGCGCTTAAGGCCTGGAGTGAGGAAACCGGAAACCAGATTGATATGATTATCATTTCCCATGATGACCAGCTGACTAAATTCCCGGCTATGGCAAAGAATAAGGATCTGCCGGATATCATCGCAACTACCAGACTTCATCAGTTATATCCGGAAGAATTTATGGATATGGCCCAGGTAGTGGATTTAAGTTTATTTGAAGATTCTGCTTTAAAGATCGTAGGCAAGGATTATAAATCAGATAAGATATCAGGCCTGCCCAGACAGTTTACCACTACCTGTATGTATTACAATGAAGATGCATTTGCAGCAGCCGGAGTAGAGGCTCCGACGCTCGACAACCCATGGACCTGGGACGAACTGTATGAGAATGCTGCGAAGATCCAGGCCGGCGGTACTGTTAAATATGGCTTTGCGGCAGATGTATCGAGAGCCAGATATGATATTCTGATGTATGCCAATGGTGGTTCTTTAGTGGAAAAAGACGGAGACACCTTTAAAGTCAATGTAAACAATCCGGTGAACGTGGCTACTTTGGAGAAGTTTGTGGCTGCGAATGAAAGCGGTGTGATGCCAAAAGCCATCTGGGCCGGCGGTTCTACTGACAACCCGGTAGAGTATTTTAAGAATGGAGATGCTGCCATCCTTTTATCCGGTTCCTGGAACTATAATTCTTTGACCACGGATGTGTCTAAATTTAAGTTCGGTGTGATGCCGACTCCTAAAGGAAGTGCTTCACAGGCAGCTATTATCGGTGGTGAAGCTTTGGCTATACCGGAGAATGCAGCAGGAAAAGACCTGGCTGTTGAATTTGTAAAATGGTTCTACGATGAGAAAAATTTCAAGAATTATATTCAGGAAGACAAGGGTTTATCTTCACTAAAGTCAGTGATCTATGAACCAGCTGATGAAAAAGCAGCGGCAGACTTTAAGATTCTTCAGAATGAGGTTTCTTATGTGACAGACAGCTTTATGGTAGATGAAAGCTCTGCATGGAGAACCTACAAGGATAATGAATACCGGGATTACATAAAACGTGCGGTAAGCGGTGAGATCACGGCAAAAGAAGCTCTGGATGCATTTACAAAAGAATTGGCTGAATCATCAGGCTGGACAACCACTCAATAAGAATAAGCAGCAAAGTAAAAGGAGGAGACTTATATGGGGAAGAGAAGAAAGGCATTTTCGCATACCAGGGCATTCTGGATGTTTGTGGCACCGGCAGTGCTGTTGTTTTCCGTATTTTTCATCCTTCCTCTGATCTTAAGTATTGGATTTTCCTTTACAAATTATGACGGATGGAAGACGATGGATTTTGTAGGACTAAAGAATTATACGAAACTGCTGGTCAGTAAGGATTTCTATAAGGTATTGGGTAGAACCTTTGTATATATGCTGTTTAGCCTGCCCTTTAAAGTGATCATTCCTCTTCTTATCGCCACATTGGTTACCTCTAAGCAATTAAAGCTTACTACATTGGTCCGGACAGTGGTGTATATTCCGGTTTTATTATCAGCACTGGTAGTAGGTATTACGATTAACTGGATGTTTGGACAGGAATATGGATTGATTAATTATGTAATACAGTCCTTTGGAGGAGCTCCGCTTCAGTGGGCACTGAATTCGAAACTGGCTACTTTTGTAGTCAGTTTCGCCTCCAACTGGGCCTCGACAGGTTTTTATATGGTTATGTTTATCGGCGGTATCAATAATATTTCCAAGGAATTATATGAGGCTGCCAGTGTGGATGGCGCCAGACCGGTTCAGACTTTTTTCAGAATTACCGTACCGCTTTTGTCACCTGCTATTTTTATTGTACTGCTTCTTTCTACTGTTAACTTGTTGAAGGAGTACGCATTGGTACAAGGGATTACTTCGGGAGGGCCGGGAACCTCCACTACTTATATCGTTCAGTACATTTTTGACCAGGGATTTACCCAGGCCCGTTATGGATATGCATCGGCGATCGGAGTGGTAGTCAGTCTCATCTTTATTGCAATTGCCATGATTCAGTTTAAGATGACCAGAGGAGGTGAGGTATGATGAACAGCGGGAAGAAAAGACTTGCTTCGGTGCTTGTCACGGCAATCGGTATGGGGACTGTTTTTGTGATGATATTTCCCATTATCTGGCTGCTTATGAGTTCTTTTAAGGATTCTACGGAATTATTTGCCTATCCGCTGCACTTTTTTCCAAAGGAATTTACGTTTAAGTCTTATGAGAGTGTGATTGCAAGCGGCTTTTTTACTTATGTTAAGAACAGTTTGTTTTTAGCGGTAGTGGGGACGGCGATTACCTTAGTGATCAGTTCCATGTGTGGTTATGCCCTGGCTATTTACCGTCATGATATTCCGTATACAAATAAGGTATTTGGTATATTTTTACTTGGTACTCTGATTCCGGGAGAGATTCTGACCATCGCTCAGTTTTCCGTGATCAGTGAACTTCATCTGTATAATAATATCTGGGGTGTTATCCTTCCGGTAGTGACCACAACAACAGGAATTTTTATGTACCGTCAGCATTATATGTCTATTCCCCTTTCTCTGGCCGAGTCGGCAAGGCTTGATGGCGCCAGTGAGTTTCAGATTTTCCGGTCGATTATGCTGCCGCTAGGATCTTCTGTGACGGTAACACTTACTATTTTCTCCTTTATGTGGAGGTGGAATGACTATATTCTTCCGCTTATGGTACTGTCGGATCAGAAGAAGTTTACGATTCAGATTGCGATAAAGAGTTACATCGGTATGATGGGCGTGAATTGGAATGCAATTTTATCTTCTTCCATCATTTCTATTTTGCCTCTCATTATTATCTTTATGTTTTTGCAGAAGTATATTACCGGAGGAATCGCAGCAACTGGTGTGAAAGGGTGATGGGAGGAACGGTCTATGAAACGCTATATGGAACATATGATACGGTCGGCAGAAAAGAGAACCGAAGAGTTTCTGGCCCATCAGATGAAAGACAGAGGAAACATTGCCGATGGTGCTTATGAGACCCAGCTTTTAGAGGCAAAGCCTACGATATATTTGCTGTCTACAGCGGCAGCAGTTTATGTAAATCAGGAAAGCCGGTTCTATCATGAGCCGCATTTGTATGATGCAATGAACCGAGCTCTGGATTTTGTTGTTCGGTGTCAAAGGGAGGATGGAAGTTTTGACTATCCGTCCTGTAATTTTTATTCTGCAGCTGACACTTCATTTTGTTTCAAACGTCTGATTGCTGCCTATCGGCTGCTTGAGACCTATGAAAAAGAAGGGGATGCAAAAGAATTAAAGGATAAGTATCAATGGATTATGAGAAGGGCCTTAGATTCCATCGCCACAGGAGGTTTTCATACGCCCAATCACAGGTGGGGGATTGCAGCTGCACTTTTTCAGGGAAGTCATTTGTTTGAAGAGCCGGAGTTGTCTGAACGTCTGACCAAGAGAGCCATGATGTATATAAGAGAGGGGATAGACGGAAACGCAGACGGAGAATATGCTGAGCGGTCTACAGGGAATTATAATGCGGTGGTCAACAATTCTATGATGGCTCTTTATGAGGAGACCGGAAATGAAGAATATTTAGGATATGTAGAACGAAACCTGCAAATGATGCTTACCTTTATTGATCCGGATGATACGATATTTACCCAAAACTCAACCAGGCAGGACAGGGGAAAGGCGGATTATCCTGATAAGTATTTTTATCAATATCTTTACTTGGCAAGCCTTTCGTCTTCCTCTGAGGAGAATTGCAGATTGTTTGACGGAGCGGCCCATAAGATCATCAGAGACAATATGGAACGGGGAGATCTGGCGCCGGATTGTCTGCATATCGTTATGCTGCACCAGAGAATGAAGAATTTTGAATTTAAAGAATATGGGTACTTGGAACATTACCGTAAGTTTTATGAAGAATCAGGAGTGGTCCGGGTCAGGCGGGGGAACTTTGGATACAGTGTATTGAGAGGAAAGGATGAATTCCTCTATTTAAAATGGAAATCAACTCTAATTTATGTGCGGATTGGAGAAAGTATAGGGTATAACAGGGATTTTCAGGCGGATGAAATGAAGGTGATGATGGAAGACAGGGAATATGAGCTGTCTTCTACCGTGGAAAACCGCTATTACCTCCCCTGGAAGGAGGCCCCGGATACCAGTGATTGGTGGAAAATGGACCATACGGAGCGGGAGGTGCTGGTGAAGGGTGGTGTGAAGCTGTGGGTTGGAGTAACGGAAGCAGAGGGCGGTGTAGAATTATCCCTAAAAGCAGAGGGGATAAGCCGTGTACCTATTCGGCTTCAACTGTGTGTACCGTCCGGCGCAGTGCTAGAGAATAAGAGTTTTTGCATGGAGACTTATCCGGGAGCCTCAATGATTCTGAGGGAGGGGGATGTGGTTCTTCATCATGAGGGACAACGAATTAAGATTGGACCAGGATTTGGCCTGCATGCGTTTAAAGGGCATTATAGTGGGGAGAAGGTGAATTCCCGGGGGTATACCATTTACCTGAATGAATATGTACCCTTTGAGCGTAAGGTGAGGTTGGTGCTGCAGGGAAATGAAGGGGACATTTTAGAGTGAATAATGAGTTGAAACGCTGCAGCCCGGTATGTATGCGGGCTGCAGCGTTTTTTGAATGGAAGTGATTCCGTATTTCTTTTTTTCGTTTTGATCCAAAGCGGCTCTGTTTTACTATTTGAGAGTTTTATCGTGAAAATAATATTGAAATGCCTGGATAATATAATCGGAAGCACCGGCTCCATATTTTTTATCAGTGATTTCCCTGATTGTATCATGGGAATAGCTTTCTATTACCATATCCCAGAAGCCATCACCCATATCTATCCCTAAATTGTTTTCGCTGGAAAGCTCCACGATTTCGTGAACAATATCCTGAATTTCTCTGGAGGCAGCATCTTTTGTTAAATCAAAAGTTAAACTTACGTATAAATCATTGCCTTTCTGCAATATTTCGTCCTTGTTTTTGGCGAGTTCTTTTGATTGTTCCATTAAATCCGAAAAATGTTCCAGATTGTATTTCATGGCTTCTGTGTATTTTTCAATACTTCCAAATTGTTTCATGGCAAGTTTAGCTACGTTGGATTCATCATCTTTAATTTTTTGTATAAGCTGATTGAAGTTTTCGATGCTGCCCCAATGCTTTATAACATCCTCTTCTTTTTGATTTTTAAATTGCTCCAATGCTTCGATATATTCACTTAGGTCAAATTCTTTAAAACTCATACAAGGTTCTCCTTTTTCTAATCGATCCAAAAGCTCAATAAGTTTGTCTATCCGATCACGTTTTAAGCAGAGTAACTTCTTTTGCTTTTTAAATGCTTCAATTTTATCAAATTCTGGTTTTTGCAGTATTTCATTAATTTCTTTCAGTTTAAAATCCAGTTCTTTAAAAAACAAAATTTGCTGCAGCTTTTGCAAGACTTCATCGCTGTACAGACGATAACCAGATGGCGTTAATTCACTTGGTTTTAGAAGACCAATCTCATCATAGTATTGCAACGTGCGTGTGCTGATACCTGTTAATTCAGCAACCTGGCTTATAGTTTTCATGATTATCAGCCCCTTTCCCTTGAATAATTGAGAACAATACGGATATTTGCCGGCGAATATTCTGTTTTGTTCTATGACTAAATGGTACACTATCACGTTACGTAGTAGTCAAGGCTTTTCTGCATAATTTTTGTAATATGCAAATGTAAATCTTGATTGCAATATAAATTAATCATTAATAATCTTTTGATTATGTGCGGAATTTCCGGCATATTCAAACACAGAATTTCTCAAGCTAAACTCAAACGTTTCCCCGTCTATTGCGCCTATGGTTTGGTTGCTATCATATAGGCGCAATAAGAAATCTGCCGCTTGCGCGCTTGTATGATAGTTGCCAAAGCTTTTGCCGTAATCGTATTCTGATACGTTGTTTGCAATCATTCCAAATTCAGTCTGCGTAGCCGCTGGAGCAAATACTTTTGCCTGTAGTTTGGCTTGAACTGCTTTTAGCTCATGAGCCAGTCCTTCGGTGAATGCGTTTACATTGAATTTAGCGGCGCAGTAAGTAACAGCGTTTGGTACCATGATGTAACCGCCTCTGGAAGAAATGTTAATGAGCTGAGTCCCGTCTACCTCTTTGCAATCCCGGACGTAAAGAGAAGATAAAATTGTTAATGCTTCAACATTCAATTTCAGCATGGCTTCAATTTTACTTAAATCTTGACTGGCAACGCTACTGTAATTGCCAAATCCAGCATTGTTTATCCATGTTTCAATCTGATATTCCTTTAATTCATCATAAAACGGATAGAGGCTTTGAATTATTGTCAGTATACATACTTTGAGATATTATGAAAAAGAAAAACTAATTACACCAAGCCGCAATGAAAGCAATAGGCGCAGATATTCTGATAATGATATAACTTGGCTGCAATTCATTAAACGTCTTAAAGATACATGTATGCCTATCAAAGAAATCCAAAAATATGCTGAACTTCGCTCAATAGGCGGTTCTACTCTGGAAGCTCGTATGGAACTGCTGATTCAACACCGCACGATGCTCAAGAAAAATATTACAAAACTTCAAGAAAATCTTGATAATCTCGATGAAAAAATTTATTACTATCATACAGAAATAATTAAGCATAATAGCGGGCAGGTCCCTTCTGACAAGCCGTGAAAGCAGCTATGAGGTTATGTCCGGTGAAGCGGATTGCGAATATCCGATTGACCAGTAATTTACGGGTCTAAAATGGAACTATAAAGATTCTTTAAGTATTTCAGTTAAATCATCACATTTATATTGTAAAAACGGTCATTGATATAGTAAAGTAGAATTTGCAACCGCCAGTTGACAAATTATACAGCGCACTTGGTGGTTGTCAACCGTTAAAAATACTACAATGCAGACAGTCATATATCACCAGGTGAACGCAGATATTTATTATAGGACATTTGAAGATGGAATGACATAAATAAATTTTGAAAGGATGGTTCATTGTGATATTAGCAGAAAAAATTATTGCATTGCGTAAGAAGGCCGGATGGTCGCAGGAGGAGCTGGCTTACCAGATGGGTGTATCGAGGCAGTCAGTATCTAAGTGGGAGTCCGGAACTTCAATTCCTGATTTAGAACGAATTTTAAAACTTAGTCAGGCTTTCGATGTCAGTACGGATTATTTATTAAAGGAGGAGATGGAGGCAGATCCGGTATCTATTTCCATGGAAACGGATCACGATGAGGTTCAGAAGACAGTTACCCTTGAAATGGCCAGTCATTTCATGGATATCAAGATCCGAGGGGCGAAAAAGGCGGCCGTAGGTATCGCGGCTTATGTTCTGTCTCCGGTCATGCTGATTTTTCTGGGAGGATTATCAGAATTAAAAGATGTAAATATCAGTGTAAACATGGCAGGAGGATTGGGTGTGGCCATATTGCTGCTGATTGTCGGAATTGTCACAGTGTTTTTTGTAATGAATGGAATGAAAATGGAATCTTACCAGTATTTGGAGAAAGAAATCTTTCGCCTGGAATATGGTGTGGAAGGGATCATACGAAAAAGGATGGCAGAATATGAAGGAGCCTATAGAATCTGTAATGTGGCAGGTATTTTCCTATGTATAATCTGTATTTTGCCATTGATGTCCGCCGTTGCGTTAGGCAGCTCAGACTTTGTCTATGTTATGTGCGTAGTTTTTCTGTTGATCATAGTAGCCTGTGCTGTATTTTTATTCGTAATGGCAGGAGAGAAAAAAGGCTGTTTCCAGATGCTGCTGCAAGAGGGGGATTATACGGTAGAGAAAAAACTGGAAAAGAAGCGGACAGAACACCTGCATGTGATCTACTGGAGTACCATTACCGCAGTATATCTCGGCATCAGCTTTTATACGGGAAATTGGAGCAGGACATGGATTGTCTGGCCATGCGCAGGAGTTATGTATGCGGCGGTGCAGGCATCAGCTGCAGCATTGAAAGGTAAGATCAATTAAAAATCCAGACCCTTCCTCTTCCAAAGATAGGGTCTGGATTTTTATAATCAATATTATGGTGAGAAAAGCGTGATATAGTTACGCATAATGGCATACCGCCCTTCAGGCGTCAGTTTCACCAAGCCACCGGATAGCTGAACACAGTCCTCCCGTTCCAGGGATTTGATGATTTTCGAAGTATATTCACCAGTCCAGTGCAAATGCGTCTTTATGGTATCAATGCCTGCTTCCGCATGTTCTTCTGTACTGTTTTCGTGATTAGAAAGGTGAAATAACAGCGTCGCTTTAGCAAATTCCAGTTTCTGATTCCTCCGCCTTAAAAGTGAACGGATCAGTCCCCTGTGTGGCGCAAAAACAAACACAAGGAAGAATACGAATCCGGTAATTACAGCCATACTGCCTGCTATGGACACATCCAGCATAGCCGCTGCCTGATACCCAAGGATTCCATTAACTGCTCCTATGATCCCGCTTAAAATCAGCATTCGTTTGAGATCGTCTGTCAGCAGATAAGCCGTCACCGGAGGACCGATCATAAAGGCTACCACCAGCACAGATCCTACCGCCTGAAATGCTCCGACTGTGGTAAGGGATACCAGCGTCATCAGTCCATAATGTACCAGTGCAGGGGAAAAGCCCAGCACGGCGGCCAGCATGGGATCAAAGGTTGCTATCTTTAGTTCTTTAAAGAAAATGATGATTGCAGCAAGGTTGATCAGCAGCAGAATTCCTGTCGTGTAAATCGCCTTTGCACCTATATCCACGCCGCCTATGATCATACGGTCAAAAGGAGCAAAAGCCAGCTCTCCTAGTAGTACCGAATCAGTATCCAGGTGAACCGAGCCGGCATAACGGGTGATCAGGATAATGGCTATGGAAAAGAGCAAGGGAAACACCACGCCGATGGCGGCGTCTTCCGCCAGCAGCCGTGTCCGGCTTAGAAGCTCCGTCAGCCACACGGTCACCACCCCCATTAATGCGGCTCCCACAATCAGCAAAGGTGAGGAGAGATCGTGGGTGCCGAAAAAAGCGAGTACAATTCCCAAAAGAATCGTATGGGTAATGGAATCCGACATCATTGACATTTTTCGAAGTACCAGAAACGTTCCGGGGAGAGCGCAGGCCACAGCAACAATTACGGCTATGATTTGAATTTCAACTTGTGGTGCCATCCGGCACACCTCCTTCCAGTTTATATAAAACCTTATTTTTTCTACGTTGATATACCCTGTGCAGAACACCGCGCCCCGGAGCGAACAGTACGCTGATGATCACGATGGCACTAACGCAAACGACAATAGCCGGGCCTGTCGGCAGCTTTGGAACGAGAGAGCTGGCTGCTGTTCCCACGATACCGGACACCGCTCCGAAAAGCGCTGAGAGCGTTACCATGACCCACAGCTTATTGGTCCACTGGCGTGCGGCAACTGCAGGGGTAATCAGCATGGCGCTCATGAGAATAACGCCTACTGTCTGCAAACCGATAATGATTGCCAGCACAATCATAAATGACAGCAGGAGATTCAGCTTTTTTGGGGAAAAGCCAAGGCTCTGGGCAAAGTCGCTGTCAAAAGTGAAAAGTTTAAATTCCTTCCAGAACAGGAGCACCAGTGTCAATAATATAAGGCCGCAAATTACCATAAGAATGATATCCCGCTGTAAAAGCGTGGACGCCTGACCGAAGATAAAGCGTTTCAGCCCTGCTTGATTGGAGTTTGGAATCTTCTGTACGTAAGTGAGCAGCACCAGGCCAAGTCCAAAGAATACGGACATCACCAGCGCCAGCGCACTGTCAAATTTTACGCGGGTATGTCTCACAATACTGACAATAAACAGTGTTGCCAGCAAACCGGAAATAAGGGCGCCCATGAGCAGAACCTCTGTATTTTTACTGCCAGACAGAACAAAGGCCATCACCACACCGGGGAGGGCGGCGTGGGATACTCCGTCACCAAGCAGGCTTTGCCTGCGAAGCACTGCAAAGCTGCCGAGTACCCCGCTGATCAGTCCCAAGAGGGCGGAACCCAGAGCCACTGTCTGAAATGTATAGTCGGAAAATAACGAAATAATACTGCTTAACATCACATCACACCCCTTAGAAGCGTACCGGAGCTTTGGTAGGTCTTTTTTAAATTTTCTTCATGGAATACTTCCTCCACAGGCCCGCAGGCAACCACTCGCAAATTAATTAAGGTAACCCAGTCGAAGTAATCGGGTACCGTCTGCAGATCGTGATGGACGACCACCACGGTTTTATTCTGCTCCTTCAATTCTTTTAACAGTGCCACGATCGCACGTTCCGTTTGAGCGTCTACCCCCTTGAATGGTTCATCCATAAAGTAGACCTCTGCTTCCTGCGCCAGGGCGCGGGCCAGGAAAACCCGTTGCTGCTGTCCGCCGGAGAGCTGGCTGATCTGGCGGGAAGCATACTCCTGCATGCCTACCTTAGCCAGCATTTGTTTTGCCAGCTCCACATCCGGTTTACCGGGACGGCGGATCCAGCCTAACTTGCCGTAACAGCCCATCAGCACTACATCCTGCACCGTAGCAGGGAAATCCCAGTCCACACTGCCGCTTTGAGGTACATAGCCAATGCGGTTTTTTAAGGTACGTATATCATCATTTCCTTCCAGAAACCGGACGGCTCCGGTGACTGGCTTTAAGAGTCCGAGCATAGCTTTGATCAAGGTCGTTTTACCGGCTCCGTTTGGGCCGACCACCGCCATCAGTTTTCCCTTTGGGATTTTTAAGTCAATATCCCAAAGGACAGGCTTGGCGTCATAGGCTACGGTTAAATCCTCTACCTCCACTGCATAGTTTTGTTGTCTTTCCATATGATTCCCTCCTGTCACTTTAAGGCATCTACAATGGTGTCAATATTTGCTTTAACGGTCAGGATATAAGTGCCGGCTCCGGACTGGGCATCGCCCAGGGAGTCGGAATAAAGCTCCCCGCCGATGGAAACATCAAAGCCCTTCGCTTTTACCGCAGCCTGCAGCGCTTCAATGGTTTTCGGCGGCACGGAAGATTCTACGAAAATCGCCTTAATCTGCCGTTCCACAATGAAGCCTGCCAGATCACTTACATCGGCGGTACCTGCTTCCGCATCTGTGCTGATGCCCTGCAGACCCCGAACCTCAAAGCCATAGGCTTTGCCAAAGTATTGAAACGCATCGTGAGCGGTCACCAGCACGCGTTGTTCCTCGGGCAGCTCATCAGCCCGGCCGCGAATGTACGTATCGGTCTCATCAAGCTCTTTTAAGTAAGCTTCCAGATTTGCTTCAAAGTCTGCCTTTCCATTGGGATCGGCATCTGCTAATCCTTTTGCAACGGTTTTAGCTGCATCCTTCCATAGGGAAACATCGAACCAGATATGAGGATCGTGGATGGAGCTGTCATCCTCCCATGCCAGAAGCCTGGATTCGTCTAAGCCCTTTTCAATGCAGATGACTGCCGATCCCTGGTTTGACAGGTTTTCAAATATTTCCCCCATTTTTCCTTCCAGATGCAGGCCGTTATACACTACCACATCCGCTTTCTGCATCAGGGAAACATCTCCGGCACTGGCCTGATACAAATGCGGGTCAATACCTGGCCCCATCAGGCCGTTTACCGTAACCCGTTTTCCGCCGATGGATGAAACCAGATCAGCCAGCATGGTGGTGGTAGCAACTATATTTAATTTATCTTTTGATGAGTCTGTGTTTACCGCTGGGGCAGAACAGGCCGTAAGCAATAAGGTGAGACTCAGGATCGTACCTAGAATGCCTTTCATTTTTTGATTCATGAGAAACCTCCTAAAATATATTTGGTGTTATGCCCCCTATGTCTCATCTACATGGATTTGACAGGCGGCCTTATAACTGATCTGGACACGTTTTCCTTCCAGGTCGAGGGTTAGCGGCCCTTCGTATGGAGCAGCGTCTATAATGCGGACAGAGCATCCAATGGTGATTCCGCTTTCCTGCAGATAGTCTAACAGTTCCTTTTCTTCCTTTACACGCCTGATATGGGAAGCCGCACCCGCAGGAAGCAGGTTCAAGGTCAGCAGCGGAGCGTGGTCGATTTGGCCGTCAGGATGGGGAATTGCACTGCCGTGGGGGCAATAGGCAGGGTAATTCAGAAATTTATCCAGCCGGGTGGTCAGCCGTGACGGAGTGATATGTTCCAGCAGCTCCGCGTCTTCATGCGCCTCACTCCACGAGTAGCCAAGATGGCGCATCAGGAAAACCTCCCAGAGCCGGTGGCCCCGCACCAGCGAAATGGCAACCTGAATTCCCTCAGGCGTCAGGCATGAGCCTTTGTAAGGCTCATAATGGATCAGCCCCTCCCGTTTCAGCTTTCCAAGCATTTCCGTAACAGAAGCGGGGGCGATCTGCAATGTTTCCGCAATCTGCTTATTGCTTACCAGCTCTTCCATACCACCGAGCTTATAAATGGCTTTTAAATAATCTTCTTTGTTTGGCGTCATTTTATCTTCCTCCATTTTAGATATATAAACCCCGCCATCTGCGTGGGTAAAGAAATTGTTTGAAGAGAAAAGGTCTTTTATACCGCTAATATTTTCACAATTCCTCCAATCAGCAGGATAAGGGCGGTTACTATTAAAGTAGGTATCTTGCTGCGAAAAAGCTGTTTTGTATAAGTATCCATAAACTTCCTCCTGTTGTGTTGTAGTGTTTTTGCGTTTAGGCATACCTAAACTTTATTATATTATATGCCTAAACATGTGGAAATGCAAGTAGTTTGAACATAAAACCAATTATTTCATTATTCAGATCTGTTAGGGGAGGGAAATAACGTTTCCCTTGGCTAATTTATGAGACCTAAGTAGAAAGTGTTACGAATACACTATATAAAGTTAAAAAACAGAGGATGAATGACAATGAGCCAACTTCCGCCTCAGGAATTCCGTACCGTCCGGGGATATGAACTGAAAAAACAAAATGAGAGCAGACTCACACCTGCTCTTGAGGATTATCTTGAAATGGCGTACCGATTATGCATGGAAGAAAGCTGTACCCGCATAAACAGACTTTCTGGTCTGCTGCACGTCCGTCCATCGTCTGCGTCAAAGATGGTAACTAAGCTTGTCCAGCTTGGATATTTGAAATACGATAGCCTTGAAAATATCCTGCTGACTGATGAGGGAAAAATAACCGGCAATTATCTGCTGGAACGTCACAATACTTTGGAACGTTTTTTTACCATGCTTAAAAGCCCGCGCCCTTTGGAAGAAGCAGAATTGGTTGAACACATGCTGGGGGATTTGACTGTATTGGAAATAAAGGTGCTTATGGAGTTCTTTATCCAGAATCCGGATATTGAAAAACAGTTTAAGGATTTTAGGGATATGCTTATCGTTTCTAAAGAATAAATGATCTTCAGTAATGAAAGGATTGCAGCAAACGTTTGTTAGTTGAATGCAAAAAAGCCGACACTTCTGCAATGAAATAATTGCAGAAGTGTCGGCTTAATAAGCGGTTCGGCTAAAATCAGCACAGGGAGAACTTCATTCCCTTGGGCCATTATAGCAATAATATCTTATCGCAATACAACGCGTCATATCAAAAAATCTAATCAAGATCAAAATCACACATCCTTGTTTAAAAACTGTTCATCATACATCTTCTGCGCTTGCTCCAATGCAACTTTGGGCGATTGAACATTGCTGTAAGCATTTTTCACCGCCATACCGATAATGCTCAAGAATCGGCGCTCATCAAATGGAAAACCGGACAACTCAGGCACCCGCCGTCCTTTGGCCATTACAAAACAGTCTTTTGCAAAATTCAGCCACGGATAAGAATTGACGATTTCATAATTTTCATAGGATTTCTTACAGGGAGAAACGCTCCCCAGCAGTGTTTCGGCAGAAGCGATTGTTTCACTGCATATCCAGCGGATAAAGGACAATGCCTCATTGGCCCGGCGGCTGTATTTTGAAACGCCGAGAGTTCCGCCGCCGATGACTGGGTTGCCGCCGGGAACCAGAGCATATCCGATATTTCCCACAACCTTGGAAGTCGAACTGAGCAGGTCAGAAGCATAGTTGCTGTACAGCAGGGTCATAGCAATGTTTCCGCTGGCAAAAGAGGTGGCGGTATTGGTCCACCAGGAATTATACTTTGGGCTGGAATAATTGCGGATCTCCACAAGCTGTTCCAATGCCCGGACCGCGGCCGGGGAATTCAGGGCCACATTGTAGTGCCCGTCATACAGATTGTCCTGATAACTGAAAAAGCGGGCTAAAAATTCAGAGCCTGCAACTCCGGTGGAACCAAGGGTGAGAGTGGCCCCATAATCCACAGGGGATGCCGGGTTTGAGGATTTTGTAAAAAACGCGGCAATCCGGTTGAACTTATCAAAAGTGTCCGGAGGAAGCAGTTCTTCCCGGTATTTTTCAAAGTACGTGCGGCGGTAAATAGGGTCATTGAACAAATCTTTTCTGTAAAACAGAAGCTGCATACTTGGGGAGGTGGGCAATGCGTAAACATGTCCGTTGATCATTGAAAACGGTTCAATGGTGCCGTCTATAAATTCATTGAGGCATTGGGAGACCGAAGGATCAATTCCATCCAGTGGCTGCAATATTTTTTCTGCAAACCAGGATAACCAGGTCACATCCAAACGCAGGATATCGAATACGGAGTCCTTTGACATGTTTGTAAAAGCTTCATAGATTTCATCGTAGGAATAAATGGTAATATTAACCGGTATCCCTGTTTTTTGAGTATATAGGCGGGATAGGCTGCGAAGGGTGTAGGCGCTGGGGGTGTCAAGGGTCAGGATGTTTAAAGGCGATTTGTTATCGCTGTAGATGATGTTCGAAAACCAATCACGGAAACCTGAATTTTCAAGAATTCTTTTCTCCGGATGTTTACCTGGAAGATCATTTTCAATAAGGGTTTCTGCAGCGATTTTTCCCAACTGGCGGTAATTCAGTTCGTATTTATCAAAGTCGTTTTCAGGTAAGGTGAATACAGGAGAAACGGTGTGTATATTTAAGCTGAGCTCCGGGTAAAAGGTATTATGTATATCTTTTACCGATTCAGCAAAACCGTAATTGGATATAAAAATGGCCTGGGGCGTGGAATCGTGGAAGATCTGCATAATGTTCTGCAGTTTCCTGTAGGAGTCCGTTTGTATGTGGTACACGGAACAGGAGGAGCTCTTCATCGTGTCCATAAAGCCGTCATAAAATTCCAGCTCATTGGACAGACGAAGACTGCCGGTCAAGATACAGATATTTGTATATTTCTTTTCCAAAGCCTTCTTTGCTAATTCTTTTCCTGCCTGTCCGTAGTTGAATCCAATATATTTACAGGATATATCAGGATCCCGCTCAATGAAAATGATATTTTCCCGGATCTTTTTCTTTCCATCCAGGTATGGGATATAGTCTGACTGGGAGGTAAAGGAAGTAAATGATGCAATTCCGGCGGGCATAAGGGAACGTATGTCCTGTAAGGCATTGATCTCAGCCTCCGGCTGATCGTCATTGGTGAGATACTGGCATACGGAATAATTATGATTTTCGGCATACGCCTTAAAACTCATAAAAAAATCGATGTATTGTTTGGAACGCAGGTTTGGGAGAATTACGGCCAATAAATCGGAGCGCCCCTTGCGCAGTAATTTGGCTCTTTCATTGGGGATATATCCAAGAGAGGCAGCGGCATCCATTACCTGTTTTATTTTTTCGCTGCTGACGTTGCCTTTTTCATTTAGAACATTTGAAACAGTTCCCTGGGCAACACCGGCGGCCCTGGCAATATCTTTAATAGTAACCATAAAATACCTCCATAATTTACCAAAAACAAATGATTATCTATAGTATAACATATAAAATAAAAAATGAAACCTCTTTTTAAATGTGAAAAACAAACATTAAAACGCAAATATTTATAAATATATTGTATGAAATATATAAAAATATCATTGACACGTTTCAATTGCTGTGATAAACTACCCATGTAAACATCAATTGTTGAATTTAAGGAGGGGTTGTTTTGAAAAAAATGAAACATTTATCTGCGATCACATTGGCAATGGTCATGGCTGCGGCAGGAGTATTGACTGGCTGCGGCGGCAATTCAACAGGTGCAACAAAGGCAGAGCAAACGGAAACAAAAGCCGAGTCAGCCTCGGCGGACACAGATTCTGCAAAAGCAGAGACTCAGGGAAATACGGGGGATGTATTGCACCTGACTTTCTACTATCCGGTCAACGTAGGAGGATCAGCAGCACAGCTTATTGAGAAAATCTGCACGGATTTTAACTCGGAGAATCCGGGTATTGTCGTAGAACCGGTCTATACAGGAAACTATGACGACACCGTTACAAAAATCCAGACGGCCGTACAGGGAGGAACCCCGCCGGATGTGTTTGTAAGCCTGGCGACCCAGAGATTTACCATGTCATCTACAGGTATGGCTATGCCGCTGGATGATTTTATTGCAGCTGACGGAGAAGAAGGAAAAACATTCATCGCAGACTTTCTTCCCGGATTCATGGAAGACTCCTATGTAGATGGAAAGATCTATTCCATTCCCTTCCAGAGAAGTACGGAGATCCTCTATTATAATAAAGACTTGTTTAAGGAAGCCGGACTTGATCCGGAGAAGCCGCCCAGAACCTGGGAGGAGCTGGCGGATTATGGGGTGAAGCTGACAAACGGCGACCATTATGGTGTCGGCATCGCTTTGAATTCCGGCTCTGCCCAGTGGACGTTCACAGGATTTGCGTTACAGAACAGCAAAGACGGTAAAAACCTCATGAGTGAGGATGGAAAGACCGTTTACTTTAATACCCCTGAAAATGTAGAAGCCCTTCAGTTCTGGCTGGATCTCCAGAATAAATACAAATGCATGGCAGAAGGGATCGTACAATGGACCGACCTGCCCACACAGTTCCTGGCCGGGGAAGTAGCTATGATCTATCATACCACCGGAAATATGGCCAATATCAACAGCAACGCCAAGTTTGAATTTGGTACGGCATTCCTGCCGGGACAAGCGCGGGATGCAGCTCCCACAGGCGGCGGAAACTTCTATATCTCAAACGGAATTGCAAAGGAACGCGGGGATGCAGCTTGGAAATTCATTAAATTTGCTACTTCTACGGAAAGAGCAGCCCAGTGGAGCCTGGATACCGGTTACGTAGCGACCAGACAGTCTTGCTATGATACGGATCTGATGAAAGATTATTACGCAAAGGTTCCTCAGGCATCCGTCGCTTATGAGCAGCTTCCCTATGCAAAACCGGAGCTGACGACTTATAATGCGGCTGAAATATGGAGGATTTTAAATGATAACATCCAGGCGGCAGTAGTGGGAGATATGACAGCACAGGAAGCTCTGGATCATGCCCAGGAGGAAGCAGAGGAAGTTTTAGCAGATTTTCAATAATATAGGAAACCGAAAGGGGATTGCAGCTTGCAAACCCCTTTCTTTAAAGAAGGGTGACGGATCGATGAATGGTGATTTAAAAAAGAGGAAGGAATTGAAACATAATTTCACGGCGTGGTTGCTTGTTGCCCCGGCGCTGGGGTTTATGCTGGTATTTACGGCGTACCCTGTATTCAGGAGCCTGTATTTAAGCCTTATGAAATACAAAATGGGAATGGGGGCGCCGGAGCTTATAGGACTGGAAAACTATGCAAAACTGTTTTCATCAAAGCTGTTTTGGAAGGTAATGGGTAATACAGTCTTTTTTGCACTGATTACCGTATTGCCCAGCATGGCTGTGGGATTGGGCCTTGCCGTTCTGGTAAATAGAAGGAGCCGGACCATCGGTTTTGTAAGAACGGCTTTCTTCTATCCGGTTGTAATGCCTATGATAGCCATAGCCAGTGTCTGGATGTTCATCTATATGGCGAAAAACGGATTATTTGACCAGATGCTCATAAGCATGGGTTTTCGTCCATGGAACGTCCTGTCAAAGAAGAGTACGGTGCTGCCTGCCATGGCAGTCATGTACGTATGGAAGGAGGCAGGATATTTGATGGTATTTTTCCTGTCGGGGATCCAGAGCATATCAACGGAGGTCATGGAGGCTGCAAAGATCGACGGGGCTGGAAGCTTAAAAATCTTTAGAAAGATCACCCTGCCATTGCTGGCCCCTACTTTTCTTTTTGTATCGACCATTGCCTTTACAAATAGCTTTAAGCTTGTGGATCATGTAGTGATCATGACAGAGGGGGCTCCTAACAATGCCAGCACCCTCCTTCTTTATTACATTTACCAGCAGGGCTTTACGAATTTTAATTATGGTGTGTCTTCTGCACTGACGGTCATCATGCTTGTCTTGCTGTTAATTGTGTCACTGCCGAGATTTATAAGCCAGGATAAGAAGATCCATTATAATTAGAGGGGAGAAGGTTATGAAGAACTTGAAAAAACTATTAATATCCATTTGTTCCGTACTGCTGGCAACCGCGTGGCTGGCTCCCCTGTTTTGGCTTGTGTGCACAGCTTTAACGGAGCCTACGTTTAAAATGACGTTCTTTCCCAATTCCAGATTTACTCTGGGCAATATCATGTATGTGTGGAATGCCATACCCTTTGGAAGATATTATTTAAATACCCTCTTCCTTGTTGCGGTAACATTTGGTATTCAGTTTGTTACATCGACCCTGGCCGGATATGCCCTTGGTGTCATGGAGTTTAAGGGGCAGTATCTGGTGATGGCAGTGATTTTTATGCAGATCATTATACCAAATGATGTACTTATTACGCCTAACTTTATGACCTTATCGGAAATGGGGCTTACAGACACAAAGCTGGGCATCATGCTGCCGTTTTATGGAAGCGCCCTGGCGATTTTCCTTTTAAGGCAGCACTTTAAGACCATACCAAGGGCCTTAGCGGAAGCGGCAAGAATTGACGGCGCAAATATATGGCAGACCATCTGGCAGGTATATATGCCATGCGCAAAACCGGCATATATGTCATTTGCGGTCATTTCGGTCAGCTATCACTGGAACAATTATCTGTGGCCGTTAATTGTAACAAATTCCCCTGCAAACCGTACCTTGACGGTCGGCCTTGCTATTTTTGCAAAATCCAAGGAAGCAAATATGCAGTGGGCGAATGTCTGCGCTGCTACGTTAATTATCATACTGCCGTTATTAATAGCCTTTTTCATCCTGCAAAGACAGTTTATGAGCAGCTTTGTCAGTGCAGGCATCAAGGAGTAGGGGGAGAGGACAATGGAATTACATTTTTTAGGCAGTGGATCGGCATTTTATCCTCAGTATAAAAACACCAGTGCATATTTTGAATTAAACAATGATCTCTATTTGATCGATTGCGGAGAAACTGTATTTGAAACATTGCTCTCATTGGTTGGTCTTGAACAATACAGGGAAATTTACGTTGTGATCACACATCTGCACGCGGATCATGTGGGGAGCCTGGCTTCTTTGATTTCTTATACGTATTGCATGTTGGATAAGAAGCAGGTTACCGTTATTCATCCTAAACCTACGATTGCCCGGCTGTTAAGCCTTATGGGGATCGGAAGGGAGTTTTACCGTTATAAAGAGACTTATGACGGTAGCAGTGTAGAATTTGAAGCGATCCAGGTTCAGCATGTGGATAATATGGAGTGTTTTGGATATGTCATAAGAGTAAATGGAGAAACGATTTATTACAGCGGAGATTCCTCTCATCTGCCTCAAAGAATACTGGAGGATTTTAAAAAGGGGGAAATCAAGACCATCTATCATGACACAAGCACCCATGATTCTGACTATGCAACCCACTGTTATTATGGTAAACTGGAGGCATGGATTCCCCATGAGATGAGAAGGAGGGTATTTTGCATGCATTTAGATTCTGATTGTAAAGACTTGTTGGAAGGAAAAGGTTTTTCCGTAGTAAACGTGGATGGTGATTCGTATGCTGAACCTAGGTGATTTTCAGGAACTGAACGAAATTACAATTACAGTACGTATATGCCTGGCTCTGATCATAGGCGGCATCCTGGGCATGGAGAGAGAAGTCAGGAAGCAGCCGGCAGGGTTCCGGACGTATATGCTTGTATGTATGGGATCGGCAGCGGTGATGATGACCAACCAGTATATTTCCCAAACCTTTGGCGGCTCAGATCCCTCAAGGCTTGGCGCGCAGGTGGTCAGCGGGATCGGCTTTTTAGGGGCAGGTACCATCATAGTGACCAGAAATAATCAGGTACGGGGCTTAACCACTGCCGCCGGATTGTGGGCGGCTGCCTGTGCAGGGCTGGCTGTTGGCATCGGGTTCTACAAGGGAGCAATACTGGTGGGCTTGGCCATCAGCCTGATTATGACGGTTTTCCAAAAGGTGGACAACCGGCTTATGGCAACTTCAAGAATCTTTAGTCTGTATATGAACTTCACTGCTGCGTCAAATTTGAATCTGTTTCTGGAAAGCTGCAAAGAGAGGAATATACAAATTATTGATATCCAGGCATTTAAAGCTAAGGGTAAGGGAGAAGACGGTATCATTGTCATGATCACATTGAAAACTGCAAAAAGAGAGCCCCGGGGGAACGTACTGCAGTTTTTTGGTACGGCAGAGGGGCTTAAGTATATGGAGGAATTGTAGTTTGATGGATGAAGAATTACATATTGACAGGAAAGAAATTGAAGAGCTGGCACTTGGTACCAAACGCTTTTTTAATGACCAGCGGCTGGCGTCAGATGTCCGGTCTAAGGGTCCGGCGGATTACGTCACTCAGGTAGATATCCAGGTTCAAAAGTGGCTGAAAGAAAAACTGGAGGAGAGTTATCCCCGGATCCAATTCATGGGAGAAGAGAAGGACAATTCGGGCCTGGATTTTAACAGGCCGGTGTGGATCGTGGATCCGGTGGATGGAACCACCAACTTACTTCATGATTACAAACAAAGTGCCGTAAGCATAGGCTTATGGGATGGGAAAAGAATAGTGTTAGGAGCTGTATACCTGCCATTCTTAAATGAATTCTTCTGGGCGGCAGAGGGAGAAGGCGCTTTTTTAAACGGCAGCAGAATCAGTGTCAGCAATAATAAAACCCTGGAAGAATCGTTGATCGCCATAGGCACAAGCCCTTATTATAAGGAAAATGCGGAAAGAATCTTTGATATGAGCAGAAGGATTTTTATAAAATGCCAGGATATCCGCCGAGGCGGCTCGGCAGCCATTGACATGGTGTATGTAGCCTGCGGCAGGCTGGATGGATATTTTGAAATGAATTTGAATCCCTGGGATTATAGCGGAGCTTATCTGATTGTGAAAGAGGCTGGAGGGAGGGTGGCTGAATTTGACGGTTCACCGGTACAGTTTCATAAAAAGAGCCATCTCATAGTCAGCAATGGGTATATTTGGCATGAGATGCAAAAGGAGATCTGCGTCTAGATTTAAGTTATGATATGCTCCTTCCTGCAGCGGACCGTTTACATGATAAAAGCTGGCCGCTGCAGGAAGGAGCATATGCTTTTATTGGGGGAAAGCCTGCCAAGAGAAGGTTCAAAAAAACAGGAAATATCGCGGCGTGCTGCTCTTGTATTGCAAATATTCATCCCCAAAGGCACGAGGTAAATACTTTTCTTCCTCTAAAATCTGAAAATGCAGCAGAAGGATACCAATGAACGCGGAAAGGATGCTGATCATGTTTGGAAGGGCAAGTGCAGAGCCCATATATAGCAGATCAAAGCCCACAAAAGCCGGATTCCTGCTGACCTTATATATGCCTCTTGTGACAATGGAAGTTTTTTGGGTTTCGTCCACACCCGCGCGCCAGCTGTCACGCATGGAGGTGATAGCCAGTATAAAGAAAATAACCCCGCTTCCCGTGAGCACAATTCCTATCCACCGTACACTGACAGGAAAAGTAAGAGAGAGCATGAAACGGGAAAAGAACACACTTGCGTACTGAATAGCCGCGATGCCGTAGGTTGCTGCAAGAAGAGCCGTTTCTATTGCTGCTGTTTTAGGAGGTTTATGGCCCTTTGCCAGCCGGTTTGTGTGAATGCCCTTTTTCCGAAGAAAGATTTGCTTCATAAAATAGGCAATGTAAAAACAGGTTATTAACGCAAATATGCTGATCTGAAAAATCATTCTATCACCGCCTTGTATGTAATACTTCAAAGTATACCATGGAAACGTCAAGATGAACATCCATATAAGACTGATTGATACAGGCTAACTTATTCCAGGAAAGGGGAGAAATGCCGGCCGCCGGCCGGATAGAAAAAAGGCGATAACGAAACAAAAACGGCGCTGCTCATACTCATGTATCCCTGTTGTTTTTGTTTGCCTTTTTTTTAGATTAAAGGTACAATACCGTTATATAGCAAGATGGTATTCAGATTGCATTTTGTGGAGAAAATTGAATGGAAAGATATCATCGAAAATACCGGCGCAGGCATGGTTGTCTGCCGGCAGCAAATAAAACAGAAATTTGGAGGGCAATGCATTGACAGAATATAAAGATAAGCAGGAATTGATCGACGAGATATCAAATCGTGCTAAATTATTCATAGATGAATTTTCAGATATTCAGGAAACAGATAAGGACAAACAGATTGACGGAGTGGACAGGTCACCGGCGCAGATGATAGCCTATCAATTAGGCTGGTTAAACCTTCTTCTTCATTGGGAAGAACAGGAACAGCAGGGGAATACGGTTGTTACCCCTCACCCAGATTATAAGTGGAACAATCTGGGCGGATTATACAAGAGCTTTTACAGGCAATACGAAACATATAGTTTACAGGAATTATGTACCATGTTTAAGGAAACGGTACAAAAAATCATAAACCTTACGGAATATTATGCAGATACCGAGCTTTTTCAGCCTGGAAGCAGAAAATGGGCGTCTTCAACGCCTTCCAACTGGGCAGTCTGGAAATGGATCCACACGAATACGGTCGCGCCTTTTAAGTCATTTAGAAGTAAGATCAGAAAGTGGAAGAAGCAGAATGGCAGCTGAAAAGCTATTATCTATGTTACCGGTTCTTATGTATTTGGGGACTAATAAAAAAGAGCACCAGCCCTAATAATATCGTTGTTATCCCGATACCCTGCTGAAGAGAAATTGCCTCATGTAAGATAAAATAGGCCAGAATGCATGTGCCGATAGTTTCTCCCAGTATGCTCATGGAAATAACTGTCGCAGGAATCCACTTTAACAGCCAATTAAAAATGAATTGTCCAAAAACCGTTGATATAAGTGCTAATCCCCCAAAGGATATCCAGGTGGCTTTAGGATAACCGCTGAAAGAGTTACCATCAATGATTGCATAACACCCTAAAAAAACGGAACTGCTTAAATAGCTTATGACGGAATAAGGAACCGCTGATAATTCTTTTCTTATTGCCTGACCTATAAAAAAGTAGACACTGATAATTCCTGCCGCCAATAGCGCTAATGAATCACCAAAAAGAGCTTGAGAGCTTATTTGAAAATCCCCCCATCCGATGATAAAGCAGCCCAATATGGCGATCAGACATCCCCCAATCGCCAGCTTGTGAAATCGTTCCTTCAAAAAAGTATATCCGATAGCAATCGAAAAAAGAGGCTGCAATGTTACGATAACTGTTGAGCTTGCCACTGATGTATGCCTCAGGGATTCAAACCACAGCAGATAATGGGCAGATAAGAGAAGTCCTGACAAAATCCCAAGTGCCCATTGCTTTTTAGAGAGGGATAGCAATTGATTCTTATTTTGCTTGCTGCCCAATAAAAATGGCAATAGAATCATAGCTGCAAAAAATAAACGGAAAAATGCGGTTATAGCAGAAGGGGCATTAGCCAGGCGCACGAAAATCGCGGAGGTAGAAAGGGAAAAGACACCGAAAAGCAAAGCCAGGTACAATCCAATATTAGTCTTCAAAGTTTTTCTCCTATGGTTATGAATTATAAAATACAAAATACAATAAAAGCTTTAGTAATTATAGTATGATTGTTTGCTAAAAGCCAGTGTTATTTATCATTTCAGATAATCCAAAAATAAAGTGCTAAAAAACGCTAAAAAATAAAGCGCTAAAAAATACTGTATGCAGATGACCAAACTTCATCTCGCCGATAATCAACCTTTTTAATTAAGGCATGAATACGTTACATACAAATCCAAAATTACAGTCAGCGCCGCGAATCAACCTCGAATCGCGGAAAAAAACAATCCCTAATTCATGAAAGCCTGTGGCAAATTTGAAGAACAAATGGTATAATGAAAAGAACTAATTGTAAAAAACAAATGATAAGGAGCAGAAACAAAAGTTATATGGATAAATTTCAAGTATTAAAGCACTATTTCGGCTACGACAGTTTCCGGGAAGGGCAGGAAATTCTTATCGACAGTATTTTGTCCGGAAGAGACGCCCTTGGAATCATGCCCACCGGTTCCGGAAAATCCCTGTGCTTCCAAATACCAGCTCTTATGATGGAAGGAATCACACTGGTTATTTCGCCCCTGATCTCCCTCATGAAGGACCAGGTAACAACTCTCAATCAAGCAGGCATTCATGCCGCATATCTTAACAGTTCTTTGACTGCAAGTCAGTATTATAAGGCCCTGGCCTATGCACGGGAAGGGCGATATCCCATTATTTATGTAGCACCGGAACGTCTTGTAACGGATGAATTTCTTGATTTTGCATTAAACACAAATATTTCCATGGTAGCGGTGGATGAAACTCACTGTGTATCCCAGTGGGGACAGGATTTCAGGCCCAGCTATTTAAAAATCGTGGATTTTATTGATAAGCTTCCAAAACGTCCGGTCATCAGCGCGTTTACGGCCACTGCTACCAAAGAGGTTCGTGAAGATGTCATTGATATACTCATGCTCAGAGAACCAGCCGTGGTGTCTACGGGATATGACAGACCCAATCTCTATCTGGGGGTTCAGTCTCCCAAGGATAAGTATGCTACATTAAAGAACTATGTGGAATGCCACCCGGATCAGTGCGGGATTATTTACTGCCTGACCAGAAAACTGGTGCAAGAGGTATGTGACCGGCTGAATCAAGAGGGATTTTCAGCAACCAGGTACCACGCCGGGTTAAGCGATGAGGAGCGTCGGAAGAACCAGGATGACTTTATCTACGATAGAAGCCAGATCATGGTGGCGACCAACGCCTTTGGCATGGGGATCGATAAATCCAATGTACGGTTTGTTATTCATTACAATATGCCGAAGAACCTGGAATCCTACTATCAGGAAGTGGGCAGGTGCTCCAGAGATGGAGAGCCGGGGGAATGCATTTTGCTATATAGTGGTCAGGATGTCGTGACCAATCAGATGTTTATTGATAATAACCAGGATAATCAGGAGCTGGATTCCCTTACCCACCAGATGGTTATGGAGCGGGACCGTGAACGGCTTAAGAAGATGACCTTTTACTCCTTTACCAACGAATGCCTCAGGGACTACATTCTGCGGTACTTTGGGGAGTATGGGGAGAATTACTGCGGCAACTGTTCCAACTGCTTAAGCCAGTTTGAAACAGTGGATGTGACGGATATTGCAAAGGAATTGGTGGGATGCGTAAAGGCAAGCAGGCAGAGGTATGGAACTGCGGTCATTATCGATACGGTTCATGGAGCCAATACGGCAAAAATCAGAAACTACCGGATGAATGAGAACCCTCATTATGGAAATCTGGCAAAGGTTCCTGCCTATAAGCTGCGGCAGGTGATGAACCATTTATTTTTAAACGATTGGTTGGCAATAACCAATGATGAATACACCATTGTAAAGCTGACAGAGAAATCTAAGGCGGTACTGGAAGACGGTGAATCCGTGATCATGAAGATGGCTAAGGAACAGGAACCTGTGGAAAAGGTTAAGAGCGGAAAGAAGATAAAGAAATCAAGTGCATCTGCTCTGGAATTAACCGAAGGGGAGGCAGCTCTGTTTGAAACTCTAAGGGCGCTGCGGATGGAAATTGCCAAAGAGGAAAAAGTACCGCCCTATATCGTGTTTTCTGACAAAACCCTGGTACATATGTCCTTGAAGAAACCTAAGACAAAGGAAGAGATGCTGTCGGTGTCCGGAGTAGGGGAATTTAAGTTCGAGAAATATGGGGAAAGGTTTTTATCGATTTTCCTGTAATCGTTTCCTCCATTTTCTCAAAAGTCCGCTTCCTTTCTTTTGTCGGTGCTTCTAGTCTCTCTCTGTTAAGGAATATAGAGAGTATAAAATTTTGTCCTGTATAAAAAGAAATTTGGCGTCAGGGAGATCCCGGTGCTTGCCTTTGAGCTGGATGAAAAGGAACATCTGGTAAACATTTAAGATAAAAAATGCCTGGGAGGACACACTGGGGGTATATTCTTATGCCCCAAAACCACGGGCAGGAAAGAGGAAATATGAAGATTTTTCATTTATCTGATTTGCATATCGGAAAGCAGTTAAACGGCTACAGTTTAAAAGAAAACCAGGAAGCGGTCCTTAATCAGATTGTGGATTATGCAGCAACCCAGCATCCGGATGTCATCCTGATCTGCGGCGATATCTACGATAAAACGGCTCCTTCCGGGGAGGCCTATACCATGTTTGGCAATTTCCTGGAAGCCCTTTCCGGAATAAAGCCTGAGATCACGGTCCTTATCATTGCAGGAAACCATGATTCACCGGAACGTCTGTCCTATGCCTCGGCATTTCTGGAACGGCACCGCATTCATTTGTCCGTGTTCCCGCCCAGAAGCCAGGAAGAGTACTTAAAAAAGGTGGTATTACGGGATGAAAATGGTCCGGTGAATTTCTATCTCTTACCCTTTTTAAAACCAGGGTATGTCAGGCAGCTTTTTCCGGACAACCAGCCGGATGGATATGAAAGTGCCATAAGAGCTGTTCTGGAAAGAGAAACCATTGATGGCGGAGAGCGCAACATCCTTTTATCCCATCAATTTTACGCGGCAGGCAATAAAGACCCGGAAACCTGCGAGTCAGAGCAGGCGGTCATCATGGCGGGCGGTTTGGACCGGGTAGATGCTTCTGTTCTTTCTGAATTTGATTACATAGCTTTGGGACATCTCCACGGTTCCCAAAAGGTAGGCAAGACTTCTATTCGATACTGCGGGACTCCCTATAAATATTCCGTCAGCGAAGAAAACCATAAAAAATCAGTCACTGTGGTGAATATAGGAAAAAAGGGAGACGAACCGGAGTTTGAATTTCTTCCGCTCAATGGAATCCAGGATGTGAGGCGGGAAAGAGGATCCTTATCTGAAATTCTTAAAAGGGCCACAGAAGAAAACCGCCATGATTATGTCAGCGTCACGCTCACCGATGAAGAGGAGCCTTACCGGGTCAGGGAGCGCTTAGAAGAAGTGTTCGATCATTTGCTGGAGCTTCGGGTGGACAATGAGCGTACCAGGCAAAAGCGTCTGGAAGAGGGAGAGACCGTGCCGGTTCTTAAACCTTTGGAAGCATTCCGGCAGTTTTTTAAGGCGGTAAGAGGGGAAGAGATGACAATGGAAGAAGAACAGGCCATGGAGCGGATCGTACAGGAAGCAAAGGAGGAAGAAGGATTATGAAGCCATTGCAGTTGACCATGTCCGCTTTTGGTTCCTATGGAGGAAAGGAAACCGTGGATTTTGAGAAAATCGGCCACGGCATTTTCCTTATTACAGGAGATACGGGAGCAGGAAAGACCACCATTTTTGATGCCGTATCATTTGCCCTGTTCGGGGAAACCAGCGGACAGAAGCGGGAGCCTTCCATGATGCGCAGCCAGTATGCGGCAGAAGACCAGGAAACCTACGTGTCCCTGAAATTTTCTGAAGGGGGTGAGAGGTATGAAATTACAAGAAGCCCTTCCTATACCAGGATCAGCAAAAGAAAAAATAAAAATGGAGAGTATTCTGCAGTTCCCGTTCCGGCAAAGGCTTCCCTTCTCTTGCCTGATGGATCGGAGTACCCGGGCAACCTTCGGGATATCAATCAGAAGATCCAGGAAATTGTAGGTGTGGACTTAAACCAGTTCTCGCAAATCGCCATGATTGCCCAGGGAGATTATTTAAGACTTCTTCATGCATCTTCCAGAGAACGGAAAGAGATATTTTCCAGGATCTTTAACACCGGGATTTACAGCCGTATCCAGTTGAAATTAAAAGAGCAGAACAATCTTTTTTATGACAGCCTGGAAAACAACCGCAGGTTATGCTTTCATGAACTGGAAAATGTGGTGCTTTTGGATGAAAGCACTTATCAGGAACCATGGCGGGAGCTTTTGGATTTTAAGGAGACAAGGACAGAGGAGATCCAGAATCTTTTAGGCTCCATTCTGGCAGAGATAAAGGAAAAAGAACAGGAGCTTTGTGAGGAACGGGACCACAGGGGAAAGCTTCTTTCTGAAGTGGAAGGGCAGTTAAGCCGTGCCCAGGAAGTGAACCGTCTCTTTGACGGCCTTATGCAGGCAAAGGCCAGGCTGGATATTCTGGAGGGCCAGAAGGAACAATGGCTTGAGATAGAAGCCCAATTAAAGGAGGCCGTCCGTGCAGAAAAGGTGAAAGGCCCGGAGGACCAGTTCTTAGATAAAAAGAGGGAATATGAGACAGCCATAAAAAGGGCCGAACAGCTTAAAAAGGAATTGGCGGAAATAACCCTTGCCCTTGCATCTGCGGAAAAGGAGGCGAAGGAAAGCAGGGATGCCTCCCAGGGAGAAGTCCCCAGGCTGTCAGTTGTCATCGAACGGCTAAATGAGGCCATGCCGCTCTATGGCCGTTGGAAAACCATGGAGAGAGCTTCCCTTGATAAGAAAAGAGAGGAAGAGGAAGCTGGCCAGTATTTTCATAGAATTGAAGCCGAACTGATCCGGTTAAAGGAACGTCTGGCTGCAAACGAAGCAAGGCAGGAAAAGTTAGAAGAAGGTGCAAGGAGTCTGCCGGAGATAAGACAGAGAAAAACTGTGCTCCAGGAGCGGCAGCAGGCCATGGAAGACCTTGAGAAAACAGCTAAGGCAGGGGAGTCGGCAGACTTAAAACGAGAGGAATACCAGGAAGCGGTTCTATGCGCCCAGAAAGATTACGAACAGGCGGAAGCGAGCTATAATGACAGGTTTCGTGAGTTTCTGGCATTGCAGGCTGGAATTATGGCTAATGAGCTGGCAGATGGAGCCCCCTGTCCTGTCTGCGGTTCCGTCCATCATCCTCTAAAGGCAAAGCTGATAGAGGGAGCTGTCACCCAGGAAGAGGTGGAGCAGGCAAAGAAAGCCAGAAATCAGGCAGAGGAACGGCGTTCCCAGGCCGTTCAAACTGCCGTCAGGGCCTTGGAGGTCTGCCGCCACTTAAAGGAACTGCTGGAGGGAGAGGAAGAAAAATGGTTTGGGACTTCTTTCCCTCAGGATCAGCTTCATGTCCGTCTGTATGACGAGAGAGAACGGGCCGGCTTGCTTTTGCGGGAAGTGGAAAAGGAAGAGCAGGAAGCTTTTGAGTCGGACCGCCTTCTTAAGAAGCTTCTGGAAGAAAGGAAAGCGGACCGGGGGAGGCTTGAGGAACTGGAACTTAAAAAAGAAGAGACAATGAAGAACTGGCAGCAGAAACAACTGGATAGGGCAGCCGCTGTCGCAGAGGCGGATCACGTAAAGAAGCTTTTGCCATACCCTGAGGAAGAGGAAGCCATGGGGAAGCTGGCGGGCTTCAAAAAAAGGAAAGAAGAGCTGTTAAGAGCAGAGGAGCAGGCGGATAAACGATTCCAGTATATCTTAGTGAAAGAAAAGGAAGGGAAAGGCCGTCTGGCCTCGGAAGAGGAAAACAAAGAGACGCGAAGGCTTGCACTTGAGCAGGCAGATGCTGCGTTTCAATCCGCTTTGGTGGAGCTGGGATTTTTAAAAGAAGAGGATTACCACAGGGCAAAGCAGGCGCCGGAAATTGTAAGGCAGTGGGAGCAGGAAACAGGGAATTATGAAAAGGAACTGTTAAAGGCCCGCACCGTTTACGGCCAGTTTAAGGAGCAGACAATGGGGCGTGAAAGGATAGAAACGGAACATTGGAAAGGGCAGGCGGAAGCTCTTAAGGAGGAACAGAAGCAGCTGCAGACCAGGGAGGCAAGGATCACGGCTATTGGCAGCAGGGCTCTTCAGGCTGCTGAAAATCTGGGGCGGCTGTGGAAGGAGAGAGAGCAGCTGGAAGAGAAATACCGCCTGTACCATACCCTGTTTCAGACGGCCAACGGGAAAATGGCAGGCTCCGTCAGCCTGGACTTTCAGACCTATGTCCAGAGGCAGTACTTTAACCAGATGATCCATGCGGCTAACAAACGGCTTGACGTTATGACGGACGGCCAGTTCCTGCTTCAGTGCAGGGATTTGGAGACCCTTGGAAAGCAGGGGGAGGTAGGCCTGGATTTGGATGTATACAGCATGGCAACGGATAAGGTACGGGATGTTAAAACCCTTTCCGGCGGAGAATCCTTTATGGCAGCTCTTGCCATGGCTCTTGGCATGACAGATATCATCCAGCGCACGGCAGGAAATGTGAGTATGGATGCTCTTTTCATTGATGAAGGCTTTGGTTCTCTGGATGAGGAATCCAGACTTAAGGCAGTCCGCATCCTTCAGGAGCTGGCCGGGGGACAAAGACTGATCGGGATTGTTTCCCATGTGACGGAATTAAAGGAGCAGATCGGAAAGAAGCTCCTGGTGAAAAAAACAGAAAAAGGAAGCAGGATTTTGTGGGACTTAGATGTCCTTCCTGATGGCGTATGACAGGAAGACAGTAAAAAATCGGTACTTTTCAGGTGATATAAAAACTTGACAACAGAGAAGAAACCTGTATAATAATTGTGAAACGGGAATGAAGCGCTCCCATGATAGGATTATCAAAACCGCAATTTGCTGATGGCTTCTGTATATTTTGACTGAATATGCAGAAGGTATCAGCTTTTTTAATTGTCAGGGTTTGATCATCTTTAAAAATGCAAGAATATAAATGACCGGACCTTTTGTAAGTGGCCGGTTTCAGGGAGGAATTGTTTGATGCTGGAAAAAAAGCTGAAAAAGTACAGGGAATTGATGATCTTAGGAATTTGCGGAGTGGTGATCGGCGCAGCAGTGGGGATACTGGATACGGGATTTGGAAGAGTTTTGCTTTTTGTAACAGAATTACGGGAAGAATACTTTATCCCCCTGATCATTTTTCTTCCTGCAGCAGGAGCCTTGGCAGTCTGGCTGTATCACTGGGATGAGGGAATGTGTGTTAAGGGAATGGGATTAATTTTTCAGGTGGGTCATGGAGAAGAAGACAGGATTCCTTTGAGGCTGATCCCACTAACGATTCTAAGCACCTGGATCACTCATTTGTTCGGGGGAAGTGCCGGAAGGGAAGGCGTTGCCGTACAGATAGGAGCCACCTTATCGCACTGGGCTGGCCTTAAAATAAAAGTAAAGAATAACTCCAAAATCTTCCTGGTAACAGGTATGGCAGCTGGTTTTTCCGGCTTATTTGGAACGCCTGTCGCCGCCTGCTTTTTTGCATTAGAGGTTTTATCGGCAGGAACCCTGGAGTATTCTGCCCTGTTTCCGGCCATTGCCGCCTCCTTTACAGCCAGTACGGTCTCAAAAGCCCTGGGTTTGGAAAATTTTCATTATGCCCTGAATTCAAAAATTCAGATAGACGTTTTATTTGCATTGAAATTAATGGTGTTGGGGGCTTTGTTTGGTCTGGTCGGTTACCTGTTTGCTTACGGGCTGGGTTCTATGAATAATAAGCTGGGGAAAACTTTTCGAGATCCTGTTAAAAAAATAACCATTGTAAGTATCTTTCTGGCAATATTGTTTATTCTATTGGGAATGGGTAGATATTCCGGTCTGGGAACGAATTTGATTTCAGCCGGTTTCCATGGAGGCCGTATCTATGGCTGGGACTGGATTTTAAAACTTGTTCTGACCATTATTACGATTGCAGCAGGGTTTCAGGGAGGAGAGGTTACTCCTCTGTTTGCAATAGGTACAAGCCTTGGAGCCGCTGTTGCAGGGATTCTGGGATTGCCGCCTGACTTTGTTGCCGCAATGGGATATGCGGCGGTTTTCGGCAGCGCCACAAATACTCTTTTAGCGCCTGTTTTTATAGGAGCCGAGGTTTTCGGCTATTCTTATTTGCCATATTTTTTTGTGGTCTGCAGCATTGCATATCTATTTAATGGAGACAGATCCATATACACGGCCCAAAAGAAATTATATAATTAAAGACTTTTTTGAAAAATAAATCAATGGATGAATCGGGTATTTTGCTCTATAATGAATAGAGCCATGAAACAAGAATTAACATACAGAAAGGAAGATACCATGTTAAACTGCGAAAGAACCAGTGTTATGAACATAGAAAATGCCATTCGGGGTGCAAGAAATCCCATGAATAGCTGGGACCGGATGGACAGCGGATATAATGAGAAGGGAGAATACATCCTTGGACCCAATGATCTTGGCCTTGCAAAGCGGCTGAGAAAAGCTGGAAGCGACCACCGCAAATACATCCGCCAGATCCTGGTATCTGTGGATATCACAGCGCCGATCTACTGGTGGAAAGAATACGATACCTACAAAGTGGCTACTGTAGCCAATTCCACCAGCACCATGCATAAGATTCACAGCAAGCCATTTGAACTGGAAGACTTCAGCCATGACCATATGACGGAAGGAACGCTGGCTTTTATGGAAACTGTGGTTTCTGAAATGGAAAAGATCCGCCTCCGCTACATAGAGAATAAGAAGAAAGAGGACTGGTATGATTTAATCCAGCTCCTTCCATCCAGCTATAACCAGATGAGGACATGCACTTTGAATTATGAAACCCTGATCAACATATACTTTGCAAGGCGCAGCCATAAGCTGGAAGAATGGCATGATTTCTGCCGGTGGATCGAAACACTTCCTTATGCAAAAGAACTGATCATTGGAGAAGAATAAAGGAAAAGGAGGGGTTGACCTATGAATATCATTGTTGCAGTGGATAAAAACTGGTCCATCGGCAATCAGGGCCAGCTTCTTGTTTCCATCCCCGAGGATAAGAAGCTGTTCCGGGAGGAAACCATGGGTAAGGTGATCGTCATGGGACGAAAGACCCTTGAGAGCCTGCCTGGAAAGCAGCCGCTCTATGGAAGAACCAACATCGTATTGACCAGGGATCCGGATTACAAAGTAAAGGGGGCGGTTGTCTGCCACAGCCTTTCAGAGGCCCTTAAAGAACTTGGCAATTATCCTGAGGAGGATTGCTTTATCATAGGAGGGCAAAGTATCTACGAACAGTTTTTCCCATATTGTAATACGGCCCATGTGACTTATATTGACTATATGTACAGCGCTGATACACATTTCCCCAATTTAGACCAGGATCCGGCATGGGAAATGGCGGCGGAAAGCGATGAACAGACCTATTTTGATTTATGTTATACGTACCGCATGTATCAGAGGAAAGGTTAAATTCATGTGCTTTTCGGCCTTTTGCCTGTGAATTAACTGGATATACAAGCCTATCCAGTTGCACCATCAGGATACAAAGTCTGTAAGATTATAGGCAAAATTCGACCTAATCTATAAATTTTTATTGATATTTTTTTAATAAATGTTGTCAGTGCCATTGAAAAATGGTAATATGGTACGAGTACTATTTGGCCTGATTGTTGGGGAAGGCTATCAGGAAAGGTGTACAGGTATATTCACGAAGACATTAGGAGGATGAAGATGTACAAGATTTTAAAAGCAGAGATGTTAGCTGACAAGATCTATCTGATGGATGTGGAAGCACCTCGGATTGCCAAAGCCTGCCAGCCCGGAGAGTTTGTTATTGTTAAGATGGATGACAGAGGGGAGAGAATTCCCCTGACCATTTGTAATTATGATCGTGAGAAGGGAAGCATTACCATTGTATTCCAAACCGTTGGTGCAAGCACGGAAAAGATGGCTGTTTTAAAGGCAGGAGACAGCTTTGAGGATGTGGTGGGTCCTTTGGGCAATGCGTCTGAATTCGTACACGAAGATATAGAAGAATTGAAGAAAAAGAAATATTTATTTGTGGCCGGCGGTGTTGGAACTGCTCCTGTTTATCCCCAGGTAAAATGGATGAAAGAGCACGGCATTGACGTGGATGTCATCGTGGGGGCAAAGACCAAGGACTTATTGATTCTGGAAGATGCCATGAGAGAGCAGGCCGGAAATTTATATATAACCACAGATGACGGCTCTTATGAAAGAAAGGGCCTGGTAACTGAGGTAATCAAAGACCTGGTTTTAAACCAGGGGAAGAAATACGATGTGTGCGTAGCCATCGGACCGATGATCATGATGAAGTTCGCCTGCCTTGTAACCAAGGAGCTTGGTATTCCTACTGTTGTCAGCTTAAACCCGGTCATGGTAGACGGAACTGGCATGTGCGGTGCCTGTCGTGTTACGGTCGGCGGTGAAGTGAAATTTGCCTGCGTAGATGGACCGGAGTTTGACGGCCATCTGGTTAATTTTGATGAGGCCATGAAGCGCCAGATGATGTATAAATCAGAAGAAGGGCGCGCGGTTTTAAAAGAGAGTGAGGGCGATACTCATCACGGCGGCTGCGGATTGTGTGGAGGTAACGAGTAATGGATGTATTAAAGAAAGTACCAGTAAGAGAACAAGATCCTAAGGTAAGAGCGACGAACTTTGAAGAGGTTTGTCTTGGATATAATGAAGAAGAGGCAAAAGAGGAAGCCAGCCGCTGCATTAATTGTAAAAACCCGAAATGTGTAGCAGGCTGCCCGGTATCCATTAATATTCCCGGTTTTATTAAAGAAGTGGAGAACGGAAATCACGAAGAGGCTGCAAGGATTATTGCTGAATCCTCTGCACTTCCTGCTGTCTGTGGCCGGGTCTGCCCCCAGGAGAGCCAGTGCGAAGGCAAGTGTATCCGGGGAATCAAGGGAGAACCCATTTCTATCGGAAAGCTGGAGCGTTTTGTGGCGGACTATTCCAGAGAGCACGGTTTTGTACCGGCTGCCCCGGAAAAGACCAATGGCAAGAAGGTAGCCGTCATCGGTTCCGGTCCTTCCGGATTAACCTGTGCCGGTGACCTGGCTAAAATGGGCTATGAAGTTACTATTTTTGAAGCTCTTCATGAGCCGGGCGGCGTATTGACCTACGGCATTCCGGAATTCCGTCTTCCAAAGGAAGGTGTGGTTCAGCCGGAGATTGACAACGTAAGAAAGCTTGGCGTTAAAATAGAAACCAATGTGATCATCGGTAAGTCCGTGACCATTGACGAGCTTTTGGATGAAGAAGGATTCCAGGCCATATTCATCGGTTCTGGAGCAGGTCTTCCTATGTTTATGGGAATTCCGGGAGAGAACGCAAACGGCGTATTCTCTGCCAACGAATATTTAACCAGAAGCAACTTAATGAAAGCGTTCCGCAGTGACTATGATACCCCTATCGTAGCAGGCAGGAAGGTTGCAGTGGTAGGCGGCGGAAACGTTGCCATGGATGCAGCCAGGACGGCCCTTCGTCTTGGCGCAGAGGTACACGTTGTATATAGAAGAAGTGAGGCGGAGCTTCCGGCAAGAGCGGAAGAAGTTCACCACGCAAAGGAAGAGGGAATCATTTTTAATCTTTTATCCAACCCGTTAGAAATTCTCACCGATGATAAAGGCTGGGTAAATGGAATGAAATGCATTAAAATGGAGCTTGGAGAGCCGGATGCTTCCGGCAGAAGAAGACCTGTTGAGATAGAGGGATCTGAATTCGTCATTGATGTAGACACCGTTATCATGTCCCTGGGTACTTCACCGAACCCGCTCATATCCAATACAACAAAAGGACTGGATATCAATAAGCGCAAATGTATCATTGCTGAGGAATCTACAGGAAAAACCAGCAAGGAAGGCGTTTACGCCGGAGGAGATGCGGTAACTGGAGCTGCAACCGTTATTCTGGCTATGGAAGCCGGACGGGCTGGAGCAAGAGGGATTGATGAATACCTTTCTACTAAGGAATAATCCAGATAGTAAGAAATTTAAGGGCTGCCAGTTCACTGGCGGCCCTTTTGAAAGGTTGTTACATAATTTATGAATAAAAAAATTGATTTATTAAATGGACATATTTTTACATCGCTGACCGGTCTGGCCCTTCCCATCATGGTCACCGCTCTGGTGCAGATGGCTTATAATCTGACGGATATGGCCTGGATCGGGTTCGTCGGTTCCCCGGCTGTTGCAGCGGTCGGCGCAGGGGGAATGTATGTCTGGCTCTCCCAGGGCGTTGTCGCTCTGGCAAAAATGGGCGGCCAGGTAAAGGTAGCTCATGCGCTTGGAAGGGGAGACAGGAAGGAAGCGGCAGTCTATGCTTCCGGTTCAGTTCAGATGGGGCTTTTATTTGCTCTGCTGTATGGGGTAGTGACGTTTTTCGGGGCAAAGCCTTTGATCGCATTTTTCGGGTTGAACGATGCTTTCGTTGCCTATAATGCCCAGATCTATTTAAAGATTACCTGCGGTTTGATTGTATTTTCCTTTTTAAATTCGATTATTACCGGGATCATGACAGCGATGGGCGACAGTAAAACACCGCTGCTTGCGAATTTTATCGGCCTGGTTTTGAATATGGTACTGGATCCTGTCCTGATTTTTGGGGTGGGTCCGATAAAGGGCTCAGGAGTAGCGGGGGCGGCCATTGCCACGGTCATGGCCCAGGCAGTGGTTACCGCAGTATTCCTCATTGCCATTCGAAAGGACCAGGTTCTGTTTGATAAGGTGAAGGTGTTTCATAAGGTCCCCTGGGATTATTTGAAAGCCATGATCCGGATCGGTTTCCCTGCTTCCGTTCAGAACCTTATTTATACCAGCATTTCCATGATTCTCACCCGGTTTGTGACCGGATTTGGAGATATTGCTGTGGCGGTGCTGCGGGTGGGCGGTCAGATCGAATCCATATCATGGATGACAGCAGATGGATTTGCAGCCGCCATTAATTCCTTTGTGGGGCAAAATTATGGAGCAGGTCAGTATGGGAGAGTGAAAAAGGGCTATTATACGGCAATCGGAGTCATGTTTGTCTGGGGATTGTTTTGCTCAGCTCTTCTGATCGGCTTTCCGGAGCATATATTCGGATTATTCATCCATGAGCCAGAAGTTATTCCAATGGGAGTGCGCTATCTTGTGATCCTGGGCTTTTGCCAGATGTTTATGTGCATTGAATTGACAACAGTAGGGGCACTCTCCGGTCTTGGCAGGACCCTTCTCTGCTCGGTCATCAGCGTTTTGTTTACTTCCGCCAGGATACCTCTTGCCATGGTTTTAAGCAGTACAGCCCTTGGGCTGGACGGAATCTGGTGGGCATTTACTATTTCAAGTATCATCAAAGGGATTCTATTCCTCTTCTCCTTCCTTGTGGTGGCAAGAAAGCTGCCACAGGATAAGCAGCAGGCCCGGCTGGAAGCGGAACTTGAATAGATAACCGGAAGTTCATTTGGCAGTATCTTACAATTATCAAAATTTTCCAAAAAAGACTTGAATTTCACCCTGGTTATACGGTAACATATAAGGTAGAAAAAAGGGGAAAAGGAACTGACGATGAAACGAAAAATGCAGAATATGTATGAAAGAAACAGGAAAATGATTAAAAAGCTTCTCTGCGGCCTGTTGGTAAGTGCTATGGTCTGCGGCCAGACTGTTCCCGCCTGGGCCACGTCAAAAGCGGAAAAAGAAAAACAGGAAGCGCAAAAAAAACTGGAAGAGGCAAATAAAAAAGCCCAGGAAGCGGAAGGCAAAAAGAGTGCTGCTCAGAATCAGGTATCAAAGCTGACTTCTGATCTGACTGCACTTCTGGCTGATATCAAAGTTCTGGAAAGTGATATGGCCAACAAGGAAGCAGAGATCAAACAGGCAGAGCTGGACTATGCAGCGGCTAAGAAAGAGGAAGAAAAGCAGTACACTTCCATGAAGAAGCGAATCCAGTACATGTACGAGAAGGGAGATACAGAATATCTGGATATTTTCCTTCAGGTAAAGAACATGTCTGATCTTCTTAATAAGGCGGAATACGTAGAAGGAATTTATACATATGACCGGAATATGCTGATCACTTACCAGGAGACAAAGCAGAAGGTGGCCGATTATAAGGCAGACTTAGAAGAGGACAAGGCTGAGATGGAGGTCATGGAGCTGGAGTACAAGGAACAGCAATCTGCGCTTGAGACACTGATCTCCACGAAGAAAAAGGAAGTTTCCAATTTCGACAGCCAGCTTGCACAAGCCAAGCAGGATGCGGCGGTTTATGCCCAGACGGTAGCAAAGAAGAATGAGGAGATCCGCAAGACGAAAGAAGAGGAGGCCAGAAAGAAGGCAGCCGAAGAAGCCAGGAAAAAGGCGGAGGAAGAGGCCAGGAAGAAAGCTGCGGCAAACACAAGCTCAAAACCAAAATCATCCAATGCCAACAACAAGTACACCGGCCCGTCTGCCTCCAAAAGCAGCGGAGGATCAGCGGAAGGCCGTGCGGTTGCGGATTACGGACTTCAGTTTGTGGGGAACCCCTATGTATTTGGAGGTACCAGCCTGACGAGTGGTACGGACTGCTCCGGGTTTGTACTGTCTGTGTACAAGCATTTCGGCTACTCCCTGCCAAGAAGCTCTTCGGAGCAGCGCTCTGCAGGGCGTGAGGTATCCTATTCTGATGCCCAGCCGGGAGATCTTATCTGTTATGCAGGACATATAGGAATTTATATCGGCAATGGACAAATTGTTCATGCCAGCTCCCCGTCCACCGGAATTAAGGTAGGAACAGCCACCTACCGGACGATTTTATCCGTCAGAAGAATTGTATAGGGAATCTGTTTAACAGGGGGGGATCCGTTGATCCCCCCCTGTTTCCTTAAAAAGAGCTTGCGGAAATCGACATTATATGAGAAAATGTAATCAAGTATGATGTGATATATTTAACAAAGTACTGTTCACAATTATTACTTATTCGAAAGGAGTTTTAACATGATTTATTCACAGGAAGTAGAAGAGATGTGCACAGTGGCACAGGGCGTTCATCACGGCGCTGCTCCAATCCCAGAAGAAGCAAAATGGGTAAAATCTAGAGAAGTTAAAGATATCTCCGGTCTGACACATGGCGTTGGCTGGTGTGCTCCTCAGCAGGGCGCATGCAAGCTGACTCTTAACGTAAAAGAGGGTATTATCCAGGAAGCATTAGTAGAGACTATCGGCTGCTCCGGTATGACACATTCTGCTGCTATGGCAGCAGAGATTCTGCCAGGACTGACCGTTTTAGAAGCATTAAATACAGACCTTGTTTGTGACGCTATCAACACCGCTATGAGAGAATTGTTTTTACAGATCGCATACGGCAGAACACAGAGTGCATTTTCTGAGGATGGACTTCCGGTCGGTGCGGGACTGGAAGACTTAGGAAAGGGTCTCCGTTCACAGGTTGGTACCATGTACGGAACATTAAAGAAAGGTCCTCGTTACTTGGAGATGGCGGAAGGCTATGTAACCGGTATTGCTCTGGATGAAGAAGATCAGATCATTGGCTATCAGTTCGTAAGCCTTGGAAAGATGACTGACTTTATCAAGAAGGGTGATGACCCGACGACTGCTTGGGAAAAGGCAAAAGGACAGTACGGACGTGTTGCCGAAGCTGCTAAGATCATTGACCCAAGACATGAATAATCGGATTGGCAAAAGCCTGTCGGTTATCGGTTATCAAAGCGAAGATATTTGGCCAATAATAAGGAGGACAAGATAATGGCATTATTTGAATCATATGAGAGAAGAATTGACAAAATCAATTCTGTATTAAACAGCTATGGCATTGCTTCTGTTGAAGAAGCTGAAAAGATTACAAAAGATGCAGGTCTGGATGTATACGAGCAGGTAAAGAAGATCCAGCCGATCTGTTTTGAGAATGCCTGTTGGGCTTACATCGTTGGCGCAGCAATTGCAATCAAGAAAGACTGCAGAAAAGCGGCAGACGCAGCAGCAGCTATTGGAGAAGGTCTTCAGGCTTTCTGTATTCCAGGTTCCGTTGCCGACCAGCGTAAAGTAGGTTTAGGACACGGTAACTTAGGAAAGATGCTTCTGGAAGAAGAGACAGAGTGCTTCTGCTTTTTAGCAGGTCATGAGTCCTTTGCAGCAGCAGAAGGCGCAATTGGTATTGCTGAGAAGGCAAACAAGGTTCGTCAGAAACCATTAAGAGTTATTTTAAATGGTTTAGGAAAAGATGCAGCTCAGATCATTTCCAGAATCAATGGTTTTACATATGTGGAAACAGAGATGGATTATTACTCAGGCGAAGTAAAAGAGCTTTGGAGAAAGTCCTACTCAGAAGGCTTAAGAGCAAAAGTTAACTGCTACGGTGCAAACGATGTAACAGAAGGTGTTGCAGTTATGTGGAAGGAAGGCGTTGACGTTTCTATTACAGGAAACTCTACCAACCCAACCAGATTCCAGCATCCGGTTGCAGGAACTTATAAGAAGGAATGTTCAGAGAAGGGCAAGAAGTACTTCTCCGTAGCATCCGGCGGCGGTACAGGACGTACCCTTCATCCGGATAACATGGCAGCAGGTCCAGCTTCCTATGGTATGACTGATACTATGGGACGTATGCACTCTGATGCTCAGTTTGCAGGTTCTTCCTCCGTTCCGGCTCACGTGGAAATGATGGGTCTGATCGGTATGGGTAATAATCCTATGGTTGGAGCTACCGTGGCTGTTGCTGTAGGTATCGAGGAGAGTGCAAAAGAAGGTAAATTCTAATCCAGTATTTACAAGGGTTTGATGCACTTTTCCGTTTGAAAAGTAATCATGATTTGATTATATTCAAATAGCATTTTGTAGATAGGACACCAAAAAGAGTTAGACACGTTATTTTGACCAAAATCATTATAACGTGTCTATTTTTTTGACAAGGAAAAGGAGTGCTTTCTATGAAACGTATGCGAATGAGTATAAAAAATGACATTACCTTTAGACTGGGCTGTGAGGAGTATTTACAAGACTGTGAAGCGAGAAATTTAAGGCAAGGCACAATTAAGCATTATCAAGATTCTATGAATCAATTATATAAATATATTGATGAAGATATGCTAATAATGGATATGAACAAATCTACTATGGATTCTTTAATACTTGCTTTAAGAAAAAGAGATGATATAAATGATATAAGTCTATATACCTATGCAAGAGATTTAAAAACACTTATGTATTTCTTTATGAAGCGTGAATATATACCACCATTTAAGTTGATTTTAGCAAAAGCAGATAAACAGCCAATAGAAACATATTCAGATTCCGAATTACTAAGATTACTTAAAAAGCCTAACATAAAGCAATGTACCTTCACAGAATATAAATCTTGGGTAATTGTTAATTTCCTTCTATCTACAGGAGTAAGGCAAAATAGCTTGATTAATATTAAAATAAAGGATATTGATTTTGCTAATTGTGTTGTATATGTTAATGTGACTAAGAATAGAAAACCCCTCATTGTTCCTTTAAATGATGATATTCTGAAAATAGTGCAAGAGTATTTAAAGTACAGAGAAGGCAATGCAGAAGATTATCTTTTCTGTAATGTTTATGGTAAGCAATTAGCTAAAAGTTCTCTATATCATTCCATGTACGTCTATAATAAAAACAGAGGGATTGAATTAACAGGTCTACACCGATTCCGCCATACTTTTGCTAAGAAGTGGGTAACAATGGGGGGAAGTGTTGTTACCTTACAGAAAATCCTAGGTCATAGTTCATTAGCTATTACAGAAAACTATTTGAATATGTTGATTTGTGATATTAAAAAGGATGTAGATAAGTTTAACATATTAAGGGAATTAAAAAAGGAATCTATAAAATTAAAGTAACTTTGTCATATCTTGCGATGACATTTAACTTACAAGGCTCTAGCTGATGCTAGGGTCTTTTTATATTCTTATATTCAAAATTTAACCTCAATTTCAATTCAAACTAGCTTCAATAATAATTTTATCGTGTAAAAGTTAAAAACGAAAATAAAGGGGTAAAATTGAAAAATTATATATGTGAGGAAATTGTAAAGTTAGTGTTGTAAACATTAAAAATAGCTAAAAATGAATCAAAATCTGCACATCAACTCAAAGTCGACCATTAAAATTCCCTTATAAACATTACATATATTAGGTGTGTTCTAATCGGCACTAATGAGGAGATTGAAATTTATCAAGGATGGATAATTTAAATAGCGAAAAAAAGAACAATCAAAAATGACTTAAAATTTGCACACCTGAGCAAAATGGACCATGAAAATTCCATTATAAATACTATATATATTAGGTGTGTTCTATTCCCGTCTAATGAGAAAATCAATGTAAAAATAGCTAAAAATGATCCAAAATCTGCACACTTGAGTAAAATGGACCATTAAAGTTCCCTTATAAACACTATATATTTTAGTGGTGCTCTAAAGTCCGCTAATGAGGGGATGGATTGAAATTTTTCAAAAATGTGATCATAAGTGAGTAGTAATTAGTAAGAGGTAATTATAATGTATGAATGTAGATATAAATTAGGAGAGTTTGCACATTTACTTGGAGTGCATGAAAAGACTTTACAGAAATGGGATAGGCAAGGAATTTTAGTTGCTTATAGAACAAAAACAAATAGAAGATATTATACACATAAGCAATATATTGAATATCTTTCTGGTGGGCGGTAATGGTTTAAGATAAGGTTCGAGTCCTTACACTGCCATTTAAGTAGATTTGCCATATCTGCTTATAATTCCTTTATAAAGGGGATTCAATCATATATATCAAAAGCCATGATATAGGTAAAATGGGGGTTCAAATCCCCCCTCCTTTACCGTAAATCTAAGCACCATTGATTAATTTCATAGGTGCTTTTTTATATACATTTTTATTAAAAAGAGGGGTAAGAATCAAGCAACTAGGTAAGGGGTAGGTTTTATACAACTCTAAGAAAGGAAATGAAAATATGTTAGAAGAATTAACGCAAGAATTAGGACTTAACGAGGAACAGACACAAAAACTTACAGAAGAGGTAACTAAATCTATTCAATCAGAGACAGATAAGGTGAGGACTGAATATTCCAAAAAGGTAAAGGAATTAGAAAAATTTAAGCCTGTAGAAAAGTCTGAAATGGAAATAGAATTAGAAAATACCAAAAAGGAACTTGAAACAATTAGATTTCTGTCAAGTCTAAAACAGTTAGGTGTAACTGATGATTTGGCAAAATATATCCGTCAAGATATAGATATTGAAGAGTTTTCGCAGTTCTATAGAGGGTTTGCTTCCACTACTCATAATGATTTTATTCCTAATAAGCATAACACAGGAAATAACGGAGTTACAAAAGAACAGTTTTCTAAAATGGGGATTGCAGAACGTACAAAACTTTATTCTGAAAATCCTAGTTTATATCAGCAACTTAAAAATATGAAATAGAAAGAGGTATTTAACATATGGCATTATATATTAGTGAAGTATTTGCAGATGCAATTAATGAAAAATTAGGGGTGGCTCTTAAAATGGGTCAGTTAGCTACAGATGTAACAGGAGAAGTGGCAGACATAACAACTTGCGGAGATAAAATCCATTTCCCGAAGTATAACAGAGTGGCAAGTGTAGGTGAAGTCACTAAGGGAACGACTATGACCCCAGCGGAAGTATCTATGTCTGATAATGAAGCTACGATTAAACAGACAGGTGGTGCAATTCGTGTATACGATAAGGACGAAAAGCAGATCAAAAGTGCCACATTGGATAATATGGCACAACAGCTTGTAGATGCGATGGTTAAGGATCTAGATACATCTTTATCTAATACTATGGATGAGGAAACAATAAAGAAATCTCCAACTGCATCAGCAACAGCAATTACAAATTCAGAATTACTTAATGCATTTGCATTATTTGGTGATGATGTAGATTATGATACTTTTGCAGGAATCGCAATCAATAGTAGACTTTTACCTTCCTTCTTAGGTATGGATGAGTTTGTTTCAGTAGAGAAAACTTATAAGAGTGACGGAAACGGTCTTATTAAAAATGGTCTCGTTGGCTATTGGATGGGAATACCTGTAGTAGTAACAAACAACGGAACATTTGATACAACAGCTTCTGAATGTAAAACATATATGGTAAAGAAGGGTGCATTAGGCTATGTTAAGCAAAGTGAAATTACGCTTGAAGTTGAGAGAGAAGCCAAATTACTTTGCAATGACTTAGTTGTATCAAGTCTTTATGCAACAAAGGTAATGGATAGTGACGGCCTTGTTGTAATTCGTAAGACCGTAGCTTAATAAAGAAAGGGGATATTCTCAAAAGGTTTATCCCCCTTTTACTAAAATGTGAGCATTTAATTGAAAGGGTTAATTAATGAATAATATTGATAAATTTAAAGAATATATGAGCCTTTGTGGAATTGAAACACAAAAGGAGTTAAAGGAAAAAGGTTGTTATCCTAAATCAGTTCAGTATCTTGGCGGTGTATTAAGTGGAAAATATAAATTCACTGAAGATGAAGAAAAATTAATGTATCAAGCCTGTAATACGGCAAGAGCAAAGAGGTTATTAAATGATAAATCATAAATTTAGATGTACATATGTAACCGATAAAGAGTATGCCTTATTTCTGATAGATCGTAAAGTAAAACCACTAAATTATTTTATAAGAAAGAATAAAGAGATATGGGTATTTGACCATCAGGATACAAAAATTTATAGTATTGCCTTTAAGGCATTGAATTAATGAAGAGAGGTTAATTAATATGGAAGAATTGAAGATTGTTAATTTAAAACAAGTATCAAAATATTTGAAATATGGACTGCATCCTAAAAGGATTGAAAACGGAAGAAATGATAAGCTTGTCTTTATTTATAATAAAGATGAAGATACAAACAAGGCTTATACCAAGTGGTTAAATTATGACGAATCGTAATTAAAATAAAATACCTCCAAAATCAGGGGAGATTTTTCAAATATTAAAACAGAATACCTCCCTAGTTCGGGGGGATTTTAATACTCATAATAAACAATAAATATATAATAAACAATAAATATTTAGTGCCACGACCTACGGTCTAACAGCCTACGACCTTCGGTCTTTGGCTTGCACATACTTTTAGATAAAAATAATTAAGATTAATAGAATGGAGATTAATATGACAAATCAAGTAATTTTGCATCACAGATTATGTGGAAAACTAGCAAACCAATTATCTGAAAACGGAATTGTAACTTACATATCTTTACAGGCATTATATAATAATAATAAAGAAGAGCAATGGTTTACACTTAATGCTATTAATAGAGTATTGAAACCAGAGAAAAAAATTACTAAAGAAGATAAAATGAGTATAAAAGATGGTCTTGAAGAGTTGGAAAAGTATGGATATATAAAGATATTAAGTAATGACGTAAATGAATACCATTTAGATATGTCAGATTTATATGTTGAAGAAAAAAGTGCAGTAGGCTCTAAAATCAGTAATCCATTTGGTGATGAATATGATAAGGATATGGTTTGTTATAAAGATTTAAAAGGAAGAAATATTAATGAATATACAAATTATTTTACATATTATAACTTGGAATCTTTTATAAAAGTCTACAAAGAACAAGGAAACAAAAAGAGGATATTCAAGTATTTATTCTTTTACTTAGGTATGAAAGCAACTAATCTTAATAATAAAGACGGTAAAGAATGTTATTTCTTTCAAGCAACCAGAGAAGAACTTGCTTATGAATCAGGAATTAGTATTAATACAATTGATAAATACAATTCAACACTCTTGGAAAACAAGATTATTTATGTATGTAAATATGACCAAAAGTGGAAAGATAGTGGCAAACAGGTTAAGAATATTTACGGACTCTATAAGGATAAAGATAAATTAGAAGAAGAAAAAAGCAAGTTCCTTGAGGAACAGAAAGATGAACTTTGTTTTAGTCCTCTTCCTAAAAAGAAAGAAAAGAAAGAATCCAAAGAGGAAGTAGTGACCACTGAAGAAACAAAATATAGTATTTCCCGAACTGACCAAGAGGTAAATGATAGTAATATGATTACCAAATCAGAAACAGACGAAAATATACCTAAAGGAAAAGAAACCCAAAAGTCAAATATATATGACTGGAAGAAGAGTTTACAAGATACCGGATATATGAATTTAGAACCAAAAGTAGAACCGCAGAAATATAAAGAATTGGATATCTCTCAATTATTATAAGGAGATTGATAAATGAATACAGAACAAAGAATAGATAATATAGAATTAATGGTTAATGATGCCTTAGAACGTAATACGCAAGCGTTTCTACGCCTGATAGATACTATGGATTCTGTAAAAAATACAATGATTGAACTTACCCAAGTAACAATTGAAAATCAAAATATTACAGCAGAATTATCAGCAGAAGTTGAAAAGATCAGCAATAAAGTTAATCGGCTAGAAGAAAAGTTATCTTAGTATATAAAATATGATTCTCCGTGCATTTTGCATGGGGTTTTTTATTTTAGGAGGAGAGCCATATGCCAGTAGGAAAGAAACAGCAACTAAAGAATCAGCATGAGAAAAAGTTAATGGAATTATATGAAAGCTATTATAAGAAAGCCTTGGGGGGAGATACTGCATCATTTAAAGCATTTATCGATGTAAGTAAAGAATTGTTTGCTGACAAGGAAGAAAATTCTCTTATGAAATTATTAGAAAATGTAAAAATAGATGAATAAGATAGGAGATTAATATGACACCATTGGAGAAATTAAAAAGGGTTCTCTCTAGTCCCCTCCTATGGGGAGAAAACTTTTGCGAGGTAATAGATAAGCAAGGGAGAAGGGTTCAATTTATTCTTAATCCTCAGCAACGAGAATTAGTTGAAAACCTTGATAAATACAATATTGTGCTGAAGTCACGTCAATTAGGGATAACTACAGTATCGTGCATGCTATCCCTTTATTATGCCATTACGAGACCTTCAAGCCACTGTATGCTGATAAGTTATAGCCTTGATAGTGCTAATACAATCTTTGATAAATTAAAACAGATTTATGATGATCTACCACAAGCAATAAGGCCAAAAGATATCGCTAATAATCGTAAAGTCTTAAAGTTTGAAAATGGTAGTAAGATAACAGTTACAACCATGGGGAGCAAAGAGATAGCTAGAGGTTCAAGCCTAGCTTTTGTTCATATTTCAGAGGTTGCCTTCTGTAAGCAGGAATTAGTATCTAAGCAAATTTTGTCAATTGAACAAGCCTTATTACCTGATGGTAAGATAATTCTTGAATCTACGGCAAACGGATTAAATGAATTTTCTAATATGTGGGAAAGAGCAGAGCAAGGGGAAAGTTTATACCGCCCATTCTTCTTTTCGTGGATTGAAGATAAGAAAATGTTTGCGGATGAATATAAAGCCTTTACTAAAAGGTATATATCATTACATGGCAGTTCATTAACTTTTGAAGAATTAGAACCAATAGAAAGAACTTATCATGAATTAGGTGCAAGTTTAGAACAGCTAATGTGGCGAAGATTAAAAATTGCCAATAGTTCAGAACAAGAATTTAAACAAGAATATCCAGTAACTCCTATAGAAGCCTTTATAACAAGTGGAAATAATATATTCAATTCTGCGAAGATACAAGAAGAATATAATCAAAGAAAAATGATTGAACGGCTTACGGATATACCAAATATTCCGGTCATATTAAAACCTTATATAAGGTCATATTTAACAGTTTGGGAGGCTCCAAGGAATGGAGATAGGTATTATATGGGTGTAGATGCTTCCGAGGGAATTGGACAGGATTATTCTGTTATAGATATATATAATGAAGATGCTATTGAAGTGGCTCAATTTAGAAGCAATAAAATTCAGCCTTATGAGATTGCAAATATATGTAATGAATTGGGCTTATGGTATAATCGGGCTTTGTTAATCGTGGAAAAGGCTTCCGGTGGTCATATTATTTTAGATAGGCTTAGAAATACATACCATTATAAAAATATGTACAAACATAAGGACTATGACCAAAAGGGTAAAATGGTTAAGAAAATAGGATATAAGACAACTGCTAAAACAAAACCTATTTTAATTAATGACTTTGTGGAACTATGGGAAAGTAATGATATATTTATACGTTCATTAACAACTTTAAATGAAATGAAAACTTATATGTTTTCCAATGGGTCGATGAATGGGGAAGTCGGAACGCATGATGATACTGTTATTGCGACGGCCTTAGCAGTTCAGGGAATTAAGAGTGGAATAAATTATAAATGGTGAGGTAAACAATGTTAGAAAAAAATGATTTAGCACAATATGAAAACGCTGAATGTCAACGAATAAAAAACTATATAAATGGCTGCCATGAGGTATTATCAAGAAAAGATTTTGAATTTAATGGTAATACCTTTCATACTGCAAAGATTGTATTACAGAGTATAAAACCTATTATTGACTTTCATAGTGCCTATTTATTAGGTTCGCCTGTTAGTATCACAGGAGATGAATCTATAGTAAAAATGGTCCAGTCAGTTTACCGAAAAGGGTTTTTAAATAAAACTGATTATGAGATTGTTAAAAATGTAGTGACCTATGGGAATGCTTATGAATTTATTTATAAACAAGATGGAATCATCAAAAGCAAAGTAATTAATAATACGGATTCTTTTGCAATTTATGAAAATGGAGAATATACCCGTTTCATAGAAAGATGGTGCTATAATCCGGTTACTGATTCCTATATAGAAAGAGAATATACAACCACGCAGGTTAGAGAATATGAAAACGGAGTTTTAAAAGCTACATATAATAATCCAAGTGGTTTACCGATCCATTACATTAGCGGAGATATGGATAGAACTAATATATATGGAATCGGAATTGTAACATCACTTATTCCCATAATGAATCAGATAGAAGAATTATTATCGAAAATGAGTGATAGCGTTACAACTCTTAGTATGAATCCTATGGGGATTGTATCAGGACAACGTTTAGATGAATCTGTTGATAGTGATATCACAGGAGCGGTACTTAATTTAGATGATGGCGGTACTTTTAGTTGGGCTACTGCTAACCTTGATTATAACAGCATTAAACTGATTGTAGACAATTTAATCAATCAATTTTACACCGTAGCTAGTGTACCTAGTGGTCTTTATGGTAATGGAAATATTGCAAATATATCTGAAACAAGTTTGGAATTATTATTTAATAATAGTGATAGTTATGCAAAGAGGTTATCATTTTGTTTACTGGAAGGATTTTATAAAAGGTTACAATATATCAGTAAGATACTTGGAATAGATGTTTCAGAAGTTAATATAGGATTTAATTATAATAGACCAGTAGATAATAAAAGTATGATGGAAGCATTAAAATATCAATATGAAATGGGCGCAATTAGTAAGGAAAGTATTATCCGTGTTTCACCATATACATCAGACGTAAAGAAAGAGATGGAATTGATTGCTAATGATGATATGGTCAATAAAGTAGAAGAAGTATAATAATAGGAGTGATTATTGTTATATATAAAGATTACGTAGTATTTGATATATGTTTGTAATATTTACATTTCATATTACCCTATATATATAGCTATCATATGAGACAGGTGATTTTATATGGTTAATTTGTAAATATGATAGCTATTTCCTGTTGAAGTATATCCAATGTGCAATTTATCATCTAAAGGATATTAATTAAAATATGGGGTGAAAACTGATAAAAAAGTATATAACATATAATATGCACTATAAGAGATGTTATCGTGTTGATTCCCGTAGATTCCAGACTGACAGACGGTTGTTATCTTATATTACTACGGCTTGACTATATGCAGAATTATATAAAATAATCTAGGAAAATGCTACAAATCTCTTTTGAAATATCCTACAGGTATTAATTATCGTTTAGTATGTGATGAAGAAAATCAGGTATTAAATTTGATTTATTTATATATATTGTAGGCTATAACTATATGGCAACAGTACTGATAATAGGTGTTCATTTTATCAATTGGTTTTGTGAACAGGAGTTTCAGCGAAAAAGTTAGCCAGATAATCCAATATTTCCATTCCGACATGTTCATTAAAATGTTGACACCATTAAATGAACAGTAGTATAATTAAGTATAGTGGAAAGGGGGATTAATTTATATGATATATGGATATGCCAGATGCTCAACTAATGAAACAAAACAGGATATTAACAGGCAGAAGAGAGAGTTAATTAATAAGGGTGTTCCTGAAAATAATATATACTTTGAATATGAGAGCGGTACAAAGATAGATAGGGAACAGCTTAATAGACTGCTTGGTGTTGTTAAGCAAGGCGATACTATAATTGCTACAGAGTTAAGCAGAATAACACGCTCTACTAAACAGCTATGTGATTTAATTGAACAAGTAAAGGATAAGCATCTTAAAGTGGTTATTGGTTCTTTTGAAGTGGATTGCAGTAAGGACAAGTTAGATGCAATGACATTAGGTATGTTACAGATGATGGGGGTGTTTGCTGAATTGGAAAGGAATATGATTAGTGAACGTGTTAAAAGTGGTATGGTTAATGCAAAGGCTAGGGGTAGTGTAATTGGCAGACCTGTATTAACTTCCGATAATATACCTAATATATTTATGAAATACTATCCTAAGTATAAGCAAGGTGAAATAAATATATCAGAATTATCTAGGTTGTGTGATATGAGCCGTACAACTATATATAAGTATCTAAATATACTTGGAGATAAATAATAAATTGGAACAGCATCTACTTTCTGTAGGTGCTATTTTAATGTAATATTTTGAAAATCTATTTTTGATGAAATATCTTCCCCCTTTTTCTGTTAATGCCATTTAGCAGTATAATTTTTTTTATACAGAAAAAATTTAGACTATTTTATATAAATGTGATACAATAATACAAAAGTGGGGAAATTCTTATGAGTAATGATAAAAAGTTATTTTTTTGTATCTTCAATATGTTTTCTTAATACCATATTTATATACTGGCTAAAATTTCTATCATCATTTTCAGCCATTTCTTTAATTTTAATAATCACATCTTCATCTAAAGATACGCTTACTTTTACTTTATAAGGTTTCTCGGTCATACTTTTTACTCCTTCTTGCTACTTATAATATTGTAACTTATAAAGAAGGATGATATACTAAAGTGGTAAAAAGTAGTAAAAAGTAAGAAAAATACAAAGCGAGGTAAAAGTATGAAAAAACAAATTTTAATTTTATGTGTAGTATTAGTGATAGGGGTTACTGGTTGCGGTTCTAAAAAGGTAGCAGAAACAGAGCTGTCTAAAGAAACTGTACAACAATCTTCCAGTATTGAAGAGACAACTGAAGCAGCCACTACAGCGGAAGAATTAGTAAAACGTGAGAATACTAATTTTAGAAATACTTGTTGGGGTGATGATATTGAAACTGTTAAAAAGTATGAAACAGACATATCATGGACAGCAGAAGCGGACAATGCAATTATTGGTCAATCTAAATCAAAAGTATTAAACATGAATGCCGACATTGGCTTTACATTTGGAGATGGTAAATTATATCAGGGTGCAATAATGTTTAATGATGAACATACAAATGAGAATCTTTATATAGATGATTTTAACACTATTAAAAATGCTTTAAAAGAAAAATATGGAGAACCAACTGAAGATAAACAAGTATGGAAAAGTGATTTGTATAAAGGAGATGTTGGACGATATGGAAAAGCTATTTCATACGGACACTTACAATATTTAACAATATGGGAAAATGAAGATACTCGAATTGTATTAGGATTAATAGGCGATAATTATAAAATTAATTTAGGTATTGTATATGGAGATGTAAATCACAAAGAAGAAGTTAATAACTCCGGACTATAAAATATTTTAATTGAAAAGGGGATATATAGCATGGGGCGATTTGATATGGACGCTTATATGAAGGCTAATGATATAATGCGAAGTGCCGAAGCAAAAAATACAATAGAAAGTTTGTTAAAAGATTTATATGGTATTCCTAAACCGACAGAAGAGCAACAGCAATTAATAGATAAAATTAAGGAATCTATAAAAGAATTAGAATCTACATTATAAAAATTTATACGCACTTGCCTTAAAGGTAGGTGCTTTTTTAATACCCAATAGTAAGAGAGGAGATACAATGACAAATTTAGAACGATTAAAATTAGAATTATCGCAAAAGAATTACTTCACAGAAGAAGAGTACAACACGTTTCTAGAGGAAAACAGTCTTAGTCCTACAGAAATATACAATAAGAAAGAAGATGAATTATTTCTTCTACAGACTGTAATTGCTATCTTACAGGCTTTGACAAATAATATAGACCTCTATAGAACGATTGAAACAGAGTTTACGAATACAACTTCTGCATATAAGAATTTGAAGGACAGAATTGATGACTTATATAAAAGAATTTCTTTGATTCCAAACTATCAGCCCACAGCAAAAACTATTACATATTTATATCATAACTAAGGCGGTGAAACATGGATACACTTAATGATGTTTTTAATGAGACAATGGAACGTGAAGGAATTGATATTATTATCGGTTCTTCTAAGCATAAGGTTTTCCTAAGAAGAAATGATAAGGCTGATACAAGCCTTTATAGTACATTGTATACGTATTATAATGATAATATTGAACAGGGAAATACTTTCAGCCTTAATGGAAATAAGTATTTGATCCTGAAACGCTCAACAAGTGAAAACACAACTTACCAGAAATATACTTGTGTCATGTGTAATGCAACAATAAAGATGATGTATGGTGCAGGCGATTTTATTGTTTATGATGTCCGCATGGATGAAAATATACAGGATTCACTAAATGTCAATAGCAGTGTAATTACAACAGGTTCGAAGGGTGCATTTTTATTATCCCTAAATGATGAAAGTAAAAGGTTACGAATTAATTATCGTTTTTATTGTGGAGCATACATTTTGCCATGGAAAATAATAGATATAAATTATCTAAATAATATGGTATATGTTTATGCAGAAAGGACACCAGTATCGGATAATGACGATAGAGATGATGGAATTGCAGATAGGTGGAACTATGAAACGAAACCTAATAAATATGTGATTGATATTAAGGAATCTGCTGTTGAGATTCAAAAGGGTAAAACACAGCCATTGACAGTGACTGTAAGTAAAGACGATTCCACTATGAATCCTCAACCAACCGTGGAGTGGACTATTAATGATAATTCCATATGCTCTATTGATAGTTATAATATTGTAACAGGACTTTCAGTGGGTCAGACTAAAATAATAGGCTCATACAAAGTTAATGTAAATGATAAAGTTAAAACAGATAGCGTTAATATAACAGTAACAGAGCCATCAACAGAAGTAGGAGAAATACAAATAAATCCACCATATGATTACAGTAGCTATTATGGATTGTTTCAAGGTGATACAGAAACATTTATATGTTCAATTAATGGTGTTTCGAGCCCGCAATGGAATATAACACTTAATGCTAGTGGTATTGCATCAGCAAATTATACAAGTACTATAGATAATGCCACTGGAACATTTATCGTACAGAATAATAAGCTTACGGCTGACAAGTATTTGATTTATACAATTAGAGAGTTGAATACAGGTAAATCAGTAACATATAATATCCAACTTAGGGGGTTATTTTAGAAATATATGTTGAAATAGAAAGAACTATATGATATCATGATTATAGAAATAACGTGTCTGATATTATCAGAAATAATGTGTCTAAGTGCTTATTTTAGCGGTTTACAGCTAATATTCTAAACAGTCACGTGGAAATGATGGGTCTGATCGGTATGGGTAATAATCCTATGGTTGGAGCTACCGTTGCTGTTGCTGTTGGGATCGAGGAAAGTGCAAAAGAAGGTAAATTCTAAGGAAAACCTTGATTATTAAGGTATTTTACTTTTAGAAAAGGAAAGAGGAGTCGCTTTGCCGGTTCCTCTTTTTGCTTATTAAATATCCAGACAGAGAGAAGCTGTATGACCATTGAAAGATCTTCCGGTGGAAGAATGAAAACCTTCAAACAGACAATATTATAATCATCGGTTTGAAGGTTTAATTTTATAATCCGGAATATCCATATTAAGAATTAGCACTGATGCATGCTTTGTATCGTTCGTCCGCTGCTTCCCAGCTTACCACATGGAACCAGTCTTCTATGTATGCGGCCCTGTCGTTGAACCGCTTCAAAAAATAGGCGTGCTCCCAGCAGTCGATACCGGCAATAACACAAAGGCCATCTGAGATAGGGGAATTCTGGTTAGGTGTTGTTACGAGTTTCAGCACGCCATTTGAATCCACCACCAGCCAGGCATACCCGGATCCAAATATAGCCAGTGCATATCTTTTAAATTCATCAAAAAACTGTTCCACCGTCCCAAAATATTGTATAATGGCAGGATACAATACTTCAGCCTGAGTCCGGGTCATGGAATTGGTCATCCCGAAGAAATAGATGATGTGATTATAAACTCCGCCCGCATTATTAATGATGCTCTGACGGACTTCCGAAGGAAGGCTTTCCGTGTCCGAAAGCAGATCCTCCAAAGACTTGTTTTGCAGCTGCGGATAATTCGTCAGGATCCCGTTAAGATTTGCCACATATCGTTGCTGCAGCCTGTCGTGGTGCAGGTACATGGTTTGCGTGTCTATGTAGGGTTCCAGCGCATCGTATGGATACGGCAGCGGCACGTTTACAAAGGGGTAATGTTCATTCATAGGTTATTGTCCTTATTATTATTTGTATATATATATTCAGTACTCAGGGATATATGATGGATAAGCAGGATGCTTGTAACAGAAATCTATGCTGGCCCTGGCTATAGGTTTTTCCTATAACCAGGTCATAATTATATCAATTAACACTTAGCTATGAAACCAGGTATAATACCAACTAAGAAGATACGAAATAAATAATCACTATAACATTTGGGAGGAAATTCATATGGCTAAGAAGATAAGAGCTGAGAGAAATTTAAAATTTGAAACATTGCAATTACATGTTGGGCAGGAACAGGCGGATCCGGTAACAGATGCCAGGGCAGTACCCATTTACCAGACATCTTCCTATGTGTTCCATAATAGCGATCATGCTGCGGCCAGATTCGGTCTGTCAGATGCAGGTAATATTTATGGGAGACTGACAAATCCAACCCAGGACGTCTTTGAGCGCAGGATTGCAGCTTTGGAAGGCGGAGTGGCTGCCCTGGCAGTGGCTTCCGGAGCTGCCGCAGTTACCTATTCTATTGAGAATATTGCAAAAAGCGGGGATCATATTGTAGCAGCAAAGAACATCTATGGCGGTACTTATAATCTGCTGGAGCATACTCTGCCAGAATACGGAGTTGAAACGACCTTTGTGGATCCTTTTGATTACGAAGCCTTTGACAAAGCCATTCGGGAAAACACAAAGCTGGTATTCATTGAAACTCTGGGCAATCCCAATTCCGACGTGGTCGATATTGAAAAACTGGCAGGCATCGCCCATGCACATAAAATTCCGCTGATTGTAGACAATACCTTTGCAACTCCTTATCTGGTAAGACCCTTTGAATACGGAGCGGATATTGTAGTCCATTCCGCCACAAAATATATTGGAGGCCATGGAACAGCCATTGGCGGCGTCATTATTGACGGCGGAACATTCGATTGGGAGGCTTCCGGAAAATTCTCTTCCCTTACAGAGCCGAACCCAAGCTACCATGGAATCAGCTTTACCAAGGCAGTAGGAGCGGCCGCTTATGTAACAAAGATCCGCGCCATTTTACTCCGTGATACAGGAGCAGCTCTTTCTCCCTTCCATGCGTTTTTATTCCTCCAGGGCTTAGAAACCTTATCTCTTCGTGTTGAACGCCATGTGGAAAATGCGCTGAAGGTGGCTCAGTATTTAAAGAACCATCCTCAGGTGGAGAAGGTGCACCATCCTTCCGTTTCAGAGGATCCGGAGCAGCAGGAATTATACGGTAAATATTTCCCCAATGGCGGAGGCTCCATATTTACTTTTGAAATCAAGGGAGATGCCAGGAAGGCAAAAGACTTTATTGACCAGTTGGAATTATTCTCCCTGTTAGCCAATGTAGCAGACGTAAAATCTTTAGTCATTCATCCGGCCTCCACGACCCATTCCCAGATGTCGGCAGAGGAATTGGAGGATTCAGGAATCAAACCGAACACCATCC
>NZ_DAMAUN010000005.1:0-128619 GCF_032078915.1 Lacrimispora sp. | reverse complement strand
AGCTGCTTTAAATGGTCTGAAATGCGGCGCATATTATTACCGTCCAGTCCGCTGGTGGGCTCATCTAAGATCAGGATATCCGGGCCGATCACATCTGCCACCGCCATCGTAAGGCGCTGCTTTTGGCCGCCGGACAGGGTTGCCGGATGGCGCTCCCTGTATTCCCACAGCCCATACCGCTTTAAAATCTTTTGGATCTCATGATCATCCCCATGTCTCTGGTTAAGCTTTAATTCTTCTCTGACACTTTCTCCAAAGAGCTGGCAGTCCGTATTCTGCATCACATAATAGGCCTTTTTTCTTCGTTTTCTCTTTGCAACCGGTTTCCCTTCATAAAGGATAGTCCCAGAGGATTCCTTTAACAGTCCGCAGAGAATCTGCCCCAGGGTGCTTTTCCCTACGCCGTTGTATCCGATGAGGGCAATGATTTCTCCGGGAAAAGCTTCCAGGGATAAATCGTTTAAAATCTGGAGTTTTCCATAGAAAAAATCCAGGTGCTTTATTTGTAAAATCGGTTTTTCCCTCGGTTCTTCAGGCTGCTTCTGAACCGTGCAGGCAGAAAGATCTCCGGCCCGCACTCCCCATATCTCCCGAGATTCCCGGGTCATATTCTTTACTTCCAGGGGAGAAAATTCCCGGACGATCTGCCCGTCTTCCATGAACAGGAAGCGGTCCGCCACTCCGGTGAGATAATAAAGCCTGTGCTCCGCGGCAACTACCGTGTGCCCCATATCCTTTAGCTGTTTCATCAGATCCTTAAGTTTAAGGACCGATGCCATATCCAGATTTGCCGACGGTTCATCAAATACATAGATGTTCGGAGAAACCGCATAGGCGGAGGCAATGGCAATCTTCTGCTTCTCTCCGCTGGACATTGGATATATTTCACGGCCAAGTAAGTTTTCTCCTCTTATCTTAAAAACCGCCTCCTTGATCCTCTCTTCCATGACCGTTCTGTCCATGCCATAATTTTCACAGCCAAAGGCCAGCTCATCCTCTGTTATGCCGGCAAAAAACTGGCTCCTTGGATCCTGAAAGACAGAACCCACCCTGCGGCCGATACACCAGAGAGGAAGGTCTCTTATATCCGTCCCGCGGATCTTCACTTCACCGGACAGCCAGCCTTCATAAAAACCAAGGGCAAGCCCGTTGATCAGTCTTGTTATGGTGGTTTTTCCGCATCCGCTTTTTCCGGTGATCACTACGAATTCACCGTCCTTTATGGTCATGCTTACATGCTCCAGGTCATTGTTTCCCTCCCCAATATACCCATAAGAAACATCTGCAAATTCAATCATCATATCACCCTTCTTTCTAACAGCAGCAGACTTGCGGCAGCCAACACCCCAAGAGCGCCGAGAACCGCATCACGCCTGGCAAATATCACCTCTCTCCGGCAGGTATGGATTCCCGGATTGGCAATTCCCCTTGCTTCTGCAGAAGCCGCCAGCTCATCGGATATGCGGGAAGCCCGCAGCATGACCGGAACGATGATATATTCCAGGGCCTTTAACGGATGCTTTAAAGACAAAAGTCCCCGCAGGTAAAGGGCCGCAAACACCCCTGCAAACTCCTCTTTTACCGTTGGGAGAAAACGAAGCATAAAGGTCACTGGCAGGGCAAACGTATCGGGTGCGTGGATCTTTTTAAAAACCGCTACAGCCTCACCTGGAGGCATTCCCATAAACGGACAGGCCGCCATAAGCATGAGCATAATCCGGGTAATGATGAATAAAAACATATCCGGTATGAAAACCGTAAGTCCCTGCCCTGCCGAGAGATATTTCAGTCCTCCGGCAGCCAGTGCAACCGCCCCCATCTTTAAGGCAGCCCTTCCAAAGCCCTGAACAATCAAATAAACCGCCAGCATTCCCAAAAGCATATAAATGGTGATGTTTGCCGTAGCAAAGGCTACAAGCACCATGGTGAGGATCAGTATGACGGCTTTAGAACGAAAGTCAAAGTACAGAGGGGCCATCATTTAAGCAGACCGCTCTTTCGGAAATGCTTGTTCATCAGCCGGTTGGCAAGGAGGCAGCCCGCACCTGCCATGACAATCGTTGCCACACAGCTAAACAGCACCCAGGGCGCTGAGGTATAATACCGTGTCTGTACGGCGACCTGCTCCTGGCTCACCCCGCTGGCAAGATAGGCCTGCTTAAAGAACCAGATCTCCGCCATTCCATGGGTCGCCCGGACCAGTGAAGTGATGGCCCAGCTTATGGATATCCTGAAAATGCTTTTGTAACTGTCTTTCCCGGCCATGGAAAGCTCCGCCAGAAGTCCGCCGATAATAAACCACGGCCCCATAAAAGGCCCCATCATAAGCGTTACCAAAAGAGCGTGGATCAGGTTATAGATCAGAGCCACTCCCGGCCTCTGCACCTTTAAGCACATGTAAACGTAAAACGGTGCCAGTAAAAAAGCCACGCACACGGCATTTAAGATCATATTGAAGAATAACGATGCGCCGGTGATCATGGAAAAAGCAATAAATACTACCAGCATAATGGCACTGAAAATTCCGATGGTGGCGAAATCCTTTACCCGCAGGATGTGATTGACTTCCTTATTCTCTTTTGCGTTCATTGCAAAACCTCCATTTAATATGTATTTAAGCGGCTTCTGTCCTCATTTGGTTAGTTTTTGCTAACCAGAAAGCAGGAAGCCGCTTTGGTTCCATTATAAAAGAGTCTGATAAGGTGCTCTACCCAAATCAGGAGCTTTTCGACTCAAAACAGGAGTAATGGAATTTGAAAGGTATGCACTGCTTCAATGACGGGAAATTTCCTTTAACATCAGGTGTGAATGCATACAAAAAAAACTCCCAAAGATATTCCCGCCGTCAATGCAATGGGAATAGCAAATTGACGGACGTTCCTACTGTGGGAGTTTTTTATTTTGACGTCTGCGGCACCATCTGCAGTACGCCTTATTTTTTATGGAGTTATTGAAGGGGAGATGGGAACATTGGAAGCCTTTGAAGAAGTCCGGATGCATGTCAATCCCGGACATCCCGTAAATACTGTCCGGGATTTGAACCGTACCTTTTGCGGAAGGCCGCCGCAAAATGGCTCACATTCCCATAACCAACCCGTCCGGCTGCATCACTTACGGTCACATCTTCCATATCCAGTATGGTCTTTGCAAGCTCCAGCCTCTTCTGAATCACATAAGAATGCACGGAAACCCCATACACCTCCTTAAATCCCTTTTTCAGTTTGTATTCATTCAGCCCTACACACCGCGACAGAAGGGACAGGGATACGTTACGCTCCGGCGCTTCATCAAGAAGCCTTTTTGCCTGGTAGATACAATTTAAATCTGCTTTTGAAAAATCCGGGATAAGAATGGTATGATCCTTCTGGAGCACTGTCTCACTGAAAAAAACGGCTATTAGTTCATAAACCTTACCTTCCATGTAGAGCTGCCGCAGATATCCTTTATAAGGGCAGTCCGACATCTGACGAATCATTGCCTGAACAGAAGGGGTAAGACCATATTTTCCCGTGGAAAATTCCTTGAAAGAGGATCTTTCACCCGCCCTGGTATTGTCTATGTTTTCATAAATATTCTGAATATCCGCTAAGGGAACTTTGATCTCTAGTATATGCATATGGGTACCAGGTGAAAACACACTCCTTTTTCTGGTTTCAAAACTGGTACCAATATAGCTTTCCCCCGGACAAATATGAAAGACCTTCCCGCTTTCCGGGAAGTCCCAGCCTGCCTGTTCTCCAAGACAAAACAGAAGGTCCATATGAGGAGTCCCCGAATATCCCGTCATATCAACCGGCTTACTGAAGTTCATATCGTAATTAATGACCCGGATCCTTCTGCCGGAGCAAAAGCCCGTCAGCCTGCCGCTTCCTGCTTGTTCCGGTATCTCATATTCCATCTGGCTGCCGTTCAAATTATAGACCTTATTCCAGGCTTCACAAAGCCCGGACAAGGAACTGTTCGAACTGTTTAACCGGTATTCATATTCTTCTCTCACTTCATTCTGCCTCTTTTATCATGGGATGCTGCTTCATTTTGATCAGGAAAATAGTTAGTTTAAGCTAACTCAATCTTACCATTCCCTGACTCTCATGTCAATATCACATCGGATCTTCACGCCCAGGCGCCGTCTGCAAAGGCCGTCTATATACCAGCTAATAAAAAACAGGCCCTACAGTCCGGTTTAATGCCGCTGTAAGCCTGTTTCCATCTCTATTGCTTATCTGTCTTCCAGAGACTTATAATCCTCTTCCTGCATCACACTGATGTAGGCCGGGCGGATGATCTTATCCATATTGATAAGCTCTTCGATCCGGTGGGCGCTCCATCCTACAATCCTTGCAATGGCAAAGATCGGGGTAAACAATTCATTGGGAATGTCCAGCATGCTGTACACAAAGCCGCTGTAAAAGTCCACGTTCGCGCTTACGCCCTTATAGATCTTTCTTTCATCTGCAATGACTTCAGGGGCCAGACGCTCGATCATGGAATAGAGGTTAAAATCATCCAGACGTCCTTTTTCCTCTGACAATTGCTTAACAAAACCTTTAAAAATTTCTGCACGGGGATCAGACTTGGAATAAACCGCATGTCCCATACCATATATAAGACCTTTCCGGTCAAATGCTTCCTTATGAAGAAGCTTTCTCAAGTACTTCTCTACTTCCTCTTCATCCTTTAAGTCGTTGACTTCCTTCCGTAAATCCTCCATCATTTCCACAACCTTAATATTGGCGCCGCCATGCTTTGGCCCCTTTAAAGAGGCAAGTGCAGCCGCAACCACGCTGTATGTGTCCGTACCGGAGGAAGTGACCACATGGGTTGTAAAGGTGGAGTTATTTCCTCCTCCATGCTCCATATGAAGGATGAGAGCCAGGTCAAGAACATGGGCTTCCACCTCGGAATACTTCATATCCGGCCTTAATAGCCTTAATATATTTTCTGCCGTAGACAGCTTCTCATCCGGTCTGTGGATATACATGCTTCCCCCTCTCTCATAGTGGTTGAATGAATGATATCCATAAACTGCCAGCATTGGCATGACGCTGATTAGCATCAGACTCTGGCGAAGCACATTGGGAACAGATATGTCACTGGCCTTATCATCATAAGAGGACAGAGTAAGAATACTTCTGGCAAGGCAGGACATCATATCCTGGCTCGGCGCCTTCATGACCACATCTCTGACAAAATTGGTAGGCAGAGTCCGGCTGTAGCCCAGAGTCTTGGTAAAGCTCTCCAGCTGGTTTTTGTCTGGCAGATCTCCAAAAAGAAGAAGGTAGGCAATTTCCTCAAAACCAAAGCGCCCTTCCCTGACAACGCCGTTTACCAGGTCATGAATATTATATCCCCGGTAAAACAGCTGGCCTTCACATGGGACTTTTTCTCCATCTATGGTCTTGTTTGATAAAATCTTTGATACCTTGGTTAATCCTGCCACAACGCCATCGCCGCTTTTATCCCTAAGCCCCCGCTTTACCTCAAATCTGTCGTAGGCTTCCAAGTCAATTCTTTCGTCATTCAAACAGATATCAGACCACTCTTCTACATTTTTCATATATTCTTTCTGGTTCATCAGGCACACCTCTTTCTGAAATCAGGTTGTCTAGTTCCACTTTATTCTTCCCATTGGGCTTTCTAAGCCAGCGTCAACCCCTTTCCTCTCCTACAGAATCTTCTATCGTTAAATTTTGAACTTTTCAATATAATATAAAATTTTGTAAAAAAAAGCAAGATATATTTATGTGTTGTGCGAAGCGCGCTATATTTGTGAAGGCCTAATATATTGACAAATACTCTTCCAAATCTTATACTTTCCTTAATTTCCCATTGAGGAATGTACCGGAGGTTGTTCATGAAAATAGAATTTTCCCTGTTTTTCTTTATAGAAGTCATCGGAACCATAGCCTTTGCATCATCTGGGGCCATGGTTGCCATTAAAAAACAGCTGGATCTGCTTGGAGTCATTGTTTTAGGTGTTACCACTGCCGTAGGAGGCGGTATGCTAAGGGATATTATCATAGGAAATGTACCTCCTGCCCTTTTTAAAGACCCGATCTATGTATTGCTGGCCTTTATAACGGTTATGCTTTTATTTATCATAGTAAGGCTGAACCAGAAAATCCTGGCTGGACGTTCCATAGAAGCCTATGAAAAGGTGATGAACATATTTGATGCCATCGGACTTGGTGCTTTTACTGTAGTCGGAATCGATGCTGCAGTGCTTTCCGGCTACGGGGATTACCATTTTCTCATCATCTTTTTAGGCGTCATCACCGGAGTTGGCGGCGGCATTCTGCGGGACATTATGGCCGGACAAACCCCCTATGTCCTTAGAAAACATATTTATGCCTGCGCTTCCATTGCAGGCGCCATCCTTTATGCCTGGCTTTTGAACTGCATCAATGGCAATATCGCCATGCTGATCGGCGCCTGCTCCGTCGTTTTGATCCGCCTGCTGGCTACCCACTTTTGCTGGGACTTACCTACCGCAACAAAAAAATAATTTTCTCAAGGAGGAATTCCATGAACCGTTTGCTCCAATATACTGCTGGAATCATATTTTCTTTCTGCCTTATGATCGTGCTCTTATTCACCTCAGTGGAGGCAGCCGTTTACTGGGTACCAGGATACTTTGAAAAAGAATATAACAAATATCATGTGACTCAGGCAGTCTCCATGACAATGGAGGATCTCCTTGATGTTACCGGTGAAATGATGTCTTATCTGCGGGGAAAGAGGGACAACCTTCACGTAGATACCACCATGGGAGGCGTGGAACGGGAATTTTTTAATGCCCGTGAAATCGCCCATATGGAGGATGTCCGCGGACTGTTTCTAGGCGCTCTTTCCATACGGAGAGGCTGCCTCATGGTCATGGTCTTATGCCTCATCGTTCTTCTTTTATTAAAAACAAGTTTTACGCGAACCTTTCCAAGGGCCGTGTGCGCGGGAACCGGGATCTTTTTTTTCCTGTCGGCTGTCATAGCTTTCATTATTTCCACAGATTTTACCAGATATTTTATCATGTTCCACCAAATATTCTTTAAGAATGACCTATGGATCCTGGATCCTTCCACCGATATGCTCATTAACATCGTTCCGGAAGGCTTCTTTCGGGACACTGTTTTTCTCATCGGCTTTATCTACCTTTTCTCAATTCTACTTATCTTAGCTGTCTGTCTTTTTCTTATGGGTAAGTTTAAAAGAAAACATCTTGCAGTTTAAGATCGTAAATCAGCTGGATATGTAAGCATAATCAGCTGGTTTTTTCGTATATAAATAGGGGAAAAATAGCAAATAACCTTTACTTGTTACAACAAATAACCTATACTGTAGATTGAAGTATTGTCTGAAACCGAACGAAAGCTTATGGAGAGATTACTCAATATGACTCAATATATAAAAAAGATTTTTATTTTTTTTCTGTGCCTGCCTTTTTTTGTCTCCTCTTTTACCGGGACTTCTCTGGGGGCCGCAGACTGGCCTTCCGGCCCGTCGGTCCAGGCACAGGGAGCCATTCTGATGGATGCAGACACCGGAACCGTTCTGTGGGGCCAGAACATACACAACCAATATTTTCCGGCCAGCATTACCAAGGTCATGACTGCGCTTCTTGTCATTGAAACATGCAGTCTTGATGAAACCGTAACATTTTCCCATAACGCCGTATTTAATGTAGAATCAGGTAGCAGCAATGCCGGGATCAATGAGGGGGACAAGTTGTCTGTCAGGGACTGCCTCTATGCCCTTCTGCTTAAATCAGCCAATGAATCAGCCAACGCCCTTGCAGAGCATGTGGCGGGAAGCACCGAAGCTTTTGCAGATATGATGAACGTACGTGCCAAGGAGCTTGGATGTACCAATACTCATTTTGCCAATCCCAGCGGTTTAAATAACCCGGAGCATTATACTTCCCCCTACGACATGGCCCTCATCGCAAGAGCAGCCTTTAATAATCCTGTTTTTGAAGATATCGACTCCACAACCTTTTATAAGCTTCCGCCTAACTCCATTAATAAAGAAGGGCTTACCATCTATCCTGGTCATAAGATGATGAGAAAAAGCACTCCTTTCTACTATCCGGGCATCATCGGCGGCAAAACAGGCTACACCACACTGGCCGGCAATACCCTGATAACCTGTGCGGAAAAAAACGGGTTGAGGCTGATTACCATAATTTTAAAGGGATCAACTCCCCAGTATTGGACAGACACTAAAAATCTCATGGACTTTGGTTTTGCAAATTTTGTCTCCTTAAAAGCTGCAGATTATGAAAAAACCTACAGTTCCATTACCAGCGATTTGAATTTCAGCGGTTTGTCAATCACCAGACCTGAGGCCCTGATTTTAGATCCTGACAGCCGGATCATCCTGCCTAAAACAGCTGACTTTTCCGATGCAAAGGCGGAACTCAGTTATGATATTTCATCGGGTGACCCTCCAAATTCCATTGCGAAAATAAATTACCGGTATAATGACCGGGTCGTAGGCTGTACCTTCTTAGAGGTGAATGACGCCTTATTCCAGAACAAGGAAGCGGAAACCGGGATCGCTACTGCTCCCCAGGCCGAAACGTCTTCCGGATCCGGCGAAGCATTAGACCCGTCAGCCGCCCAGACTTCCGTAACTCCTTCCGGAAAACGTTCGGAGAAAGAAACGGAAGATTACCGGGAAAAGGCTCTAAGGCCCTTTGAGATCCCTTTAACCGCCTGGCTGATATTAGGAAGCGTGGGAGCAATCACTGTAATAGGAGGCGCAGCTGCCTTTTTCTTATATTGGAAACATAAAGAAGCCCAGGATTTCCTTATCAGGCGGGAGCAGCGCATGAAACGCCTTCGGGACTCCGGTGTTTCAGCGGATGAATTCAACAGTATTCTGGAACAAAGGCGCAGTTCCTATTCATCAAAGCGGAAAAGACGGCGGGGTAGCCGTTTCAAATGACCTTAGATAGCAAGGGGTTTTTCATGAATATACAGAAAAAATTATCCAAAAAAGATCTGCTTCGGAATTGTATCATTACCGTTATTTCCCTCCTGCTTGCTACCATCCTTTCCTACGTGATGCACATACTGGGAGGATACACTAACAATGTGGGAATCATCTATATGATGGCAGTGGTTGTGATTTCCCGTTATTCCAGCGGCTATATACCGGGAGTCATTGCCTCCTTTATTAGTGTGATCTGTGTAAACTATGTGTTTACTTACCCATTTATGGCGTTTAATTTTATAATGGAAGGATATCCCGTTACCTTCCTTGCACTGCTGATCATTTCAACCATTACAAGCGCTACTACGACTAATTTAAAGGAACAAAGCCGAATCCTAAACGAACGGGAAAAGCTATTAATGGAAGCAGAAAAAGAGGCCTTGAGAGCAAACCTATTACGGGCCATTTCCCATGACCTTCGGACTCCTCTCACAGGTATCATCGGCGCCAGCAACACATACCTGGAAAATACAAACACTATGGCTGAGGCAGAAAAAACCAGCCTGGTCTCCAATATCCGGGAAGATGCCAACTGGCTTTTAAATATGGTGGAAAATCTGCTCAGCGTGACCAGGATCCGGGATACCGGAGCTCAGGTCTTAAAGCGGCCGGAGCCGTTAGAAGAGGTAGCTTCCGAGGCCATTGAACGCTTTCATAAAAGACTGCCGAAATCCATTGTCCGTGTGACGGTTCCTGATGAGTTCATCATGGTTCCCATGGATGCCATTTTGATTGAACAGGTTATCATAAATTTACTGGAAAATGCCGTCTATCACTCCAATTCAACGGATCCCATCAGCCTGTCGATCTTCGTGCAGGATGGATATGCCTGGTTTCAGGTCCGGGATCAGGGTGTGGGAATTTCCCCGGAACGGCTGAAGACTTTATTTGACGGTTACACCTCATCGCCCAACAGCAGCTATGATTCCCATAAGGGAATGGGAATCGGGCTTTCTATCTGCAAAGCCATTGTTACTGCCCACGACGGGAATATCACAGCCGCAAATGAAGCACATGGCGCAGTTTTTACATTTACATTACCATTAGGGGAGAATGCTTATGAGTAAGTTTACAATCGTCATGATTGAAGACGAAAAGAATATCTGCAACTTTATTGAAAGTGCATTGGAAAGACATGATTATAAAGTAAATACCGCTTACAACGGGCGGGATGGGCTGGCTTTGATCAATTCCCTTTGCCCTGATGTGATCCTTTTGGACTTAGGGCTTCCGGACCTGGACGGAATCGATATCATTAAAAGTGTCCGAAGCTGGACTTCGATTCCTATTATCGTCATCTCCGCCAGGACCCAGGAGCACGAAAAAGTGTCGGCTCTTGATTTCGGTGCTGATGATTATATAACCAAGCCCTTTGGAACCAGCGAGCTTTTAGCCAGGATCCGCACTGCCCTGCGTCATGGAAGACCTACCGTCAGCACCGTGGATGGATCTGTCATTCCCACCCCATACAGCAGTGACGGCCTGTTCATTGATTTTGCCAAGCGGTTGGTCACACTGGACGGACAGAAGATCCATTTGACTCAGATCGAATATAAGCTGGTTTCCCTTCTTGCGGAAAACTCTGGCAAGGTCCTGACCTATGACTACATTATCAGCCACATCTGGGGACCTTACGCAGACAGCAACAATCAGATCCTCCGCGTCAATATGGCGCATATCCGCAGAAAGATTGAAAATAATCCGGCAGAACCAAAATATATTTTTACGGAAATCGGGGTTGGATACCGAATGAAGGAAAGCGAAATTTAGGAAAGGGGGGGATCCCCCTTCTTTTTTTTCTGCTTTCTGGTCTTCGTCTTTTGCACCCGTTTCTTTTTGGTTTCTTCCTTTTTTTCGTAAATCTCCCGGACGTCTTCCTCTCCCACAAGCCTCATGGTCTTAACCACGTAGACACGTCCGTCATCGCTCCGCCTCATGCGGATCTTGCCTTTTACATTTCCATGCTCAGGACATAAACCAAGAGCCGTGTAAAACTTCTGGTTCACGGAAAACCATCTGATCTTTTTCCGAAGCATCCGGTTGCACTTGCAGCAGATCAAATCGGTAACGGTTTTATCCTCAATGGCATCCTGCTTCGTCTCAAAGGGCCTTGAAATGTATTTGGAATACCCGGGAAACACCAGATATACCTCTTCCTCTTTATTTTCCGGCAAGCGGTAATAATCCGTGGACAAGTATTCCCTGACCTTATTAAAATCCATCTGATTCATAACGCGCCCGGTATAATGGGCATCGTCAAGGGCCCGGTGAAAAGGCCGCTCTTCCATGATCTGAAGCTCTAACACTGCAATGTCAAGGGATTGCCTATCCTTGCCGTCCCCATAAAGCAGGCTGTAAAGTTTCTGCACATCATAGTAGAGAAAGGGCTTGGGGAAGGGATTTGGAATTCCATAAAAAGCAATATTCCGCTGCAGCTCCGTTAAGTCCATGGAGCCCCAGGTACAAAACACGGGTTCCTCTCCACACCATATGAGAAACTCCTTTACAGCTTCCTCAAAGTTACAACCCTCTTCCATCAGAAGCTTTTGATCCATATGAGTTACTTCTAATATCTTTTCATGAAGCTGGGGATAAATTCGAGGCCTTATAAGCCGCTTAAATTCCTCCACTTCCTCCAGGGCCTCATTAAGCTTTACTGCCCCGATCTCTATGATTTCAAAGGGAAGGTGTTCTACCGTCTCCTCCTTCCCTCCGGCGCTCTGGTTCCATTCCAGATCCAGTATAATATAATTCTTCATAGTTTGCTCTCTTTAATCCTCTATTCTGTCAGCCCTCTCAGCTTTTCACGAATTCTCTGCCTGCGCCTCTCCGTCTCTTCTTTCTCAAGTGTCCACGTCCCTTCAGTCTCTGTAAGGATATCTCCCTCCCTTACACCTTCCGGCAGTTCAGAGGCCTGAACCTTTAGCATATCTCCGTTCTCATCCTCACAGACAATTACCGTTTCCCCGATTCTGTCAATGGTATACTTCATAACCTTTTCCCTTCCCTTTCTGTGCCAGGCTAAGGGTTGCAGCTTTGGCACGGCTCATATCCCATCTGTATCAAATTCTCTCTGGAACCATGATAGGTTTTCCGGTTCTCTTCCTTCATGGAAGCTGCAGACTTGCAGTCCGGCCGGTGAAATTTTTTGGTATTGGTATTTAATACATAATCCTGGTCTGCTGCCGTGCTTTGTGTCCTGTCTCCATCGGTTCCTTCCGTGATTCCCGTGACTCCAGGGAAGGTGACTTTTGATCCGTCGCTCACCGCAACTATGGTTCCAAGCTGGTCTGTCCGCAAAACCTTAATGTTCCGCTTTTTTAACATACTCAGGATTTCCTTGTGAGGATGGCCATAATCATTATTTTTCCCGCAGGAAATCACTCCATATTCAGGATCAGCCAGATCCATAAAGCCTTCGGATGATGAGGTGGTGCTTCCATGATGGGAAAGCTTCAATACGTCCGCCTTTAAAGGAAAACCGTTAGCCACCATATCCTTTTCTGCATCTTTTTCTGCATCTCCGCATAAGACAAAGCTGTTCTTTCCATAAACCAGGCGAAGGCCTATGGACCAGTTATTTAAATTATCTCCATAATCCCTGTTGGGAGCGATGATCTGGAAAGATGCATCTCCTAAGGTGTAGCTTTCCCCTGGTTTTGGAAGGGTTATTTTTAAATTTTTATCAGCTATGGCATCTAACAGGCGTTCATAAACCTTTGTGGTATGTTCTTTCTCCGGTAAAAAGACCTTTTGTACATCAAATTTCCGGATGATCGTCTCCAACCCGCCGATATGATCTGAATGGGGATGAGTTCCGACCACGTAATCCAGTTTCTTCACTCCCTGTTTCTCCAGATAAGAAGCGACTGTCTCGCCCTGGTCCCGTTCCCCTGCGTCTATCAGCATATAATGACCGTCTTTTTCTACTAAGGTGCTGTCTCCCTGGCCCACATCAATAAAATGAACCCTTAGGTCTGTCCCCGTCTCATTTCCCGTTTCACTTTGGGTTAATGGGGAAGAGCTTGCAGTTGGGCTACATCCTGCCATACAAAGGACCAGGAGGATTGCCGCCGCTATCAATACCCGCTTATAAAATTTTACTGTCTTTTTCACTGTCATTTATGTCTGCCTCCGCCCTGTTATTATATGATAGAATCTTTAATCCTACAAGTATTTTTCAAATGGTCCGTTTCCAGGCGGTCAAAAAGGCGGACCGCTAAAAGCAGCCCGCCATTTTTTTATCCTAAGGAAGTTTCGCTCCGTCGGCTCCAACATTAGCCCCATCAGGCGTTATGGTGTTTGCCAGCATCTGCCCTCCTGTGGGATCGCAGTAATACTGTTTCCCGCTCCATGCAACCCAGCCTGTAGCCATATAGCCATTCTCATTGAAGAAATACCACTGTCCATCGATGTTCTGCCAGGTGCCGGCCGGATAGCTTCCGTCGGGATTCGCATACCACCAGCCGGTTCCGTCCTGTTTCCAGCCGCCGCTGCTTTGGGAAGTTGTACGGTTTTGCTCCGCCGCCGCCCCGTCAACATAATTGACAGGAGACTCCACCCAGTCACCTTTATTTTCGGAATTCTGCTTGTTGACAGGACGCACCTTAAACGTGTAGCTTCCGGTCTTTCCCATTAACAGTCCAAGATCCAGACTCGTCCCCACGGTGGTCTTTACCCCTCCCGTGTTCTTTCCATCACGAAACACTTTTACTTCATAACTTCCTGCCCCGGCGGCAGGACTCCACACAGCCATAGTTTTAGAACTCCATGCTGCGCTTTCTATGGGCTGGGTAAACTCTCCGACCTTGGGAAGATCTATGGTCACCGTCAGCGTCTGGCTGAAATCTTCCCTTGCCTGCTTTACGTAGGTTCCTCCATCAATTGTGAAGCCGGATTCTGCTATGGAAAAATAATATCCTTCCTGCGCATACAGCTTCACTTCCAGCCTTGGTATATCCTGCTCATACCATTGAAATCCGCTGTTAGTAAATTCGCATTCTCCCACATCGATCTTGCTGTTTTTTGTCGTTATCTCAGCCTGCTGTCCAAAAACAGAACCGCCCGGCACAATATCCGCTGTCACGGTTAAGTTTACTGTTGTGATTTTCTTTCTGGTTGCTGCCATGGAAGTCATGCAGCTAAGCCCTGTTGCCATTGACACAGCAAGCACCAGAGACAAAATTTTCTTACCATTCATAAACAATCCCCATCTTTCTATATCATTTCTGATTGCGGTGCAATAGGCTTATTATACCCTATTCCCTGGCATTTGTGAATAGCCATTCGGGTTTCGTAAGGTTTTGCGGCTATTCCTGACGGCAGAAGACCGGATCAGTATCTGGATAATCCAGCCATTTTTTAAAAAACAAGCCAGCCAGGAATCTCCATTGTGTACTAAGTATATTTTTATGCCTAAATTCCTCAATATTTTTATTAAAATTAATTCATATTTTTATATGTTCGTTAATATTATATCAAAATATCACTAATTTTATAGTTAATTAACGCAAATATATGTTGCATTATAACAATTAATATGATAAACTAACGTCAATGAAACATTTGCTAGAGAGCAAGAGAAATCAGACGTTACATTTCCGCCATTATCTCTAAGGCGAAATGTAATGCTGATTCTTTTTTTCTTTTTAGGAAAAGGAGGATAATTTTTTCATGAAAAAGAAGCAGTTTTTCCGGGCAATCGAGCCTTATCTGTATTTGCTGCCCGCCATGTTTTTCTTCTCGGCCTTCCTGTTCTGGCCATTCCTCAAAACCATATGGCTCAGTTTTGCCATGACGACTCCCCTTGGGGCAGTCTCCTCCTTTGTCGGCCTTGGGAATTATCTTACGATCTTCACCTCCCAGGCCTTTCAAAACAGCCTTTTGGTATCCTTTCAATATGCAGTGATGACTGTGGCCTGCTCCATTGTGATCGGATTTGTCCTGGCCATCATCAGCAATGAGGATATTAAGGGAAAAAACCTGTTCCGGACAGTTTATGCCCTTCCCATGGCCATTTCCGCAGCAGCGGCTTCCGTTGTTTTCATGTTCATCTTTCACAGCAGCCTTGGTATCATCAACAAGGTCCTGGGAACCCACATCGGCTGGCTGACAGATCCCAAATACGCCTTAAGTGCGGTAACTCTTGTAACCGTCTGGATGAACATCGGATTAAATTTTATATTCCTGACGGCCGCCTTACAAAGTGTCCCTGTGGATCTGTATGAGTGCGCGGCCATTGAAGGAGCCGGATTTTTTGCCAAGCACAGGCATATTACCATCCCATGCATATCCCCTACCCTGTTTTTCCTTTTGATCATAAACGTCATCAACGCCCTTCAGGCTTATGCTCAGGTCAAGCTGATGACTCAGGGAGGTCCTTCCGGAAGCACCAATGTCATTGTGTACCAGATTTATCAGGAGGCATTTATGAACAGCCGGTTCGGCATGGCCTGTGCGGAATCCATCGTCCTGTTTATAATCCTGATGGTCTTGACATTGATTCAATTTAGACTGGAAAAGAAGGTGACCTACTGATGAAAAACAAACTGGTTAAATATTTACTTTATGCCTTAAATATCCTTTTTGCAGTCATCATTATCTCACCGGTGGTTTACTGTTTTAACGTCAGCATGATGACCATGAAGGAAGTGTTTTCCGGGGGCTTTTGGCCAAAACAGCTGATCCCGGACAATTACATAAAAGCCCTGCAGCTGGCCCCGTTTTTTACCTTCATAAAGAATTCCCTGATCGTATCCTGTACTGTTACCTTTGGACAGATCGTTACCGGGGCTTTGGCGGCCTATGCATTTTCCATGATGAAATTCCGGGGTAGGAATGCCCTGTTTTTATTGATGCTGGCTACCATGATGATCCCAAGCCAGGCCATCATCATTGCAAACTATTTAATCATCTGCGATTTAGGGCTTAAGAACAGCTATACGGCCCTGATCCTTCCAAACGTGGCATCTGCATTTGCAGTATTTAACATGAGGCAGGCATTCCTGCAGCTTCCAATGGAGATAAAGGAGGCAGCGGATATTGACGGATGCGGTAACTTCCGCTTCTTCTGTTTCATTGCCCTTCCCCTTGTAAAGCCTTCCATGGGCGCTCTGGGGATCTACACATTCCTTCAAAGCTGGAACCACTATTTATGGCCGCTTCTTGTTACAGATTCGGTGAACATGCGAACCGTCCAGATCGGTCTTGGAATGCTTCAGGGCGCGGAATCCACAGACTTCCGTCCGGTCATGGCCGGTTCCATGATCATCCTCGTCCCTTCGATCCTGGCATTTATACTGGGACAGAAGCAGTTGATTTCCGGCCTCACCTCAGGTTCCGTAAAAGGGTAAATATTTCATACATGCCCAAAGGGCAGTGTATAGAGATAAAACTATATAATTTAAAGGAGGATATCTATGAAAAGAAGAAAAAGGTGGCTTGCGGCGATTATGGCTGCTGTCATGTCCATGACTCTTGCTGCATGCGGTGGAAGCGCTACTTCCGGGGGAACCACAGCGGCAGGTTCCACAGAAGCCGCAGCCACAAAAGCGGCTGCTGACGCAAACGCTCCAACTGAGGGGGGCAAAACAGTCATCACCCTCTGGCATGCAATGGGAGGTGTCAACGGAGAGGCAACAGAAGCTCTTGTTAAAGCCTTTAATGAGTCACAGAATGAAGTTGAGGTAAAAAGTGAATATCAGGGTAACTATGATGACCTGATCACCAAGCTGAAAGCAGCCATGCAGAGCGGCAGCATGCCGGACGTATGCCAGATGTATGACATCGGCACAAAGTTTATGACCGACAGCGGCCATGCCATTCCGGTACAGGATATGTTTGCCTCTACAAACTTTGATCCTTCTACGGTTATGAATATCATCACCAGCTACTATACGGTAAACGGAAAGCAGATGTCCATGCCTTTTAATGTCTCCACTCCAATGTTGTATTACAACAAGGACGTTTTTAAGGCAGCCGGTCTGGACCCCAACACCCCGCCCAAAACATTTGACGAGGTTTTGGAATTCTCTAAAAAAATCGTGGAAAGCAAAGCAGCTCCTGTGGGCTATGCCCAGGCCATCTACGGCTGGTTCTTTGAACAGCAGATCGCCGGCCAGGGAAAATTTTATGCAAACAATGAAAACGGGCGGAAAGCACCAGCTACTGAAGTGGATTTCTTAAACAACGGAGCAGGGCTTAAGATCTTTGAAACCTGGAAAAAGCTTATGGATTCCGGTTATGTGGCTAACTACGGCAGCACCACCGCTGATACCCAGACCGCATTCTTCTCAGGTCAGACTGCCATGATCATTGAATCCACAGCAATTCTTAAAAATGCTACGGCAAGCAGCGACTTTGAGATCGGTACCGGATATCTTCCAAAGATCGATGCATCTGCTGCCGATGGCGGTGTCATCATTGGAGGCGCATCCCTGTGGATGATGGACAATAAGGATGAGGCGAAAAAGAACGCTGCCTGGAAGTTCATCGAATTTACCACCACACCGGATTCACAGGCCACCTGGAGTATGTCCACCGGATACTTCGCAGTTAACCCGGACGCTTATGAAACTCCTGCCATGAAGGATTTCATAGCTCAGAACCCCAACTTTACCACAGCCATCAACCAGTTAAAGGCTACCCCTGTCAACGGATACACCTCAGGTGTATTATCCGGAGTAGCAACCGAGTCCAGAACAATTTTTAACGAATCAATGGAGAAGACCTATGACGGCACCTACACTCCGGAGCAGGCGGTAAGTTTCCTGGCTGAAAAAGTAAATGCAGCCATTGCAAACTATAATTCATCTACAAAATAATGTTCAAAAAGCCTTCGGCACAAAAGCCGGAGGCTTTTTTCTTCTATTCCTTTCCTTTAGGGATCCGCATTCTTTAACAGATCATGAAAGCAGCCTGTACCGTTAAAAAAATAATAAGTGGATTCTTATGATTAGCCTTATCGTTCCGATATATAATATGACGCAAAACGCACTTTCCAAACTATATACATTCCGGTTAAAAAACCGGGAAAGGAACGATAAGATGAAAAAACAGAATACGAATGCCGATGATTCCGGCAAAGAAGCAGGCTCTCTGATTAAAAACTTATCTGTCGGCAAAAAACTGATTCTAGGTTTTGGCATAATACTGCTGATCATTATAGCATCTACTTCAATATCCGCATGGAACACGAAAAATCTTGGATTCCAGGTGGAACGCTATTACCGCTATACCGTACCAAACTCCAACAGCACATGGACCATGAGATCCGGGCTGGCCTCGGCACAAAAATATCTTCTTCAGGCAATTCTTGACGATGATAATCAGGCCGTACAGGATAGTCTAGCCAAGGCCCAGGAACAGGAAGAAAGCGTTTCCGGCGCATTGGAGGCCTTTGCAGGCAACCAGACTTCCAGCGCAAGAGATAACGATATCGCACAGTTAAGAGATTTGTTATCAAAGACCAAGTCCGCCAGAGAAGAGATTTCAGGGCTGCTAAAAGCTTCCTCCAAAGGAAACAGCAGCAAGGCCTATGAGTCTTATAAAAACAATTATTCACCTGCCATTGATCAGGCCGAAGAAATCTTATCAGGTTTTTCAACGATCCAGCTGCAGTTTGCCGTTTCCCAAAAGCAGGAAGCGCAGAACTTCATGAAATCAGCCTGGTTCTCCTTCTCCTTGTCTCTGTTGATTTCCCTGTTGTTTACCCTTTTCATTACCATGATCATCAGAAAATCGATTTTGGATCCTGTGAAAGAAATCGAACTGGTTTACAAGGAGATATCAAAGGGAAATTTACAGGCTCAGATTACATATGTAAGCAAGGATGAGCTGGGAAGCATGGCTGAAAACATCAGAAATACAAATGCTGCCATAACCTCCTATATCCGTGACATTACGGAAAAGCTGAACCTTCTGTCACAGGGAGATATGCGTTTCTCCATGAATTTAGACTATGTGGGGGACTTTGCAGCTATTAAAAAGGCAATTATAAAAACCGTTTCCTCTTTAAATCATACCCTCATTATGATCGATGTTGCCGCACAACAGGTAAATACAGGAACAGAACAGGTATCGGCAGGAGCACAGCAGCTTGCAGCCGGTTCCACAGAACAGGCCGCATCCGTAGAGGAACTGTCCGCCTCCATTGCAAGCATCACGGAACAGGCTGCAGAAAATTCAAAAAATGTTATTAAAGCAACCGAGTATGTCGTTCAAACCAGCCATAACGTTAAAAACGGCGGTACTCATATGAAGCAGCTTACAAAAGCAATGGACAATATCTCTATCTTTTCCGATCAGATAACCAATATAACAAAGGTTATTGAGGACATTGCGTTCCAAACTAATATCCTCTCCCTCAATGCAGCCATTGAAGCCGCCCGGGCAGGAACCGCAGGAAAGGGCTTCTCCGTAGTCGCTGACGAAGTCCGTAACCTTGCCGCCAAATCCGCGGAGGCCGCAAAGCAGACAGCAGAGCTGATACAAAATTCCGTAAACGCGGTACAGGAAGGCACTGAAATCACTGAGAAAACCGCCCAGATTCTGAATGATATCGATAAAACCACCGGCTTTATCAATGATATCGTCAATAAGATCAACCAATCGGCTTCTGAGCAGGCCTCTTCCATTGATGAGATCCGCATAGGACTGGAACAGGTATCGGCCGTTATACAGGCAAATGCAGCAACAGCTGAGGAAAATTCGGCCTCCAGTGAGGAAATGAGCGCCCAGGCCAATACACTGCGGGAAGAAGTAGAAAAATTCCAATTGGATACAGAACAAAAGCCAGAGATAAAAAGCACAAAAGAGTACGAATATGAAGCCAGAACAGAATCGTCCTTTGAAAAGTATTAAGTAAAACAGAACTCCAAAATGCCATATGAAAGGGCGTTGATCTATTAAAAATCAACGCCCTTTTTTTATGTTCTTAACAAATGGTACCGTTTACCCTCTTTCTAACAATCCCCGCTGGCGAATTCGGCCAGAACCTTATTGAATTCGTCCTTTTGGTCATAAAAGGCCCCATGACCGCTGAATTCAAAGGATTCCAGCCTGGAGTTTTTAATGCATTGATGCTGGATCTCACCCAGAGCATAAGGGACAATCTGGTCATGGATCCCATGAATGATCAGAGTTGGAACATCAATTTCCTCCAGATCCGAAAATAATACCTCTTCCAGCCAGGTATTTGCAATGGCTGCCGTCGCCCAGCCGGCTGCCTGCAGACCAAGCTGGAAAAACCATTGAGAGAACGGATAAGTAATATGCTGGAAGAAAAATATATCTCCAAAATTAGTTAACATGTTGGGGCGGTCGGCGTAAGTTCCGTTAATGATTTGAGTAACTACGTCTTTATCAACTCCATAAGGAAAGTTCGGTCGTTTAATAAGGCTTGGCGCCGCGGCAGCGAATAAAGCAAGTCTTGCTACCCCAAAGCCCCTGTGCCTTGCCATGTACCTTATGGCAATCGCCCCTCCGGTGGAATGCCCTGCCAGGGTAATATTCCTAAGTTTCAGTACATCAATGACCACTCTGACATCATCGGCCAGCCGGTCATAATCATACCCACAAAACGGCTTGTCGGAATCCCCGAATCCTCTTGTATCAATGCCGATACAGCGGAACCCCATGGCGGGAAGCACATCAAACTGGTATTCAAAAAGCTTATGGCTTCCCGGCCATCCATGAAGAAATAAAATGGTATTTTCGCAATCCGGATTAAGATCCTCTACGTAAATGTTTACATTCTTTTCAACGGTTATATAGTATCCCATGATTTCGCTCTGCACAATATGTTTATTCTATGTTATTCCCTCTCCTGAACCATCATTCCGGTTTTTTCAAATAAATACCACTTTCTCCTTCCTGTTAACCTTCTTTAAGAAGCAGATGGAGATTACAGTGCCGGTGTAATGAATTGAGGCCCTGCATAATAAAGTTCCATGTCTCACGAAAATCCCCCGGCACTGCAAAATCATCCGATGCAATAAAAGCCTGAAAGCTTTTCTGATCGGAACCATACTTATCTGCAAAAGCATCTGCATAATTTATCTTTTCATCGTCAGTCAGATTCCCATTATTGTTATGAAGCACATGTTCAAGATTCCGGGAAAAATAAAAAACAGAATACGGAATTTTACCGACTGCGTCAGCCGTACTAAGCCGGTACAGCACCTGGGACTTTCTCGAATTCCGGTCAATGACCCCCTCAGGATCTGCCGATTCGATCCGGTCATCAAAATATCGGATTGTCCCCGTTGCACTTTTAATGACCTTGTCCGCCGGAATAAACGCCCCGTCAATGTCAACAAGATGAATCACCTTAAGAATGTCTTTTTTATCAAAGCCATACCGCTTTCTTTCCACCTCTATATGCTCATAAACCGTTTTAACGGCATTGTTGCCTGATACCGACCAGTTGCTTGTCATATCGCCGTGAACCACATGGAAACGGACATCTTCTCTCTGAAATGCTTTTTTAAGAACCGGACTTAATGTCTCCTCGTCAGTGGGTCCTTCTACGATAAACAGGATTACTTTTTTAGTCTTGGCCGCCATCCCTTACCGCCTTTCCGGCACGCCTGAATGCACGGCCAATTTCCACACTGTCTGTCTCTTCATAAATAGCTTCTTTTTGACCGCCCAATATGATGCTCCGCAAATACATATCCCGCAAATTATGATTGCTCTTTATGTTCTGCAGACGAATATACCGGTTGGAAGGATTTGTGGTGGAAAAAACAATGCTGCTTTTATTTATCATTTCCAATGCCCGCAAATTATGGGATGTGAAGATCAGCTGCCCCCTTGCACCCTTTTCAAAGACAGAAAGCAGTTCCCCTAAAAGATATTCATATACCCCTGCATCCAGTTCATCAATGATCAAGCACATGGAAGCGTTGTTATAAACGCACATGAGGGCATTTAGAACAGAAATGATCTTAATGATCCCTTCCGACTCATATTTCAGGGGAATCGTAATTTCTCCGCGTTTTGAAATTAATTCGACCCTGTGTCCTGTTTCTCCCCGCTCAAGAAGCTGCTCTCCAAAATCATAAATCCCAATGGAAAGGCCGGGGATCATGGCGTCAAGAACCACATTCATCTCATGAAGGATCTTCCTGGCCATTCCAAAATGTTCTTTACTGATCACCGAGGGTTCATCAAGCCTTATAAGCAAATCACCCTTTGCGATCCTCTCACCGAGATCAAGCCGGAACGCAAACGGGATCATGAAATCCATACTGATCGCTCCTGCACGGGCATTGGAAATTACGAACAGGTTCATGCCTGCATGTTGATAAAGTGATTGGATGATATAAGCGTAATCCTCAGATGCACCTTCAGAAGCGGATAAAAATACCCCCCTGCCTTCCGGGCCGAAGATAAAAGAAACCAGATCCTTCCGTGCAATTTTTTTTGCAACGCTTAAATTTACTTTGTTTTCATCATTCTCCCGTATTAAATCTTCCAGCCGGTATTTCGGTGTAAATACCGGCCCTTCTGAATGCAGTCCGTAATCGATCAAGGTTTTTTTGCTTTCAAACTTTTCTCCAGTCCAGGCAGCGGAACAGAGGGCTTCGTGTACTATCTCAAACTCGCTTTTGGAAATCCTTTTTAACTGGACAGAATATTCAGCCATGGTTTTTTTACTGTCTGTCTGGATTATAAACTTAACGGTAATTGTACAGGTTTCCATGTCTTTGGAAATATAATGAACCACTTCCCTGGACAGGGGCCGGCCCGTTAGCAAAGTCTGAACGAACTCCATCGCTTCAATAACCGCTGTTTTCCCCGAACCATTCTGACCATAAATGCCGAGAATGTCCGCTGTTTTTGAGAAATAATCCTTATTCCCTGCAGACGGCATTATAATTCTGCCGTACTGGGTATTCTTAAATCCTTTTAATTCAATCTCACTTATGCGAACCGTCGTCTGAACCACGCCCATATCAGCTCCTTCCCTGATCCCCAGGATCAATTAGCCCCAAAACCCGTAAATATTTTTACATAACGGTACATTTTATTCCGATATTGGATATGATTCTCCAGAAACAGGAGATATATTCGGCAATTCCTTAATCTTCCCCTTCGATTGTGACAACCACCCGATTAGGCAGGCAGACAATCAGTTCCCCGCTTCTGTGGATCTTCCCTGTGCGGACACATACCTTATCAGGGCAGGAAGCTTCCGTAATGCTGGCATAACCGTCTTTAATGATCAGATGATCCGTACCGCCATACCCATCAATAACCATGTCAGCATCTTTATGAAGATCCAGGGTCACCACGGTCTTGCCGTCTACAGTGACCACCACCTGTTCCGCCGGCTTTCTGTTTTTGGCATAAAATATCCCGGAGAGCAGTCCTGATATCACCAGAATGGCGGCAACCAGGATCAGCTCTCTTTTTTGTATTACTGTTAATTTTTTTACAAATTTCATCTGTTACCTCTTATTTCTTTTAAATGTATATATCCCGAGATTTTATTATAACATAACTGCCTTGTTTATAAAATAAAAATTAGTCCAAAATCATTATAGAACACCTTGCATAGCCGGCCCGATTCTTTTCGCTCATGGAGATCTGGAATCGAATGATCGGCTTCTTTGGGAAGACGATCCTCTATCTATGTAATAAGTTACAAAAAGTGGAAAAAGTGATTGATTTACGATAAAATTATGGTAAAAATCATTCCCATATGTTATAATAATATCAAAGTGGCATTTTGCGAGCCGCTATCATACAAGGAGGGGAAGACTTGAAAAGAATAGTAGTGTTAGGTGCCGGTTATGCCGGTATTTTAACTGCCAAAAAATTAGAAAAAAAATTCCGCAAGATGAAGATGGAGGACGAGGTAAGTATCTCCATTATAGACAGGCATCCGTTCCATACCATGCTCACAGAACTTCATGAAGTGGCCGCTGGAAGGGTAGAGGAAGACAGTATCCGTATCAGCCTGAAAAAAGTATTTGCCGGAAGGAATGTGGAAATCATTACTGACACCATCAGCCAGATTTCCATTGAAGAGAAGAAGCTGACAGGAAACCAGGGGGAATACGATTATGATTACCTGATCCTGGCCGCTGGCTCTAAGCCTACCTATTTCGGTGTGGAAGGCGCAGAGAAGAATTCTTATAAACTTTGGTCTTATGAAGATGCTGTATTATTAAAAGAACGGATTCACCATGTATTCCGCAAAGCTGCCTGTGAACCGGACGAGGCGGAAAGACGCCGCCTTTTAACGTTCTACGTCGTAGGAGCAGGTTTTACCGGTGTGGAAATGGCTGGAGAACTGGCAGAATATGTGCCCTTCCTATGTGATGAGTATGAAATAGAACCGTCACTCGTCTCCATGTATAACGTAGATGTTCTAAAGCGGGCAGTGCCCATTCTTCCGGAGAAGCTGTCCGGCAAGGTAGAAAAGCGCCTGACAAAGATGGGCGTAAAAGTAATGATGGAAACCGGCGTGACCGCCATTGGCGAGGATTTCATCGAACTGAATCAGGATGGCAGGAAAAACCGTTATCCATCCGGTACAACGATCTGGACCGCCGGTATTGAAAGCGCAGATATTACAGGAGAAGCGGCCAAGACGCTTGAATCCGTAGGGCGCGGAAGAATCCAGGTAGATTCTTTCTTAAGAGCCAAAGACCACGAAGAAGTTTACGTAGTCGGTGACAATATGATGTATGTACCTCAGGGAGAAGATGCACCTGTTCCCCAGATGGTAGAAAACTGCGAGCAGAGCGCTCATACAGCCGCCCATAATCTGGTATGTGCCATTGCCGGTACAGGAGCGATGGAGGAGTATAAACCTTCCTTCCATGGCGTTATGGTATCTGTAGGCGGCCGCTACGGAGTGGCACGGGTAGGACTTCCCAATCTTATGTTTAACCTGTGTTCCTTCTTTGCCATGCTTTCCAAGCATTTTATCAATGTTATATATTTTATTCAGGTATTGGGTTGGAATAAGGTCTGGAGCTATGTGTGCCACGAATTCTTTACCGTGCGCAACCGCAGAAGCTTCCTGGGAGGCCATTTTTCCAACAGGACCCCAAGCTTCCTGCTGATGCCTCTGCGCGTTTGGCTGGGTGCTGTATGGGTATTTGAAGGCATTATGAAGATTGTTGAAGGCTGGATGGATCAGCCCATGCTGAGCGGATTTTTTGGAGGAGCCAATCAATTCTTCAATAACATTCTGGCTCCCTACGGGATCAGTGGAATCGGAGGAGCTGCTCCTTCAGCGGATGCTGTCTCCAGTGCTACTTCGGCTGCTGCAGATGCGGTAGCAAGTGCCACTGGTGCTGCTGCTGGTGCTGCAGATGCAGTTTCCAGCGGTGTTGCGGTTTTCTCCTATCATATTTTAGGATTGATCGACGCTACCCTCGTCAGTTCCAAAGGCATATCCCATTCGACACTGTCAGATTATGCCTTTAAACTGGATTTTGCTCCTATGAACTGGTTTGTAAACACTGTGATCCTGCCTAACGGCGGACTTCAGCTGTTCATGCAGCGCGGTATCGTGATTGCAGAGATCCTGATCGGTCTTGCCTTAATGGCGGGATTATTCAACTTCCTTTCCTCAGCAGCCTCCCTGGTGCTTCAGTTCATGTTCGTGTGTACGACTGGTCTTTACTTAAGCACGTTCTGGATGATTTTCGCCGGTATCGCAGTATTAGTCGGCGGCGGCAAAACCCTTGGCCTTGATTATTATTTCATGCCCTGGCTTAAGAAAAAATGGAGAAAACTTCCTTTTATAAGGAAGTGGTATTTATACAATGACTAATAGAGAAATGTTGGAGGATGCGGACAGCCTGCGGTATGGTTTTGAAGAGGCTTTCCAATTAATGGCATCAGCTGTGGAAAAGCATTTATCTTCAGCGCCTCCTGTCATCAGGACTTATACAGCCCATCTGGCAAAATCCACAGGTAAGTTCATCCGTGCTTATGGGCTGATGGCCTGTTCCATGGATGAAGAGGATAAAGTTCCTGCAGAAGCCATTACCCTGGCTTCTGCAGTAGAACTGCTGCATTTGGCCACCCTGGTCCATGATGATGTGATCGATGACGCTGATACAAGGCGGGGAATCGACACGCTTCAAAAGAGATTTGGCAAAAAGGCGGCGGTCATTTGCGGAGATTACCTCTTATCCCTGGCACTTAAACTTGCGGTTTCCATTCCTAAAAGAGACGAATACGAAGCCCTGGATATGTCCAATTATCTATGCAGGATCTGCTTGGGAGAATTACGCCAGGAAATCAACAATGGGAACCTGGATCTATCCGTTTACCGCTATCTAAGCATCATCAAAGGAAAAACGGCGGCGCTTTTTGAAGCATCCTTTCACGGCGGCGCCATGCTGTCCACAAAGGATGAGAGAAAGCTCCGCATGTACCGGAAGGTCGGCAACGATGTAGGCATGATTTTTCAGCTTATGGATGACTGCATTGATTATGAGATGGACGAAAGTGATGCTAAGAAAAACGTCCGGTCCGATTATGAAGAAGGAGTTGTCACCCTGCCTCTCATCCATGCCATGAAACAGGATGAGAACTTTTTAAAACAAGTTAAAAACGGCCTGGTTTCCGCAAAGGAACTCTATGACAGAGTTTTGGAAGCCGGCGGAACTGCTTATACAAAAGCAATGGCTGGCAGATACTATACAAAAGCAGTAAGCACCATCGGAACTCTTAATTTATCTGAGGCCAAAATGGCCAGGATCATGACCGTGGTGGATAAATCTTATTATGGTATTAAAAAATAATAATATAAAGCAACATAAGGAGGAGTTTTATCTATGAAAAAACGTGTATTAGCTTTAGGCTGCGGTCTTATGGCGGCAGCAACAATCCTGGCAGGGTGTTCATCCAATTTAAAACAGGCACCAACTACTGCAGCACCGACAGAGGCAGCAACAACGGAAGCACCTACCACACAGGCTGAGGCCACCACAGAAGCTGCAAAGACTGAAGCAGCAGGCGGCGCTCTCTCTACCGGTTATGCAGCAATTTCTTCCATCGGCAAATCCACAGAGGCAGGCGAAAAAGATGGTCTTGCAGAAGTAGATACCATGTTCGCAGCCGTATTAGTAGATGAAAGCGGTAAGATTGTAGACTGTAAAATTGATTCCGTTCAGACCAAAGTGAATTTTTCCAAAGAAGGAAAACTTCTTACAGATCTTGGTACCGTTGTGGAATCCAAGAATGAGCTGGGAGAAAAATATGGCATGAAAAAAGCTTCCGGTATCAGCAAAGAGTGGAACGAGCAGGCTGATGGCTTTGCTAAGTATGTAATCGGAAAAACTGCCGATGAAGTAAAAGGCATTGCCGTTTCTGCAGATGGTGTTGCAGACGATGCAGACTTAAAGGCTACCATCACTGTTCATATCGGAGACTTTATCGAAGTTGTTGAGCAGGCTGTTGCAAATGCTAAGAGCACAGGCGCTTTAGCTGGCGACAAGCTGGGCTATGGTATCGTTACAGGCATCAGCAAATCCAAAGATGCAGCCGCAGATGCTGATGGTGTAGCACAGGCTTATTCAACCTACACCATTGCCAGCTTTGGCGCAGATGGTAAGATTACAAGCTGTGTTCTTGACGCTTCTCAGGTCAATGTAAACTTCGACGCTGCCGGTAAGATCACCAGCGATTTAAAAGCTGCTGATTTCAAGACCAAGAATCAGTTAGGTGAAGCCTATGGCATGAAAAAAGCTTCCGCAATCGGAAAAGAGTGGAATGAGCAGGCTGCTAGTTTCGCAGCTTATGCAGTTGGCAAGACAGCCAGTGAAATCACCGGTCTTGCAATTGATGAAAAAGAAGGTGCACCTACTGATGCCGACTTAAAAGCCAGCGTAACCGTTGGTATTGGTGACTTCCAGGAAGGAATCTCCAAGGCAGAAGCAAATGCAAAATAAAAAAGTAATAACATTTATAATAATTGCCGGAACTCTGGCAGCGCTTACTATGGCGGCGGTTAATACCGCCGCCATAGGAGCTAAAAAGGATCAAAGATTTCATGCCGAGTTCTTAAAACTCTTCGATACCGTCACCCAGATCGTCGGATATGCAAAGAATAAAGAGGAATTTACCCAGATTGCAACGGACGTTCATGATGAGCTGGAGACGTACCATGAGCTATATGATATTTACAATGATTATGACGGTATAAACAATATTAAGACCATCAATGATAATGCCGGGATAAGTCCCGTAAAAGTCGACCAGAAGATCATCGATATGTTAAAGGTGGCGGAAGAAGCCTATGAAAAAACAGACGGCAAAGTAAATGTAGCCATGGGAAGTGTTCTGTCCATCTGGCACGACTATCGCACAAAGGGCATCGATAACCCGGAAACCGCCCAGGTTCCCCCTATGGATAAACTGAAAGAGGCAGCCCTACATACGGATTTCTCAAAGGTCATTATCGATGAAGATGCCTCCACCGTATACCTGGAGGATCCTGATATGAGCCTGGATGTGGGAGCCATTGCAAAAGGCTACGCCACGGAACTGGCAGCAAGATCTCTGGAAGCCAAGGGGATTGACCATGTTCTTCTCAGTGTAGGAGGCAATATCCGTGCCATCGGTATCCGGGGAGACGGAAAGTCCTGGAAGCTGGATATCCAAAATCCGGATCTTGACAGTGATAAAAAGGCCATTGATACTTTGGATTTAGACGGCTTTTCTCTCGTCAGCAGCGGTGATTATGAAAGGTATTACATTGTGGATGGGGTGAAATATCACCATATTATCGATCCTGAGACACTGATGCCTGCAGCATACTTCCGGGCAGTTTCCGTTGTTTGCAGGGATTCTGGCTGGGCAGATGCGCTGTCTACCGCCATATTTAATGTGCCCTATGAGAAGGGACTGGCTATGATTGAAGATATGGAGGGCGTAGAAGCGATGTGGGTTCTGCCGGATAGTACCATCAAAACCAGCAGCGGCTACGAAGCGTACCGCAGCCATGACCGTTAGGAGGCCATATGTCATACCGAGGACTACAGGGTTTTATTCATAAATTGGAAGAGAGAGGGGAACTGATCCGGGTGACGGAGAAAGTATCCCCTCTCCTGGAAATAACAGAGATCACAGACAGGGTCTGCAAGTCAGAAGGTAATAGTGGCAAAGCGCTTTTGTTTGAACATGTGGAGGGCTCTCCTTATCCGGTGCTGATGAACGCCTTTGGCACCGATAAGCGAATGGCCCTTTCTCTTGGAGCGGATAACTTAGACGATATCGCAGCGGAAATAGGTGCCTATCTGGATTTTGGGAATTATACATCGTTTTTAAAGCTGATCTCTTTTTCGCCAAAGCTCCTGCGCCTGTTATGCTGCTTTCCTCTCAGGAGCCGGTTTCATGTCAAAAGACCCAGCTGCCAGGAGGTTATAGAGAGAGAACCAGACTTAGAACAGCTGCCGGTTCTGCATTGCTGGCCTCTTGACGGAGGACGTTTCTTTACACTTCCACTTGTCTTTACTAAATATCCTGATACAAAGCTTCAAAACATAGGCATGTACCGGATGCAGGTGCTGGATTCCAAGACAACGGCCATGCACTGGCAGAAACACAAGGATGGGGCCGGTATTTACGAAGCATACCGGAAAAAAGGCTGTCCCATGCCCGTATCCGTTGCACTTGGATGCGACCCGGCTGTGACTTATGCTTCCACAGCTCCTCTTCCGCCGAAACTGGATGAGATGATGCTGGCCGGATTCTTAAGAAAAAGGCCGGTAAAAATGGTGAAATGCATCACCAACGATCTCTACGTGCCGGAGGATGCGGAATTTGTACTGGAAGGCTATGTAGATCCTCAGGAAGAACTGGTCTGGGAAGGACCTTTCGGAGATCATACCGGATATTATTCCCTGGCAGACTGGTATCCCAAATTTCATGTCACAACGATTACCCGTAAAAAACACCCTGTCTATCCTGCCACAGTAGTGGGCAAACCTCCTATGGAAGACTGCTATATGGCTAAGGCTACGGAACGCATCTTCCTTCCCGTATTAAAAACAGCGATTCCCGAGCTGCAGGATATCCATTTGCCATTTGAAGGAGTCTTTCATAACTGCGCAGTGATAGCGGTAAAGCCGTCCTATCCGGGAGCTGCCAGAACTGTCATGAACGCCATATGGGGCATGGGGCAGATGAGAACGGCAAAGATGATCGTGGCGGTCGATGAAACCATAGATCCAAGTGATGCGAAAGCTGTCTGGCAGGAGGTCCTGCGCTTCGCCCATCCGGAAGAAGATTTTGTTGTCAGCAAAGGGCCGCTAGATGCTCTGGACCACTCTTCCGATTATCCTTTGTATGGCGGACGGCTTGGCATAGATGCCACCAGCAGAGGCAAAGAAGCATATACCAAAGGAGCACTTGAAATCGTTTCTATCCGCAAGGAACAGCCCTGGGGCGGAAGGCAAAAAGCCCTTGCCATGCTGGAAGAAAAAAAGGCTTCCCTCATTTTAGTTGTGGACGAGGATATAGACCCGTCGGATCATTCCACAGTCATGTGGCGGGTATTCAATAATATTGACGTCACCAGAGATATGTTTACGGATGGCAGGCGGGCGGCTTTCGATGCTACAAGAAAGCGTCTGGAGGAGGGACTTTCCCGTCCCTGGCCGGAAGATATCGTGATGACGGACGAAATCAAAAAAAAGGTGTCAGCGAAATGGAGTGCTTATGGGATCGATCATAGGAAAAATAGTAAATAAATTGAATGAATACGGGAAGCTGGTCATGTTCAGCCATACCATCTTTTCCCTGGCCTTTGCCGCAGTAGCCCTGCTTGCTGTTTCAGGCGGACGGCCGGATCCAAAAGTCGTATTCTGGGCTGCCCTTGCCTTTTTAAGCGCCAGAACAGGTGCCAATGCCTTAAACCGGGTGGTGGATGCCAGGATCGACGCAAAAAACCCCAGAACAGCAAGCCGCCAGATACCCAAAGGACAGATCGGAAAAAGGGAAACCCTGGTCCTGGTGGCAGCCTGCTTTCTGGTCATGGTGTTCAGCGCCTCCCGTTTAAACCTGCTATGTCTCTTCCTTTCCCCTCTGGCTTTGTTCCTGATGACAATCTACTCCTACACGAAACGATTCACCTGGACATGCCATCTGGTTCTGGGTATCACATGCGCCTGCGCTCCCGTAGGGGCCTGGCTGGCGGTAACGGGGAAGTTTTCTCTGATACCGCTTTTCTTTGGGGCTGCCAACTGTCTCTGGACTGCGGGATTCGATATTATCTATGGTTCTCAGGATTATGAATTTGATAGGGCAAACGGACTCCACTCTATTCCGGTGCAGTTTGGCGTGAGAGGCGGATTATGGATCAGTACCCTGTTCCATGTGACTGCACTGCTTTGCCTGTGTATTGCCGGAGTACTGCTCTATCCCCAGTTTGGTGTGCTCTATGGAACCGGCCTGGGGATTATCGCGGTCCTTATGGTGATTCAGCACCGGCTGGTATCACCGGATCATCTGGAAAATGTCAATATCGCGTCCTACAGCATCAGCCAGATCACCAGTATCGTGCTTCTGGTCTTCGGAGCTTTGGATGTGTACTTATAATGAATGGAAAGGGAAAAAAGCAGACGATGAAACAATATGTAGTTGGAATTACAGGCGCCAGCGGCAGCATTTACGGCCTTCGGACAGTAGAAGCCCTGCTGGAAAGCGGAGCCAGAGTACGGCTCATCCTAACGGGAACAGGGGAAGAGGTCGTGGCCTATGAAACCGGACGAGAAGCTGGAGATTGGATCGATGATTTTAAGAAACGATTTAGAAGTCAGCTAATCCTGGAAGATAACAACGATCTGTTTTCCACGGCTGCCAGCGGCTCCCATCTGACGGATGGAATGATTATCGCACCATGCTCCATGTCAAAGCTGGCCCACATTGCGGCAGGAATTACACCGGATTTAATGACCCGGGCTGCCGATGTGGCATTAAAGCAGCGGCGTCCTCTGGTGTTGATGCCCAGGGAAACGCCCCTGTCCCAGATTCATTTGAAAAATATGCTGACTCTGGCAGAGTGCGGAGCATTTATCGTTCCCGCTATGCCGGCCTTTTACCAGAAGCCAGAATGCCTTGACGACATGGCGGATTTTATGGCCGGCCGGGTACTTGATTGCCTGGGGGTGGAAAATCGCCGGTACCCCAGATGGAAAGAAGAAGAATAAGAAATAAAGGGAACGAATAAGCAAAAGGAGAATCTATGAAAAAATCAGGAAAAAGTTCTAAGAAACATTATATATTAGGCCGAACAGGAATTCTTACGGCATTGCTTGGCTGTACAGCGGCGGTTATCCTGGGCGGATGCGCCGGCAAGGCAAAGACACCCGTCGATACCACGGTTCATCTGGGAGTCATGTATTCTTCCGATATTGTCCCCCTTACCATCATCACGGAACAGGGGCTTGACAAAAAGTACGGAGTCCAGTTGGATATGCAGGTATTCTCTTCTGCAAAGGACCGGGATGCAGCTCTTCAGGCAGGAGAATTAGACGGGGTCTTTACGGACTTCATCGGCCTGTGCATGTATCAGAATGCAGGACTGGACGTAAAGGCAACCGGATGCACTGACGGGGACTATGTACTGCTGGCTGGTAAGGATACCGGAATCACTTCCCTGGAGAACGCCGCGGGAAAAAGCATTGCAATCTCGGAAAACACGCTGATCGAGTACTCCCTGGATTATATCTTAACGAATGCCGGGTTAGATGATACCTATTTGGACAAGCAGGTGGTACCGCGGATCCCGGACAGGCTTGAAATGCTGCGAAACGGCAAGATCGATCTGGTTCTTCTGCCGGAACCATTTTCCACCCTGGCGATCAAGGATGGCGCAGTAGTTCTTGGAAGCGCCAATACCGACGGTCTGTATCCGGCCGTATCTGCATTTACAAAGAAAGCCATTGATGAAAAATCCGATACCATAAAAAAGATGTATGAGGCATACGATGAGGCGGTTAATTATCTGAATACCACGCCGTTAAAAGAGTATGAAGCCACGATCATCAAGGCGGCAGGCTATCCGGAAGAACTCACCGGAACGATTAAGCTGCCGGACTACCGGAAAAATGAACTGCCAAAGGCGGCGGACTTACAGGCAGCTGTGGAATGGGCGGCTAAGAAGGAATTATGCAACCCGGATTTAAAGCCTGACCAACTGATCGGAGAATTGAAATAGAAACCAAAGAAGAACGGGGGGAGCCAGATGCTGAAAGTAAAAGATATCTCTGTCACATATGGGAAAGGCGGGACGCATAAGGTCATTGACCAGGTATCCTGGCAGCTGGAGACCGGAACGGTCCTGGCTGTTGCTGGTCCCTCCGGCTGCGGAAAATCCACCATGGTTCACGCCCTGGCAGGTATACTGCCCTTTACGGGCTCCATCACCCTGGACGGTAACGGGCTTGACCCCAAAACGTGTTCTATCGGACTGATCCCTCAAAACTACGGGCTGCTGCCCTGGAAGACAGTAAAGGAAAACTGCCTGTTTACGGCCAAAATCCGCGGAAATACCCATAACCTGGAAATGCAGCTTTTCGGCCTGTGCAAAGAGCTGGGGATTGACGGATTATTAGAACGTTATCCAGGTACATTAAGCGGCGGACAGGCGCAGCGTGTTGCTCTTGCAAGAGCCTTTCTTATGAATCCGGAACTTCTCCTGATGGACGAGCCTTTCGCTGCTCTGGATATTGCGGCGGCTCTGGCGGCAAGGGAACTGTTTCTGCGGGTCTGGAAGGAAAAAAGGCCCACTGCCGTCATAGTTACTCATCGGGTGGAAGACGCCCTTTACCTTGCCCATAACATCGCGGTTATGAAACGGGGCGGCGGCTTCAATCTTTTCAGTAAAAATCCATGGCAGGGTGTAAAACGTCCCTCAGAAGCAGCCTATGCGGAACTTGAACAGCAGATCACGGAGAAAATCATAAAGGCGGATGAGATATGAGAAAAAAAATGTGGGTCTTTTTCAAAGGGTTTTTACTCGTAAATCTGCTCTGGTTCCTTCTCGCCGCCTTTCTGTCCACCTCTGTGCTTCCTGGCCCACTAACGGTCTATGGCAAGTTCAGCCAGGTGGTAAACGGTGGGCTTTGGCTTCATATAGGAGCCAGCTTAGGCCGTGTGGCGGCAGGCCTTTCCCTTGCCCTCCTCATCGGCGTACCTGTTGGGATTTTCATGGCCTCCTCTGCCATTGCCAACCGCCTCCTACACCCTCTGGTGTACTTTTCCTACCCGGTTCCCAAAACTGCGCTGCTTCCGGTCTGTATGCTGCTTTTAGGGCTTGGCAATGGCTCCAAAATTCTCATCATCGTCTTAACCACGGTATTCCAGATCATTGTGGCGGTCCGGGATGCGGCGGAGCATATTGATCAGGGAATTTATTATGTGGCAAAAAGCGCAGGCGCCCGCAAAGGAAGTATCTTAAAGGATATCACCCTGCCTGCGGTACTGCCGGAGCTGTTCACCAGCATCCGGATTGGAACTGGAACCTCCTTAGCCATCCTTTTAATTGTAGAAGCTTATGGAACCCGCTGGGGGATGGGCTACTACATTTTGGACGCATGGTCCAGGATTAACTACATTCAGATGTACGGCGGCATTGTCATCATGTCAGTGGTAGGAGCCGCATTATTCTGGATTTTGGATGGGATCCAGTGGGCATTGTGCAAGGGAACGAAATAACGCTTAAACCGACTATCCTCGGTAAGTTAAAAATTAAATTCCTCTTCCCAATGAAAGGTTCCTGATTTCTCCAGACTCATGGGCCAGTGGCTGCACCATTCCGGCACACGGGGAGTTTCCACTCTATCCAGGCTGGGCGTATATGGCTTTATATCAAGTACAGGTGTGCCGTCATTCCCGTCAATATACGCGATTTGAATGATGCCCTTTTCATAGTCTATATGAATCACTTGTGCTGTTGACAGTGCAATCGGATTAGGGCGGACTGGCGATCTAGTAGCGAATATGCCCATTACTGCAGGTGATCTTTTATAAGGCTGCTGGGTTTCAATGGTATTCCTCATTTGCTCGTTATCAAAGTCGCTGAACCACCAAATAACACTAAGATGGCTAAACCCATCTAACGCCTGCAAGGCAGGAATATATTTCTGTTCAAGCTCAATGAACATTCCATCTTCGTTGACGTTGATTTTACCAATAGGGTTTACATGAAATTTTTGCATTGTACGTTCCTCCACGTTATTTTTATTTTATCTGTAAATCCAATGTAAACCCTCACATCATGTGAGAGTCAATATGAAAAAAAGCGTCCTGCAAATATTTTTGCAAGACGCTTTTTGTTATATTCTTTCCAGCGGGATCTGTATTTCAGTCAAGTATGCATCGGGGCATTCCTCATTCCACGGCCCGCGGTGAACAATTTGCCTGCTTAGCCCGATCATTTTATACTGGTTATGTTCCTGCAGCCAGCTTGCAAAAGCAAGAAATGCTCCCGCAATATTTTCAAAAGGCCCATATACCATCGTACAAGCCATATTGGGAACAGGTTCCGTATTACGAAACACAAAACCGTTTTTATTTTCCCCCATCCGAGCCACAGGCGCACATATTTCCATATCTACATCTTTTTCTCTGTAATCCATATCATGATATATGGTAAAAGTATCACTCGAAACAAGAATATTATTTTTATCTGCAAAGGCCGACATTTCTTTCCACAGCTGCCCCTCTGCATAATAATCGGGAACAATGCGTCTTAAAGAAAATACCTGATAACTGGGAATGGATTTAATCGAGACATTGTAGTTTATTTCCATCTTTTCTCTTTGAATATCATTCTTTGCCAGCTCAATTTTTGATAGTTTCTCCTGTTCTGCTTTAATTACATTCTCAATTTCCAGGCGCTTATTCTCAAGCTGCTTTGCAATAAATTCATCATCCCAATGATTAAGGGCAATCGCAATTTCGGAAACATTAAAACCTAAATCGCGCAAGAAAATTATTTTATTCAAAGTGAAAATCTGCTCCGCAGCATATAACCTGTAATTGGTGAACCTGTCGGTTGCCGCAGGCATTAGCAGACCTGTTTCATCGTAATACCTTAACATACGGATTGATACTTGCGTTAATTTAGAAAACTCGCCTATTTTGAACATTGGACCACCTCTATATTGAAATTATATCCTGTATATCCTTAAACTGCAAATAAAATGCATGACCGAAGTAAACCCAATAAAAAACGGCGTTCTGCCGGTTGATCAGCAGGACACCATTTTTTATAATTATCAACCACATTCTCTTTAAAGTAAACTGATTTGCCAGACCGTTAAGTACCTTTGCCTGGGCAGACAGCTCTTCGCCTGCAGGGGCGCTTTCCTGAGCGGTTGCTGAATTGGATTGAACCACTACATCAGGCCAGTGCTTAATATGCTTAGAACAGCGGGACAGGGCATTATGTTGTGTATTTTACACCTTTGTGTGAAATTGTCGGATTTACATTTCTGACCCCCACAGCTAAAATGTAATTATCAGATAAACCAGTGAAACACCAACAGGGAGGAGAGAATCACATGAAGAAAACAGTAAAAGTTTCAGCAGTCTTATTAGCCATGGCACTGGCAGCCACCGGCTGCAGCTCCGGGAAACCGGCAGATAATAGCACGGCGGCAGATGCCGGAAAAACCGAAGCCGCCGCTCAGCCAAAAGGGGAGGAAGATCCTGTTCTGGTCGTTTATACCGCCCGGGGCGAATCCTTAAACAATGCCGTGATTCCTGAATTTGAAAAAGACACCGGCATTAAAGTCGAGGTGGTCGTCGCCGGAACCGGAGAGCTGTTAAAGAGAGCTCAGTCAGAAAAAGCCAATCCTCTTGGCGATATCTTCTGGGTCGCTGACCAGACCATGCTATCCGCATCCAAAGACCTGTTCATGGAATATGTATCTTCCGAAGACGGCAGCATGATCGATGCTTTCAAAAATACCACCGGTTACTTTACCCCTGCATTTGCAGATCCTACTGTAATGATCGTAAACAAGGACTTAAAAGGGGATATGAAGATCGATGGATTCGAGGATTTATTAAATCCTGAATTAAAAGGAAAAATCGCATTTGGCGATCCTGTAAACTCCAGTTCCGCATTCCAGTCATTACTGGCTATGCTTTACGGTATGGGCAAAGACGGCGATCCCCTTTCAGACGAAGCGTGGGCCTATGTAGACAAGTTTATCGCCAACTTAGACGGCAAGATGTGCAACAGCTCCAGCCAGGTATATAAAGGCGTGGCTGAAGGGGAATATGTGGTTGGCTTAACCTGGGAAGATCCTGCTGCCAACTATGTTAAGGAAGGTGCCGCAGTAGAAGTTGTATTCCCGGTAGAAGGAGCCATCTTCCCCGGTGAATCCGTACAGATTCTAAAAGACTGCAAACATCCGGAAAATGCTAAGAAATTTGTAGATTACATGCTGTCTGAAAAGATTCAGAATGCAGTCGGTTCCACACTGACCGTAAGGCCGCTGAGAAAAGACGCCACTCTGGCTGATTATATGAAACCTCAAAGCGAAATTAAATTATTTGATAATTATGATGAAGGATGGGTAGCAGAACACAAATTAGAGATCACCAATCTGTTCAGTGAGCACATGGAAACATCCATGGATTAATAAACTGCATCGATCCAAACAAAAGACTGCCTGAGACTCAGTCAGGGGCAGTCTTTTTGTACCAAAAAATACGGAATACGTAAGGAGACAGGAACTATGGGAGTAGCAATCAGTATAGAAAACGCAGTAAAACGATTTGGTAAAGATACCATCATCAATGGATTATCCGTGGATATTAAACCAGGGGAGTTCTTCACCCTGCTAGGACCATCCGGCTGCGGCAAGACAACCCTGCTTCGAATGATCATCGGCTTTAACAGCATCGAGGGCGGTGAGATCAAAGTAGACCAGAAGGTGATCAACGACATCCCCACCAACAAACGAAACATGGGTATGGTCTTCCAGAACTATGCCATTTTCCCCCACATGTCAGTCAGGGATAATGTGGCCTTTGGACTAAAAAACAGAAAAATACCTGCATCACAAATCGATGCCCAGGTGGATGAAATCTTGAAAATTGTTAAAATCGACCATTTAAAAAATCGTATGCCCGCCAAACTGTCAGGCGGCCAGCAGCAGCGAGTCGCCTTAGCGAGGGCCATCGTTATCCATCCCGAAGTTCTTCTGATGGATGAGCCGCTGTCAAACCTGGATGCGAAGCTTCGTGTGGAGATGAGAAATGCCATTAAACGGATTCAGCAGCAGATCGGCATCACCACCGTTTATGTAACTCATGACCAGGAGGAGGCTCTGGCTGTATCAGACCGGATCGCAGTCATGAACGGCGGTGTGATACAGCAGATCGATACGCCTAAGAACATCTACCAGCGTCCTGCAAACCTGTTTGTATCTACCTTTATCGGCTTATCCAATATCCTGTCCGGTATAACATTGGTTAAAAACGGTAAAACTTCCATTCAGATTCAGGATTATACCGTATCTATGGATCAGTTAAGCCAGGAAGTAAAAAACGGTCAGAATATCAAGGTATCCATTCGTCCCGAAGAATTCATCATCAACCAGGCAGACGGCGACGGCATCCCTGCAACTGTAAAAAGCAGTGTATTTCTTGGCATTACCACTCATTATTTTGTTGCTCTGGCAAACGGTCAGGAAATTGAAGTCATTCAAAATTCCGATATCTGGGATATCATCCCGGATGGCTCTAACATCCGTCTTGCTTTACAGCCTCAAAAGATCAACGTTTATACCGAAGACGGAAATAAAAATCTTGTGGTTAGGAGGGATCAGGTATGAGGTATGCCGGAGAAAAGAAGTTCAATATCTGGGTAGCTATGGCACTGGGGATTCTCGGCCTTTTTCTCATCTTCGTAGTCTACCCCTTAATTCTGATATTATATAAGAGCGTGCTGTCCGAGGATGGTTCCTTCAGTCTTGCATATTTCGGTAAATTCTTCGCCAGAAAATATTACTGGAGCACCCTGGTAAACAGTTTTAAAGTCACCATTGTTTCCACCCTGCTGGCGGCGGTTCTGGGTCTGGTTATGGCATATGTTCTGCGAAGTGTACGAATCAGAGGAAGTAAGTATTTAAATATCCTGATCGTCATGTCCTATCTTTCTCCTCCATTTATCGGAGCTTATGCCTGGATCCAGTTACTGGGGCGCAATGGATTTATCACCAAAATCTTAAACGATCTGTTTCATGTAAAGTTAAACGGCATTTATGGATTTGCAGGAATTGTTCTTGTCTTCTCTCTGCAATCCTTTCCACTGGTTTATATGTATATCTCAGGCGCTCTTAAAAATCTGGATAACTCCTTAAATGAAGCCGCTGAGAGCCTGGGCTGCAGCGCCATGCAGAGAGTGGTTCAAGTGATCGTGCCGCTGGTCATGCCCACCATGCTTGCCAGCTCCTTACTGGTATTTATGAGAGTCTTCTCCGACTTTGGTACCCCTATGCTGATCGGTGAAGGTTATAAGACATTCCCGGTCTTGATGTACAGCCAGTTTATGGGCGAGGTCAGTACCGATGACCACTTTGCTGCTGCACTCTGTGTCATTATCATCGGCATTACCCTGCTGTTATTCTTCTTCCAGCGCTATTTGGGAAACCGATATACCTATTCCATGACTGCTTTAAAACCCATGGAAGCAGAAAACTGCACTGGCCTTAAAAATGTATTATCCCATTTGTTTGTATACCTGGTTGTCCTCATCGCCATTCTTCCGCAGCTAACCGTTATCTTCACTTCTTTCCTGGCTACTGGAGGAGGAAGCGTATACACCGGAGGTTTCTCACTTGATAACTACCGAAACACACTGTTTTCCAAGAATAACAACGGCGCCATATTCAACACCTATTTATTCGGGCTCTGTGCCATCACGATCGTCGTGGTGCTTGGAATTTTGATCTCGTACCTGACTGTACGAAAAAAATCAATTTTGACTAATATCCTTGATACGGTCACTATGTTCCCATACATCATACCAGGCTCTGTACTGGGTATCTCATTTTTATATGCTTTTAACACAAAACCGTTTCTCCTCAGCGGCACCGCCCTCATTATCGTCATCTCACTGTCCATCCGGCGCATGCCCTACACCATCCGTTCCAGTACCGCCATCATCGGACAGATCAGTCCCAGTGTGGAGGAAGCCGCCATCAGTCTGGGCTGTTCCGAGACAAAGTCATTTGCAAAAATCACAGTACCCATGATGATGTCCGGTGTATTATCCGGCGCCATTATGAGCTGGATCACCCTAATCAGTGAACTGAGCTCTTCCATCATCCTCTATACCAGCAAGACCCAGACACTGACCGTAGCTATTTATGCGGAGGTCATTAGAAGCAACTTTGGTAATGCTGCTGCTTATTCAACCATCTTAACCCTAACCAGTATTCTATCGCTGCTTCTGTTCTTCAAACTAACGGGCAGCAATGATATAAGCATTTAGCGAAAGCAATGAGCAGTGGGAAATAAGTCATGAAAAGATTTTCGTTGTGCTTGCACATAAGAAAATCTTTTCATGACTTATTTCATAGGGCGAATGCCCGTTAGCTCATAAAACCGCAGGTTTTATGAGCTACACTGCGGACTTATGTTATAATAACTATATCCACACCCCCCCCCCTCAGCTATCACCCATATACCCATCCGGAGGTCCCCCCTATGAAAAGTAATCAGTACAAGGACTACATCAAAAAATCCTTTATGAAATACGCACTTTCCATCATATCACTATTATTTGTGCTGGTGCTTTTATTCCTACTAATCAATGTACAATGGATTATCTCCGGTCCAAATAAAAGAAATCATATTCAGTTATCCGGCATCCTGGATCAACAATTTCTGCTCTATCAACAGGGCCTGACCGAACTTACCCAAAATCCAGTTCTTCTGACCGCACTAAGCAGCACAGCCCCTGCCGCCGTCACAGCAAATAACCGGCTTCTTTATGACTTTACCAACGCCCAGACAATCCGTTCATCTTTTATACTCTTAGACCAGAATGGACGAATCGTCAGCAGCAATCTATTTGCCGGCAACCAGGAGATTTTCCATGAAAGTGATGTTTTTCGCCGCATGACCAGTCAGATGCAGGAACAGCCTGAAAAGATCTTCACGCTGCCAAGCCGGTTAAACTATGCCCATGAACAGGCGGGAGATTTAATTCTTGGCAAAGCGGTGGTAACGGACGGCGCACTTACCGGCTATCTGTTTTTTGACCTGCTGGACACCTATCTTTATGAGATCATCCGGGAATATCCTCTGGATGATGTTATCATCACGGACCGATATGATAATCTTATCTTTTCCATCAGCCGCCAGCAGACTGACCCAATAGACAAATACCCTTCCGGAAAATATCGGATGGACTGGCAGGAAGGAAGTGTGGTAAAGGTCAATGGAAAACATTATCACATTCAAAAAAGCTCACTTCCCGGAAGCTCTTTGATCTTATATACACTGGCTTCCACTGAATATCAGAAAGATCTCCTGCTATACGGCTTTGTATTCATGCTTATCGTAGGAATCCTGCTGGTCATTATTTCATTGCCTGTAACCGAACACATTACCCAGAAAAATCTTCTGGCCATCAATGAACTCCAGAAATCCATTGAGCAGATGGGAAAGGGCAACATGGACTATCAGCTCCGTTCTAAAGTATTTGATGAATTCCAGAAGCTGGATGATGCATACCGCCACATGGTAATACAACGGGAAGAACTGCTGAAATATAACAGTGAACTGTCCGAACGAAAGCGGACCATGGAAATCAAGCAATTAGAAGAACAATTTAACCCTCATTTTATTTTTAATGTTATGGAGACCCTCCGGTATGAAATTATGATTGATGCGGCAAAAGCCTCTGATATGGTTCAGTCCTTCGCCAGACTCATGCGCTACAGCATCTATTATGGCAGCACCATAGTCTCCCTCAGAACGGATATAGAATATATCAATGATTATCTCCTGCTGCAAAAAATGCGTTATAACCGGCGTTTGAAATATCATATCGATATTCCGGAGGAACTGCTGGAATACCGGATTCCCAAGCTGCTGCTTCAGCCGGTTGTGGAGAATTCCCTGGTTCACGGCATGAAAAATACCCATTCCATCTCCATTACGATCACCGCACGAGTGCAGGAAGACCTTCTGGAGCTGTGTGTGGAAGATGACGGAAGCGGGATTGATGGAGAGCGCCTTGCCAGTCTGCGGGCCGGGCTGGAATTGGAGGATGGATATAAGGAGCATATTGGTCTCTATAATTCCCATCGTGTTGTCCGTCTGTTATATGGTCCTGGATACGGCGTGACCATCGAAAGCCAGCCCGGGTCCGGCACACGGGTCACAGTAACCATGCCGGCAGATATGGAGGATTATTATGTATAAGGTTCTACTTGTAGAAGACGAAGATATCATTAGAAAAGGTCTGATGTTCATGGTAAATTGGCAGGAAATCAACTGCGTAGTCGTAGGCGAAGCCATAGACGGCGTCGATGGAATTCAAAAGATCAAAGACAATGAGCCCGACATCGTAATTGTAGATATCAACATGCCCATCATGAACGGACTGCAGATGTTGGAAGAAAGCATTAAAGAATACGGTTATGAAGCCATTATCGTATCCGGATACAGTGAATTTGAATTTGCAAAAAAGGCGATCCGCCTTGGCGTCACAGAATATCTGTTAAAACCCGTGGATTTTACAGAACTTTATGATGCGATTCTTAAGATCACCGAGAAGCTGGAAGCAAATACACGGATGAAGGGATACATCCGGCAAATCGATCTGGAGAAGAAAAAGCTGGGCATATTAGAAACAGATATTTCAGAAACCGTCACCTTCAAAAATAAATATGTGAGCTCCATGGTAAAGTATATCGAAGAGCATTATTCCTCCCGCCTTTCCTTAACCGATTTAAGCGAAGAATATAATCTTTCCTGTACCTATCTAAACACGAAATTCAAAAGCGAGACCGGCTACACCTTCAATGATTTTCTGAACCGTTACCGGATGCAGAAAGCTGTGGAACTTCTGAAATCAGATCAGTATAAGGTATATGAAATTGCGGAGATGGTGGGATTTTCTGAATATAAGTATTTTATTAAGGTATTTAAGAAGTATATCGGCTGCTCTCCGGCTAAATTTATGGAGGTGGGGGATGGGAAGTAATAGGTCCTCTCTCCTACCGCCGTTTCCACAGGAAAACGGACCACAGAAACTTCTTCCGTGATCCGTTTTTTAATAACCTTCCCTACGATGCCTGAGCTCCATGCAGGCGGGCAAAAATTCCTCCCTTTGCAATCAGTTCGTCATGAGTGCCCATCTCTGCAATACCGGTCCCTTCAAGCACTACAATCAGATCAGCTTCACGGGTAGTAGAAAGCCTGTGTGCGATCATTATGGTCGTGCGCTCCTTTGAAATCTCATTCAAAGCCGCCTGTATTTCCTTTTCTGTTTTCGTATCCAGAGCAGAAGTTGCCTCATCCAGGATCAGGATTGGAGAATCTCTTAAAATTGCGCGGGCAATGGCAATTCTCTGCCTTTGTCCCCCGGACAGCAAAACACCTCGTTCCCCGATAAACGTATCATATCCGTTTTCCATCTTTTCAATGAAATCGTGGGCATTTGCTGCTTTTGCCGCCGAAATGACATCTTCTCTTTTAGCATCTTTCCATCCATATTCAATATTCTCATATACCGTTCCATTAAAAAGGAATGTATCCTGTAACACCATGGAGATATTATCCCTTAAACTGGAAAGCGTCACATCCCGGATATCAACTCCGTCGATGTAAACAGCTCCTTCCTGAGGGTCATAAAACCGATTGATCAGGTTTGCTATGGTGCTTTTGCCTACACCTGTTGTCCCAACCAAAGCCACTGTCTGCCCTTTCTTAATGGTCAGGTTCATATTCTCCATTACCGGAATATCTTCCTGATAAGAAAAAGAGAGATCTTTCAGTACTATTTCTCCTTGTACCCGGTTAAGGATTTTTGCATTTTTCTTTTCCTTTACTTCCGGGATCTCATCAAAAACATCAAATACCCGTTTGCATCCGGCTCCGGCTTCTCCTGCCCTTTCCGCAAGAGAGGAAAAACTTTTTACAGGACCATAAAACATGGACAGATACATAACAAATCCAACAATGTCTGCAATCTCCACTTCCCCGGTTCCCACCAGGTACCCGCCATAAACGACGACGATCACCGTTCCCAATGCAGTGACAAAGGCAAGCAGGGGATACGTTGTTTCAAAAAAGAAACTTGCACGAAGATACGCTAAGCTGTGGCGAAGAGAAAGATTTGCAACCTTACTTTCCTCATGGCTTTGCTGATTAAAAATCTGAATTTCTTTTATGCCGGAAAGATTATCCTGCACCTTTCCTGCAAGCTCCCCTCTTACCTTGGAATTTTCTTTCCACGTAGGGGATACATGACGGCTCTGCCACATGGTGATTCCCAGAAGAAAAGGTATGGTAACCAGACTCATTATGGCAAGCTTTCCATTGATCGTAAACAGCAAAACTCCTACTCCTATAAATGTAAGAACATTGACTGCAAAATCCGGAATCACATGTGCCAAAAGTACCTCTGCATCCAGCGCATCATTTACTACACGGCTGGTGAGATCGCCTGTTCTGCTTTTATGAAAATAGCTTAAGCTCATATGCTGCAGTTTTCCGTAAAGCCGTTTGCGTAAGTCTGCCACATAATGAAGGGCCGCATAATGATTTAAATATCCTGCCGCAGAAGTGCCTGCCGCCTGGATGGTAGCTGCTGCCATAAGTAAGAGTCCGATACGCAGGGCCTGTACCTGAAAATCACTGATTCCTTCTGTCGCAAGTGCCGTTAATTCCCTTAGTGCCCACGGCGTATAAAATCCAGCTGCCGTAGATACCACGAGGGCAAAAAGTGCAGCGATCAGATGAATCCTGTACCTTTTTGCCTCCCGGAATATCCGCAGTGCAGTTCTCATACGGGAATCGCCTCCTTTGGGGACAGACGTTCCTGATGTAATAGAGCATACGTCAGGCACACAGGCCGTCCTGTTCTTGGTTCCTTGACAATTTCAGCATCTATGGAAAATGTCTCCTTTAATACATGAGGTACCATTACTTCATCCGGACTGCCGTGCTGAATGATTTTTCCTCCGCGGACCGCAATCATATAGTCAGAAAAACGAGCCGCCAGATTTAAATCATGAAGTACCATGGCAATGGTGCACCCCTGGCTGCGGTTCAGCCCGTATAAGAGCTCCAATATCTCAAGCTGATGAGCCAGATCCAGGTAAGTGGTTGGCTCGTCAAGTAAAATCAGATCTGTCTGCTGGGCAAGTGCCATTGCAATCCAGACTCTTTGCCGCTGCCCCCCGGATAATGTATTTACTTCCCGATGTTCCAAATCCATAAGCTTGGTTGCCGAGATTGCCCACCGTACAATTTCTTTATCCTCAGGAGTCAATTTTCCAAACCCGCTTTGGTGAGGAAACCGCCCATATGCAACCAGTTCACTTACTGTCAGCCCGCCGGGAGCGGAAGGTGATTGAGGCAAGATCGCCATTTTTTTTGCAATTTCCTTTGTGGGAAGTATTGAGATATCACCTCCATTTAAATAAACCATTCCGTTTTTGGGTTTCAAAATGCGTCCGATGGCTTTTAGCACAGTGGATTTCCCGCATCCATTGGGTCCGATGATCGAAGTGATTTTTTTTTGAGGAATCACCAGATCCAGATTCTTCACAATCAAAGCGTTGTCATAGGCAATATCTAATTTTTTTGTCGTGATACTATTCATACCTTCCTCCTTAATCTGCTTTCGCCAATAGATATAAAAAGTACGGTGTACTAAGCGCCGTAATTACGATACCTGTAGGCACATCTGCCCCCAGGCTGATGGTTCTTGTTATGGTGTCTGCAAGCAGTACAATGATCGCACCGCAAAGCCCGGAGGCAGGAAGGAACAATTTATGGTTTGGCCCCATTAATTTTCTTGCCATATGGGGGGAAATCATTCCTACAAAAAAGAAGTTTCCACCCAGGGATACACTGCCTGAAGAAAGCGCTACTGCTGCTATGGTCAATCCGATGAATTCGGGTTTTACTGCAGCACCCAGACTTAAAGCCGTTTCATTCCCTAGGTTAAGAATGTTTAGAATATGGGCCTTATAAAATACATATCCGCATAAGATCAATGTCCATGGAATCAGTATGACAAGATAGCGCCATTCATCCCCCCATAGACTGCCGGCGCTCCAGCGCTGTATAAAATCCATCTGATTCTGATCCAGCTTAAGAGTCAGCAGTGTCGTTAACGCTCCATATCCGCTTCCCAGTGCAACGCCTGTTAAAATCAACCCTGTAGGAGAGATGTCTTTCCCTCTTCTATAAGAAAGCAGAAAAATCAATCCTGCGGCAGTCATTCCTCCGAGAAAAGAAAGCAGTGGCATCAAAATCGCAGATGACACCGTCTTTGCAGAAAATAATACCACGAAAATCAGTACAAACAATCCTGAACCAGAGCTGATTCCTAAGGTACCGGGGCTTGCCATATCGTTTCGCAATAGACTCTGCATGATACAGCCGGAAACCCCCATTCCCACTCCCACAAGGATTGACAGAACAATGCGGGGAAGACGGAATTCTAAAATAATTAAGTTTTGCCGGGGGGTGCCTCTTCCCATGATCACACTTAAAACTTCTCCGGGAGTGAGATTCATTTTTCCGGAGTTAATGCTGATCACGGCAATGACTGCCATCAAGATCACCATAATGAGAAAAAGGAACTGTTTTTTCATTCAAATTCCCTCCTTTGCTTTCTTGCAAGATAAAGGAAATAAGGAACACCGATCACAGCGAATATAATACCGATTGGCGTCTCATAAGGTTTATTGATTAATCGTCCTATTAAATCGGCAAACACCGTAAGTATGGCCCCATAGAGTCCTGAAGCAGGAATGATATACCGGTAATCCACCCCTACCATATATCGGACAATATGAGGCGTAATGAGTCCAACAAAACCAACCGGCCCTACGATAATGACAGAAAGTCCGGTTAGGAGCAGTACAATCAGCGTGGAAATTCCTTTGACCAATCTGGTTTTTAACCCCAAACCGGTTGCAACATCCTCACCTAAACTCAGCACAGTGACCGAAGGGGAAAGCCAAAACGATGCCAGCACTCCTGCTGTAAAAAGAGGAAGGATTATCATAAGCTCGTTCCATTTGGCTCCTGCGGTTCCCCCTGCTGTCCAATAAGCAAGGGCATGGCCGAGACGGTATTTAATGGAGAGGAACTGGCTGAATGCTCCAAACAGCATGGAAATAGAAATTCCTGCCAAGACAAGACGCTGGGGCGTCATTCCTCCTTTTCCAATAGAAGCAATAAAATAGGTCATTGCTGTTGCAGCTGCAGCTCCCGTACATGCAAACAAAATAGTCTGGCCATAGGTGCGCCCCGGCAGGAATGCCATACAAAATGCCATAGCAAAGGTGGCTCCGGAACTGATTCCCATAAGTCCGGAGTCAGCAAGGGGATTCCGTGTTGTTCCCTGCATGATTGCTCCGCAAATTGCCAGACTGCATCCCACCATTAAATCTGCCACGGTACGCGGAAGCCGAAGTGTCTGTATGATCTGATGCTCTGTCAGATTTGGATTAAATCGAAAAATTGCTTCCCATGCAGTGGCAAGACGCATGTCAGCAGCGCCAAAAGAAATGGATGCAGCCGACAGGAAAAACAAAAGTCCAAATCCCAGAATCATATAACTAGTAAAGCTGGCAGAACCCTTCCACCGGGGCTTTATTAATGTAATTTTCATTGAAGCCTGTTCCTTTCCGCAAAGACTATCAAGTTACTCAGGCATTTTTAACATCGCATCCAAAAGATAATCCAACTGTACGCTGGAGGAATAGATGTCGATATCGTAAAACAGAATAAAATCAATGGGAATCGTTCTTCCACTTTTTACTGCAGGGAGGGATTCCCAAATGGTGTTTCCGTTCAGCTCATCAATATCTCCGGACAGAATTAAAAAGTCTCCTGCATAATCCTGGATTACTTCCATTGATACGGCCCGGTACTGGTCTTTTGCAATGATCTCGTTTTGAACAATTTCCGGTGCCTTAAACCCCAGCTGGCTGTAAATCAAGTCACCGCCGCGGCCCCATTTATCACCAAATACCCAGATACTGCCGTTTGCATCTTTCCCGAAAATGCTGACTGTTTTGTCCATAACTTGTTTTTCTGCAAGTGCTTCCTTTGCTTCTTTTATTTTTTGTTCAAAATTTTCCAAGGCTTTTTCCGCCTCTTCCTGGCGGTTCAGTACGTCCCCTAAGAAACGGACCCGTTCCTCTAAGGAGATTTCTGTAAAAGGAAGCAATACTGTAGGTGCAATTTTAGAAGCAGCATCATACTGTTCCTGATTCACGACTATAATCAAATCCGGATCATAAGATAAAATTTCTTCTGCTTCAAATTTGTCCCAGACCGGTAAACCAGCCACCTCTTTTTCGTATGCCGTTCCTGTAACATCATAAGTTGCCACAGGCTTCACTCCAAGAGCCAAGACATCTCCAATGCAATACGTTGCAATGACTCTCTGGGGATCCGCCGGCACCTCTGTTTCTCCATGAACGGTTTTTATAACTCTTGTTTCGCCGCCGGTCATCTCTGCTTTTAAGCTGCAGGCAGAAAGCAGCGTTCCAACGGAAATCGCCATGAAAAGCGCCGCCGTATATTTTTTTAGCCTCCACATGAGAACTGCTCCTTCACTCTGATCCTTATTCTGACATTCCCTGAATTGCAGAAATCGTATAATCCAACTGTGCAGATAAACTGGCTACATCCGAATAGTAAAACAATCCTTGATACTTTCCGGGAATTTCTGCAATCCGGCCTTCTGCAACAGCAGGTATGCTTTTCCAGATATCTGTCTTTGCATATTCTGATTCCTTTCCTTCCTGCTGGAACCATAATATATAATCTCCAAAGTATTCATGAGCAACCTCATAGCTTAAGGTCCCTCTGCTGTTATTGGATTCTTTGACCAATTTCTCCAGCTTCTCTGTTTTCTTTAGACCAAGATAGTCGTAAACCAAAGTCCCCCCTCTGGAACCAGTTTCATAAGCCACGCCGTTCCAATCGCCGGATGGACCCCAGTCTTCCAGAATACTGAATGTTTTCCCCTGGTATTTTTCACTTTGCAACTCTTCCTTTGCTGCGGCAAGCTTTTCCTCAAAGGCCGCAATCAGGGCTTCTGCTTCTTTTGCCTTTCCTGTCGCCTCTCCAATGATGCGCAGACGCTCAACAGAGCTTACGCTTTCTTCCGGAATGACCAGTACCGGAGCTATTTTTCCAAACTTATCAAAATCCTCTGTCTGATAGGTAATAATCAAATCCGGCTCTGCAGCCATAATATCTTCCGCTGCCCAGTTTTCCAGCTTGGCATCAGAAGAGAACTTGTCATAAAATGGCATGGTTTCCTGCTCCCATGCATTGTATCCAACCACATTCAAATCCAAAGAAAGCACATCTCCTATGTACCAATTCACGACTACACGCCGTGGTTCTAATGGCACTTCTATTTCGCCCATTGCTGTATGAATTGTGTGCGTGTCCGACGCTTTAGAGTTTTCCCGGTTTACACTGCTGCATCCTGTCAGCGTAATTAAAAGCGCAAACATGAAACAAAATATTGACCCTATTTTCTTCATATCAAGTCTCCTTAAAATTGTGATAATTTTCATTTTTACAGCGTGAGAGCTTACCTTTTTCACCTTTCGTTAGTCTTAACTAACTAAGCAGAATACTAACACATTAAAAAATATACGTCAATATGGCCTGAAGCCATTATGAGGAAGCTTCTATTTTATTTAACTGATCAAACACACTGTTTTCCTCTGATTTCTAATGTTTTTTTGATTTTACACCAAGCAATATGGAGTATAAATAAACCAAATTGGAGCATCATTCCATTGTCTTATTTTCTTCTTTCATGTATAATTTGGTAATATAAAAGTTAGAAAGTGAGCCTTCATACAATGAATGAATACCACGCCGCTTCATGGGAAGCCATGGCGAAAAAATATAACTTAGATCAGCGGACCTACGGACCTGGCACCGGATATTACTTTCCGCCCCACTGGTCCAATGGATGGATTGTTGAAGCATGTCCTGCAAAAGGCCTGTTTGTTTCCAGCGCATGGTTTACTCCGGATAAAAAAATCGTCCACGCCATCGACGTGAAAAGACCATTTTTGTGGATCTTTTGTATTGACTGCGGCAATATGATATATTCCCAGCAAGGCAGGATATCAACTGAGTTTACACCCATGACTCACGTTCTGGTTAATCCTCAGCAGCCATTTCATTTGACCTTTCCAAAAGGAATCCATACCTGCTTTACCAGTGTTCTTATTTTCGATGATTTTTTGCAGCCTTTTTTGAAAACAAGAGACAATCCCCCAAAGATCAGCATTGAAGATGCAAAAGCATGGGAAACAGAACATTACAACACATCAAATACCATGATGATATTAGAGCAGATCCGCTGGGCAGTACGCAATGCGGATATGCCCCTCCTTGCCTTTGAAGGAATGGTGCTTCATCTGCTATGTTCCATCGCCAGAAACTATCCGGTAACTCCAGATCGGAGGAGCAATCGGAGAAACTATGTAACATGGGAAAATGAGAAAAAAGTTTACTCTGTAAAACTGAAAATTGACGAAAACATACTTCAGGTTCCGCCAATGGAAGAATTGACAAAAATAGCAGACATGAGCGAGAGCAAATTACGCTTAAGCTTTAAAAACATTTATCAGATCCCCCTTTATGATTATATCCGCAGAGAAAAAATGAAGCGTGCCATGCAGCTTTTATCTGCAGATCACTTAAGCATCCGGGATATATCAGAGTTATGCGGCTATAAAAATGCGTCCAAATTTGCTGCCGCCTTTCAGGATGTCCATGGGGTTACACCAAGCGAATTTAGAAAGACTTTTAATTTATAAGAACTTCAAAAAGTCACTTTAGACCCAACTGGATACCACGTCAAAATAAGAGATAAAAACCCCGCGTAAACATTTGTTTACGCGGGGCCGCCCCCTCCATGCACCTGGCGCCATTTCTTTTACCGGTTCCCCCTCTTGTTCCTGCCGCTTAATGCCGCATAAGCTGCCAGCAGGAATCCTGATAATAATGCTACAAGTCCCTGTACATGCATTTTGTCGCCTGTCTTTGGCAGACCTGCTAATGGAATATTGCCGTCATCGATCATTAAAAGGCTGGTTTCTATGTCATTCTCAACTGGTAAATTTGATAATGGTACCACATCAGGAGTGATTGTCACAAGGTTATCACCCGGGCCGCCCGGTACAAAGGGACGATTCATATTCGGAGAGGATCCTCCGCTGTTACCGCCTCCTCCGCTGTTACCGCCGCCACTGCTTACGTAGGTCACTGTCAGTCTGCCTGCAACATAGGTGATCTCATAGTTCGCAGTTACATCAAGGTCTCCGGATGTGATCACCGCATCACTGGCGGTATTGTCACTGCTGCCAACCGACTTTTGAGCTCCCTTCAAGAGAACGCTCTTCAAACTCTGGCCTTCCGCCAGCTGTCCATGGGTGATTTTAGCAGTATTGGCACTTAGATCCGTTCCATCATACCTCTTTTCTGCACTGTCCGCAGTAATGGTGACCGGCCTCCTGTTAATTGTCACGGTGCCTTTCACTACATCAGTTTCTGCATAGTTTGGATTCTGGGCTTTTACATATACAAAGTAAGTTCCTGCATCTGTAAAGGCCGGCTTTTTCTCGCTGAATGTTACCTGATCCAGAGAGTATAATAAGGTGGACCCAGCTTTTAGCGCTGCTGCATCTTTTAAGCCGTATGCGTGGCCGTCATAGATCACTGTCTGCCCGGCAACACTTACTCCGTTGTTATTCGCAGCATAGATCTTCAATTCCCCGTTAATAACAGTGACCTTGTAGTTGTCATTTGTGTTATAAGATGCCGTTAATGTTATCTGATCAGAGGCATCTTCCTTCTTTTGGTCTGCCTCAAGCCTGAGATAATGAATCGTTCCTAAGTCCCCTTCCGTAACCAGACCGTCAGCCTGGCCGGTAAACTCCGGATCTGCCGTACCGTACTCCTTGCTCTTATTGTCTACCCGGATGGTTATATCCTTTGCTGCCACCCTGATGATTACGGCTTTCGCTTCCAGATCCACGTATCCAGGCCTTGTTGCCTTTATCTGGACAGTTACAAATCCTTCTGATACATTGGTTACGCTTGGAGGGTTTTCCGCCCACTCACCGTCTCCTGTCTTGTAGAACGTCGTGTAACCAGGTGCATTCTCCAGCGTTGCCCCTGCTGCATGAGGAGCTCCGTCATATTCCCAGGTACCGCCTGTTCCTGTTAAGGAAGCATTTTCAAGCGATGCTGTCTTGATCTCAAAGTCTCCATTCTTCGCAGTAACAATATAATTGCCATTCTCTGTATACGCCGGCACAATGACATTGGGATAGCTTCCTACCGCTTCAGCATCATTGCTTCTTATGTAAGCGATATTCCCCAGATCCTTCTGACTGATCAGGCCCTCCACCGTTCCGGAGAATTCAGGATCTGCATCATCATAGTACTTAAATGCATGATTTGCTGTGATAAATGCCTCTTGTGCATTTATTTTCAGCGTCACATCATCTGCGGTCAAATCCTCGTAACCGACTCTGGCTGCTTTTACAGATACAGTCACTGTTCCATCTGATACATTGGTCACGCTTGGCGGCGCGGTACTCCATTCACTGTCACCGGTCTTGTAATAAATGGTATAGCCATCTGCATGATCCAATAAGCCCTTTGCTTCATGGGCAGCTCCGTCATAAGTCCATTCGCCGCCCTCCGCTGTCAGGCCTGCTCCTTCCATAGCTGCCGTCTTGATCTCAAAGTTGCCCTTCACAACGGATACGGTATAGTTCTTATTTTCTGTAAACACAGCATCCAGAACTCCCGTGTATACAGCCACATCGTTATCCTTGTTCGTTCTGATATAGCTGATTGACCCCAGATCTCCTTCATTTATAAGGGGCTCTACGGTTCCAGTAAAGACAGGATCCGGTTGATCATAAAATCTGGAGCTGCTATTCACATGAATGGCAATTGCCTTGGGAATGATCTGCAGTGTTACATCATCTGCGTTCAGATCCTCATAACCATTTCTCATTGCTTTTACAGATACTGTCATCAGCCCTTCCGATACATTGGTCACACTTGGTGGTGTGATGCTCCAGTCACCCTCACCAGCTTTGTAATAAATGGTATAGCCTTCTGCATGATCCAATAATCCTTTTGCCTCATGGGCCGTTCCGTCATAAATCCACTTGCCGCCTTCTGCTGTCAGCTTAGCACCTTCCATGGTTGCCTTCCTGATTTCAAAATTTCCCTTGGAAACAGTAACCGAATAATTAGGATTCGCCTCGTACCTGGCATCTAAAACCTCCTCATAATTCCCTACATCTTCCGCTTGATTTGTTCTCACATAGCTGATCGTCCCCAGATCTCCTGCATTTACCAGTTCCGGCCCGGGTCCGCCAAAGGACGGGTCATCGCTGCCATAATATTTCCAGGCATCTGTAATGGGAATGGTCACGGCCTTGGGAATGATCTTTATTTCTACCGGCCCTGCGGTAAGGGTCTCATATCCGGTCTTTACAGCCTTCACAGATACGGTTACAGTGCCTTCCTTAACGTTGGTTATGCCTGGAGGTGTTGTCGTCCATCCTTTATTTCCTGCCTGGTAGTAGATTACGTAGCCGTCCGCATTCTCTATGCCGGCAGTGATTGCATGTGAATTTCCGTCATAGGTCCATTCACCGCCTGCGATACTTACTTTCGCACCTTCCATGGAAGCTGTTTTAATTTCAAAGGTTCCCGGGATTATGGTTACGTCATAGTTGGAGTTCTCTGTGTATTTTGCATTCAGAACTCCCGGATATACATCGACTTCTTCTGCGTCATTGGTTCTCACATAGCTGATCGTTCCCAGGTCACCCTCTGCCACAAGACCACTTAAATTTCCTGTGAACGCCGGATCCGGCTGGTCAAACGGTTTGGTAGCATCTTCTACGGTAATGGTGACTGCTTTTGGAGTGATGCTTAAGGTTACTTCATTTGATACCAAGTCCTCATAGCCAGTCCTTGTTCCTCTGGCAGTCACTGTCAGGGTTCCTTCATCTACATTTTTTACACTTGGAACATCCTCGGACCAGTTCTCACCTTTGTCTATACTGTATTCGATCTTGTATTTCTGCAGTTTCGTCAGGATTCCATCGAATACATCCAGTGATGCCTTGTGAGCCTTTCCGTCATAAGGCCAGCTTCCGCCTTTGATTTTTAAAGTCACATCCGGATCCTTAGCTAACCGGATCTCGAAATCGCCTTTTGTAATGGTTACGTTGTAGTTATTATTTGAAGTGTATTGAGCACTTAAAACCTCTTGATACTTACCTACTCCCTCGTCATCATTGGTTCTGATATAACTGACTGTACCTAAATCTGTTTTGTTTACAAGACCGCTTACCCTGCCGTCAAAGACCGGATCCGCCAAGTCAAAGTATTTCCAGTTATGATCTACCTTTATGGATGCTTCCTTCGGCGTTATCCTGATAATGACTGGTTCTGCTTCCAGAGTCACATATCCCGTTCTGACTGCCTTTACATAAACGGTTAATGGACCATCGGATACATTGGCTACGCGTGGTGCTGTTTCTGTCCACTTACCATCTCCCAGCTTATAGAAAACTGTATAATCAGGCGCATTCTTAAGCTCTGCTCCCGCTTCATGGGAGGATCCGTCATACACCCACTCTCCTCCGATTCCTTCTACGGAAGCATTGGGAATTGATGCTGTCTTGATTTCAAAGTTCCCATACTTCTCAGCTACAATGTAATTGTCATTTGCAGTATAAGCCGGTACAATTACATTTCCATAAAATGCTACGCTTTCTTCCTCCGGATTACTTCTTATGTAAATGACCTTTCCAAGATCATTCTGGTTTATCAGGCCATCCACCATTCCGGTGAATACCGGATCAATTTCACCAAAGTTCTTGAAGGAATTATCTGCCGTGATGGTCACTGGCTTTGCATTGATCTTAAGAGTTATATCCTTTGACGTCAGGGGCTCATAACCGGTTCTTTCCGCTTTCACGGATACGGTTGCCAGTCCATCGGATACATTGGTCACGCTTGGTGGCGTGGTACTCCAGACACCATTTCCAACCTTATAATATACGGTATAACCATCCGCATTGTTAAGCTTTGCTTCAGCCGCATGAGCGGCTCCGTCATACACCCAATCACCGCCGACTCCTTCTACGGAAGCGTTGGGAATCGATGCTGTCTTAATTTCAAAATCGCCCTTTGTAACGGTTACGGTATAGTTGGAATTCTCTGTAAATAATGCCTCCAGTACTCCCGGATATTTCTTTACATCTTCTCCATTATCGGTTCTCACGTACTTGATTTCTCCAAGATCTCCGGCATTTATAAGACCGTCTGGTGTTCCGGTGAACACTGGATCTGACTCTCCATAGAATTTCCAGATACTATTTACCTTAATGGAAGCTTCCTTGGGGTTGATCTTAAGAGTCACGTCGTCTGCAGTCAGATCTACATAGCCTCTCTTTACTGCCTTAACAGATACGGTTACCGTTTCTTCGGACACGTTGGTCACGCTTGAAGGTGTCATGCTCCAGTCGCTGTCTGCGGTTTTGTAGTAAATGGTATAACCGTCCGCATTCTTTAATAATCCCTTTGCTTCATGGGCCGTTCCATCATAGATCCACTGGCCGCCTTCCGCCGTCAGTTTAGCACCTTCCATGGTTGCCGTCCGGATCTCAAAGTTTCCCTTGGAAACAGTAACCGAATAATTGGGATTCTCCTGGTATCTGGCATCTAAAACTTCCTCATACTCCCCTACATCTTCCGCTTGATTTATTCTCACATAGCTGATCGTCCCCAAATCTCCTGCATTTACCAGGTCCGGTCCGGTTCCGCCAAAGTCCGGGTCATTGCTGCCATAATACTTCCAGGCACCTTCTACGGTAATGGTCACAGCCTTGGGAATAATCTTTATTTCTACCGGCTCTGCGGTAAGCGTCTCATATCCGGGCTTTACAGCCTTCACAGATACGATTACTGTACCTTCCTGAACGTTGGTTATGCTCGGTGGTGCTGTCGTCCACTCTTCATTTCCCGTCTGGTAGTAGATTACGTAGCCGTCCCCATTCTCTATGTCAGCGGCTATTGTATGTAAATTTCCGTCATAAGGCCATTCACCGCCTGCAATCCTTACTTTCGCACCTTCTATGGAAGCTGTTTTAATTTCAAAGGTTCCCGGGATAACGGTTACTTCATAGTTGGAATTCACTGTGTATTTTGCATCCAAAACTCCCGGATATACATCGACTCCTTCTGCATCATTGGTTCTCACATAGCTGATTGTTCCCAGGTCGCCCTCTGTCACAAGACCATTTAAATCTCCTGTGAACACCGGATCCGGCTGATCAAACGGTTTGGAAGCATCTTCTACGGTAATGGTGACTGCTTTTGGAGTGATGCTCAAGGTTACTTCATTTGATACTAAGTCCTCATATCCAGTCCTTGTTCCTCTGGCAGTCACTGTCAGGGTTCCATCATCTACATTTTTTACACTTGGAATATCTTCGGACCAGTTCTCACCTTTGTCTATACTGTATTCGATCTTGTATTTCTGCAGCTTCGCAAAGATCCCATCGAATACATCCAGCGATACCTTGTAAGCCTTTCCATCGTAGGGCCAGCTTCCGCCCTTAATCTTTAAGTCCACATCCGGATCCTTGGCTAACTTGATCTCAAAATCTCCTTTCATGACAGTTACAGTGTAATTGTCATTAGGGGTATAGTTCGCATTTAAAACCTCTTGGTACTTACCCACTCCCTCCTCAAAATTGGTTCTGGTATAAGTGACTGTACCTAAGTCTGCGTCATTCATAAGGCCGCTTACCTTACCTTTAAATTCAGGATCCGGCTGGTCAAATTGCTTATAGCTGTTTTTTACCTTTATGGTTGCAGCCTTCGGAGTTATCTTGATCGTGATATCACCTGCATACAGATCCACATATCCTGTCCTCGACGCCATTACCTGAACGGTTTTTGCTCCCTCCGATACATTGGTGACACTTGGAGCAGTCGTAGTCCAAGGTCCATCTCCTTCCTGATAGAAAATAGTATAACCAGGTGCATTCTCAAGTGTTGCTCCTGCCGCATGAGGAGCTCCGTCATATTCCCAGGTGCCGCCGTTTCCTGTTAAGGAAGCATTTTCAAACGATGCTGTCTTGATCTCAAAGTTTCCATTTTTCACTGTAACGGTATAATTGCGATTCTCTATATACGCCGGCACAATGACATTCGGATATCTTCCTACCGCCTCAGTCCCTTGATTACTTCTCGTATATAAGACGCTGCCAAGATCATTCTGATCGATCAGACCGTATACCGTTCCGTTAAATTTGGGATCTGGGGTTCCATAGGGCTTGGAGGCATCGTTTACTTTAATGGTCGCTGCCTTCGGTTCAATCGTCAGTTTGCCTGAAGCCGTAGTAAACTTAAACTGATTTGTTACATTATTTCCGCTATCATTAAGGATCTGGGGACTACCGGAAAGGATGATGGGATAACCTCCGTCCTTTACATCCGTTCCCGAACCCACTGCCGTAATACCAGTCAATGTATAACCTGCCGGAAGACCGCTTGTTGTGAAAGAAGACCCATCAACTGACTGCTGCTGGCCGTTGTAAGTTTTAATCACCTGATCCGCAGTAATAACCACTGTGGTTTTAGCCTTCCACTGTGCATAAACAGTCTTATTCTCAGATACGGTAGTATTTTCTGTAAAAGCGGTTCCTTTTCCATCAGGAGAGGTATTCCAACCCATGAAAATATAGTCATCATCCCTAGCCGCCTTTGCAATTTTATCTCCAAGTGCTGTATCCTTCGGAATTGTAACAGTGCTGACAGAAGGAGTTCCTCCATTTCCGTCAAATGTTACCGTGACATCTGAAATGAGCTGATAGCCAAAATATAGATTAACGGCCTTATTCTGGGCGTTTAAGCTGACATCGGACGGATTTGGTGATCCATTCTTACCGGTACCTGCACTGGCGGCAACGTACTGATATTTGCTGTCTTCATATTGGATCACTGCCGGAGCGGAAACAGCGTAGGTTCCAAATGGCAGCGAATCGCTTTCATATAAATCGGTTCCTAATACAACGCGTTTGTTGAATTCAACGATCTGACCTGTTGCTTCGGTGGAACTGATAGGGTATCCATCTTTATTTACCAGATAGTAGTTCCTTGTGATATTTCCTACATCTCCCACAGGTAAACGGGGATTCGGTATGTCTTTCGTTTTTATCACATAATTGGGATCCTTATAAGTTACATCTGCATTCTTATTCGTATACGGCGATGTGCCGCCCTGTACGCTTTTTTTCACTCGGATGTAAATCGTCAAGGTTTCCTTATTTTCTGAAATATTTCCGAAGTTCCATGTAACGGTACGGCCGTCCGCCGATTTGGTTGCAGTACCTGTAGACGCATCATACCATGAACCGCCATTGTAATCTGTGACAATATCAAATGCATCTGTATTGATTACGTCTGTAATCACAGCATTTGTACCTGCAATTTTAATGGAGCTTGCAATATTGTTATAGACCTCTGGCAGCTGGTTGATATCCTTAATATTTTTAGCATAAGTGTTCTTCGGTTCGCTGGCTAATGGCATGATAAAGCCGTTAAATGCTGAAATTCCAATGTCAAGTCCCAGGGAATAGATCGTAACACCATCGTTTCTCAGCCTTTTCGCTCCTGCTTCTCCCGTACGGTAAGGGCTCCACACATTATCCCTTGGTTCCCCATCACTCATAAATACAATATACGCAGGCCTTGAGGAATCCCAGCGCCCATTAATTGCATCTTCTGCTTTATCAAAGGCTACATCATAATTAGTACCGCCTAGTGCAGACATTTTCGAAGCCAATACATAATCCGTAAAATATTTAGCTGCTGTATACGTCGATTGATTGACCCTGATGGTATCGTCTGCCTTTATAAAAGATTCCCCGGACCCAAATGGATACCTTGCCGCACTGGAATCAAAATCAACAATAGCCAGGCGGTTATCTGAATCCACACCATCCTGCGGCTTATACAAATTCGTGATAAAGGCTTTGGCTGCGTTTACGGCTAGGGTCCACTTTTTACCCGCCATGCTTCCGGAACTGTCTATTACCAATACAACATCGCTGCCCTGGCGAATCGGATTTCCAAATATGGAAAATTCAATTTTAGCGATTCCATTGTTTTCATCTATCCACTCAGCAGTTTTTGTCGGAAATACCATTCCAGGTGTTGTACTGTCTTCGCTAAGAAGGGTGAAAGCGGATCTGGCTTTTAAAGCCGCATAGGATTTGGGCTGAACCACCACATCTTCCTCTTCCTTATCCGGAGTAATCTCTTCATAATAAAGATCAAATTTGTTCTCTTCCTGCTCCCCGATTATGATATGATCCTGAGGACCTCCCAAATACTCTAATGTATCCTTATTCCAGCTATAATCACTGGCAAAGACCTCTTCTCCCGCATCGAAGCCTGTTAAGGTCTCAGTTTCCACCTTCTCCTCATCATTATAATAAGCGTGATGATTAACGATAAGTGTAAGGCCGTCTTTCTGAACAGCCGTTAAGTCCTTTAAGGTTACAACATAAGCCTTAGCATAATAAGACTCATCCACGATAACATGTCTGTATTCTTCTCCCTTAGTGGACTTTTTTGTGTTATTTTGAGAATCGGATCCGTTTTTCTCCTCTTCCTCCATGGTTTCGCTGGCATTACCCGGTGTGGCAACATCATCAGAAACAGTATCTTCAACAGAAGCTGTCAATACATGAACCAAATGACGGGACATGGAGATCTGTTCTGTTTTTGCATCCGTTTTTTCCACAGCAGGTTCCTTAGGCTCGCTAATCTCTGAGCCATGGTCAGAATTATGCTCTTTGCTCTCCGACGTTTCTTCTGGTGCAGCGGGTTTCTCCGCGTTCTCTTTACTTTCATCCGAAGCTGACATTTCATCCCGTGTATTATCCGATGTTTTATCCGGTGTTTCTTCTGGAGCCTCCGATGTTTCTTCTGGAGCCTCAGCTGCTTCCTCTGGTACAACTGCAGACTCTGTGTTCTCTTCGGTTTCACTCGGCCCAATTGTTGTATCCGGTATTACATCCGGTGTTTCTTCTGGAACAGTCGTTTCTTCTTCCGCAGCACCTTTCCCGGGGGGCTGATTATCTCCCTTTCCATTCCCGCCTGGTACCGTTATTTCCTTTTCCAGTAAAAAAGTATTTCCTTTGACGGAAACTTTTTCTGTTAAATATCCGTCAATATCAGTACGGAATTTTATAGTTCCTTCTGAATCATTCATATACAGAAAGATTATCTTTTCATTTCCGGTAAGCTGATATCCTTCCTTTTGATCCTTCACTTGGATAAACATCCTTAAAAGCGCTCCGTCAGCGGCTTCTTCCTCATCCGTATCATAAGAAGGCATGAATTCATATACGGAACCACCTTCAAATAATTTCTTATATTCCTTTGATGTACCTTCTTCTGAAGTAATGCCCAGATCATCAAAATCCAGTGTATTTCCTTCATCAACTGCTGCCTGGGCAGAATCCTTTAGATCCTCTCCGGACATGATAAATGTAACATTTTGAGTCTCTAACGCATTTCCTACATCCGCCCATGACACCGTATTAAATGATGTGGCCGTTACGCAGAAAGCAAGGAAACCTGCCAGGCTCCGCCTGAATTTACTTCTCACTTTTTTCATAATAAAGTCCCCCTCCTTAGCTAATATTTATTCAACTATCTTCTCCTGGCCTATCAAACCAGGATTGTCATATTAAGAACTCCATATGAAATTTATTTTCACCGCTGCTGCCTTGAAACCGACAGTAAATCATACCCTGTAAGTTGGAGTTTGCCTATACAGGATCTATTCAGCGAATAAAGGTTACAAAACATAGTTACAATTATCACTTTGACTGTAATTGGTATGTTTTTTCCATTATAAATCTCGCCGGTTACAGAGTGGTTACTTATCCTATATTACTTCTCATCTCATTCAAATATTTTACATTTTATATAAGGGTATTTATTCCCGGTTCATTTCCTTTCCGTAAAGCAGCGGCGGCAAACCCGCCGGAAACGAACCGACAGCTTTTGTAAGTAAAAATGTATGCTTGACATACAATTGTTTTTATTGTATGCTTAGCATACAATTAGGTTAGTTTATGCTAACTATAAAAGGAGGCTGAACATATGCAGTCAGAAATCACGCCTGATAATTACTATCAGGTACTTAGACAATATCAGTCGGCACAGTTGCTGTTTGAAGCAATTAAATCAGATGTCTTTTCTTATTTAGATAACCCGGCTTCAGCAAAAGAAATTGCTGAAAAGACTGGATATTGTGAAAGAAATGTTGGTTTACTTTTACTTGCACTTTCTACATGTGGTTATATAGAAAAGCAAGGTAATTATTACTGCAATACGAAAGAAGGCACCGCGTATTTATCTAAGTCAAGTCCCTATTATCTTGGGAAAACGATTTTGTTTCGTGAAGAAATGACAACGCTTTACAATCTTGCAGACAAAGTAAAGTGTGGCTTAAACGATAGCTCCGGCTCTTGCTATGATTTTTCCTCATTAGCAGAGGTGACTGTACCTGAAATGTATGCCACTGGACGGGTAAAAGGTTTTATTGATGAAATAAAAAATGTCTTTACAAATTCATCAGCCCAATTAAAAATGCTGGATTTAGGCGGTGGTTCCGGAGTATTTGCCATGGAGTTTGCAAAGAACTACCCAAACAGTAACGCTTATGTATTTGAACATCCAAGCGTAGCAAATACAACAAGTAGAATAATTTCCAATCATAAAATGGAAAATCGTGTTTCAGTTATAGCTGGCGATTTTAATACAGATGATATAGGCGGATCCTATCATTTAATTGTTGCTTCCGGAATATTGGATTTTACAACAGAAGACTTAAATAATTTTATGAAAAAGATTGCAGCTGCAATTTTAGATGACAGCTATTTTCTATTGGTTGGGCGCTATTCAGAAACTGAAAATTATCCGAAAGAAAATATATTAAGCTGGCTTTCTGGATATATGAATGGAATAAAACCTCCGCCCACTAAAAAACAAGTGGATTTGGCGTTGAATAATTCCAATCTGAAAGCAGTTCACGCAATACAAACCGGACGGTTTCTAGGCTGTCTATATAAAAAGGTGGTGTAGTTATGGAGAAGTTAGAAACAGAGGTTATCAATTCATTTATTACTCTTACTGAAAACATTTCTAACAGCAGGACAAATGTTTTAGATTTTGGGAGTGAGGATATGACTTTTTACCGCGGCGAAATACACATTATCAAAATGATCGGTGATTATCCAGGTATATTTAGTTCCGAGATCGCCCGCCGCTTTGGTATCACTCGTGCTGTTGTGCATAAGACATTGCTCAAATTGGAAGATAGAGGACTTGTTAACAGAGAACCGTACAATGATGATAAAAAGAGGCAAAAACTATTTCTGTCTGAAAAGGGCCAGTTAGCTTATCGTTATCACGAAGAGTATCATAACAAATATGACAAGGTATTGTTTGATTATGTAGCCGAATTATCAAACAGCCAATTAGAAACGATTAAAGGTTTTCTGGAACACGCCAGTAACCTTATTAAAAACCATGCATAAAAACAGGAGGACAAAATGAAAAAAACACTTATTTCTTTTTTGTTAGCAGCAATAACGTTATTCTCTTTCGCCGGTTGTACTGATAAGGCACAACCAATCAATGCACCGGAAACAGTCAATAAAGAAAGAGCTGCAAGCAGCAGCCCAACCGAAAGCGTACAATCACAAGCAAGAACCATTACAGACTTGGGCGGTAATGTGGTTGAAATTCCACCGTCATCAGAAATCAAACATGTCGTAGTTATTACTCCGCCAGTCACATCCGTTTTACTTGAGGTCATTCCTGACAATGCTATGATCGTTGGCCTTAATCCAAAAGCCTTTACCTTTTCAAATGCAGCTGCAATGTCAAAGTTATTTCCAGACTATAAAAATGTTGAAACAACATTCGTTGGTGACGACTTTTCAATCAATACCGAAACTCTCTTACAACTCAATCCCGACATTATTCTTTATTATGGCGAAGGTCAGAAAAAAGGGCTTGAAAATATTGATCTTCCCATCGTTAACTTCTTTTCACCCAAACTAACCGATCCCAAAGATGTGACGATTGCTTGGGATATTTTACTCCGTGAAATATTTGAGGTAGATGGCAGCAAGGGCTTACAGGCAGAATGGGAGCATTCCGATGCAAAAGTTACAGAAGTTTTAGCAAACCAGACGGACGATTCTAAGCATGCATTGTGGGTATTTAGCAATGTGAGCGGTAAATTAGTGGTAGCTGGAAGCAGCTCTTTTGACGCTTACGCTCAAAGTTTCTTTGATAAGGCAGGGCTTATCAATGTTGCAGCGGCCATACAGGGAACTGCCGAGGTTGATATGGAGCAGGTTTATCAATGGGACCCTGACATTATATTTGTCTTTCATAATGCACCAGCAAAAGCGATTTTGAATAATAGCATTGAGGGCCAGGATTGGTCGCTGTTGGAAGCTTGGAAGAATAAAGAAGTTTATGATATTCCACAAACAGCATATTCTTGGGGTGCACCTTGTGCAGATTCTCCTCTTATGCCGTTATGGCTAATCTCTAAATCATATCCTGAACTCTTTAGTGAGGAAGATTTCCGCACCGAATTGGCTGGATATTATGAACGTATACATAACGTTACATTGACTGATGATGATATGACCTCCATTTTAAGCCTTAGGGAAATGAAGTAGCTATGGAGAAAATCTCGAAGAAACAATATTGGCTTACAATTACAGTTCTAAGTATATTGCTCATTTTAATAATAATTGGTTCACTCATTATTGGACGATATGAAATGAGCCTTGCAGAAATCTGGAACGTACTTATCAATCGCTTAAATGGCACTCAAGACGATACACTAAAAATTGTCGATCACGTTTTGATAAAGGTGCGGCTTCCACGGATTTTGTTAGCCGGATTCGTAGGGGCCGGATTATCTATATCCGGAGCTGCTTTACAGGGGACATTCCAAAACCCTCTTGTGAGCCCGGATCTTTTAGGGGTCTGTGCCGGAGCCGGCTTTGGTGCAGCTTTAGGTATCCTGCTTTTTTCTGACAATCGTATGCTTATGTCCCTATTCCCATTTGCTTTTGGTTTATCCAGCGTACTGTTGGTGTTTTTCCTTGCCGGAACAAAAGGACATGCAGAAACATTGTCACTTGTGCTTTCAGGTATAGTTATTTCATCCATTTTTAATGCACTTACTTCTCTTGTAAAATATGCGGCAGATACAGGGGATAAACTTCCAGCTATTACATTTTGGCTGATGGGTAGTTTTTCCAACACTACATATACTCATTTAAAAATTTCCAGTATTCCCATCCTGGCAGGTATAATTGGATTACTTGCCCTGCGTTGGAAAATCAATATCTTATCCCTTGGGGATGAGGACGCCTATACAATGGGAATTAACCCACTGTACACCCGGTGGCTTATCATTGTCTTATCCACATTGGTAACGGCAGCTTGTGTTACAGTATCTGGCATTATTGGTTGGATCGGCCTTGTTATACCACACATATGCAGAAGGCTTGTAGGGGTCAATCATGGGACCCTGCTTCCGGTTTCCTGCTTAATGGGTGCTATATTTATGATTCTGGTAGACAGCATAGCAAGAAATCTGACAACAGCCGAGATACCGATTGGTATTCTAACCGCCTTGATTGGTGCCCCTTTCTTTGCAATCATCTACCGGCGCACAAAAGGAGGAAGATAATGCTTTTAGAAGTCAAAAATGGAACCTTCTATTATCACAGGGAAGTACCTATCTTGCATAATGTTAATTTTACCATGGAAACAGGCGAAACAATGGCTGTTATGGGACGAAATGGCATTGGTAAAACAACACTTATTAAATGTATTGCAGGGATATTACAATGGAAAAACGGTTATTCCATTGTAGCAGGACAACAAAGTAATGACAAAAAGCCCATAAGCAAAATAGGATATGTGCCGCAAGCGCATAAATCCTCGTTTCCATATACAGTGAGGGATATGGTGGTCTTTGGAAAGGTGGGCCACAATTCATATCTTGCAACACCTCGAAAAGAAGATTATAGCCTCGCAGATAAGATTTTGGAACGTATTGGCATTGAGGATTTACACAATAAATGCTGTAATGAGCTAAGTGGCGGGCAACTTCAACTTGTCTTTATTGCCAGAGCATTAATAAACTCCCCACAGCTTTTAGTACTAGATGAACCAGAAGCACATTTAGACTTCCGCAATCAAATAAGGCTGTTGAAACTGCTTCAGAGCTTTACTTCAGAACAAAATATATCTTGCATTATAAATACACACTATCCGAATCATGCAGTCAGAATCGCTGATAAGTGCTTTTTATTAGGTGATAATGATTACAAAGTAGGTCCAATGCAAGAAATAATGACAGAGAAGAATATTGAAAAATATTTTTCTGTACACTCTCAAATGCTTTACGCAACCTATAGAGGAAAACAAATACCTAACTTTGTATTCTTAGATGAAGTTTAAATACTGCCTGGAATACGTCTGTTTAGAAATAAAAAGAAAGCCGAAAACCTGGTAAGATCAAGGTTTTCGGCGTTTTTGACTGGCGTTCCTGAGCGGATTCGAACCGCTGGCCTTCCGCTTAGGAGGCGGACGCTCTATCCTGCTGAGCTACAGAAACACTTATGAAATTTTATGTGGGGCGAATCCCCAAAAGTGAACGCTCTAAACTCCCTTGAACGTCATTCACCCGATCCCGCAGAGTGCGGTCCGAATACTATTATATTCACAATCACACTTTTCGTCAAGACATATTTAAACTTATTCTACAGGCTCTGTAAAATTCACGATGCCCTGCATCCATATTTGTCCCTTAAACCTGCGCCCGATCTCCGGAGTTCCCACCAAATCTTTTTTCGCAATTCCCACATGGAAGATAAGGTCACTGCACTCCAAAGTGAAATCATAAACCTCTTCCTTGGTGATCTGATTTTTCTTCTCATCTATCTTTATGATCTCTCCAATAATGGAGTACTGGTCACATTCCACACCGCAGGGCATAAAGCAGGAATCAATGATGGAATACAGATCCTCTTTCATCACCCTTCTGGAAGCCTGGGAATATAGATCAATATCTTCAATGGTAAGAGTCTCCATCGCGTCTTCATCGCCGTTCTTAGCCGCTTCTAAAAGCGTATTACGGTCCATTGCCGCCACTCTGGCCTTTTCCTTCTGAATTTCTGTTTTTTGAATGGGAAGAAGGACCTTCCCACTTACTGCGAGGCCGGAAAGGCAGACATCTTTGGTATCCATAGAATGATGATCAATGATCCGTTCCCTGCACTCAAAGGAATTGTCTATATAGAATATGAGGGAAATCCCCACCTTAAATTCATCCAAAAGGCCGGCATAAGTTTCCCGCTCCGTGTGACGCTGGATGGAACAGGTTACTTCTGATGTCATATCATTGCTTTTCAAATATGGATAATAATAGCTTCTTTGAAATTTTCCTTCCCGGTCCATTTCTCCAAAGACAGCAATCCCCATACCCGGAGCCACTTCCCTGCGAAGCTCACAGAGATTGGATTCCTCATCAATTTGAATCCGTTTCAGGCCGGACAAATCTTCACAGAGCTTATCCAACAATTTTTCTATTTCCTTGTCTTTTTGATATTGGCTGAAACCAATGGTTCTCAAGAATTTATGCATAGGATCATCACCTGCTTTCTAATAATCTTAAGGAAGTTCAATTCGCCGCAGTTCATCGAACGGCTGATTTACTAAACCTGGGCTGCGCTATGCCTGCCTTTATTTTAATTATTCCCGGAAAACAATAAGGCGAAGTATACTCCGCCTCAAGCCTTAACGATTATTATATACTAAAAATGATGATAATGCCAGCATAATTTTCTTATTTTAAAAATTGGGACCAGTTCCCTTTTTAGGGGAAGTGGTCCCTTCTTTTCTTATACGATTCCCTGTGCCGTCATGGCTTCAACGACTTTTTCAAAGCCGGCAATGTTTGCACCTGCCACATAATTTCCTTTTACGCCGTAACGCTCTGCTGCAGAAGCTGCCTTAGCGTAAATATTGATCATAATGTTATGAAGCTTTTCATCCACCTCATCAAAGGTCCAGGAAAGCCTCTGGCTGTTCTGGCTCATCTCAAGGGCGGAAGTTGCTACTCCGCCTGCATTTGCTGCCTTGCCCGGCATAAAGAGCATTCCGCTTTCTAAGTAGTACTCCGTTGCTTCTCTGGTGGAAGGCATGTTAGCACCCTCAGCAACCGCAAAGCAGCCGTTCGCTTTCAGCACTTTTGCATCATCCAGATCTAATTCATTCTGTGTTGCACATGGAAGGGCGATGTCACATGGGATGCTCCAGATGCCTTTTCCTTCCGTATAGACAGCCGTTTGACGCACATCCACATATTCTTTGATCCGTCCGCGGCGTACTTCCTTGATTTCCTGGATCAGGTTAAGGTCAATTCCATCCTTGTCATAAATATAACCGTTGGAATCGCTTAATGCGATGACCCTGCCGCCCAGCTGCTGAACTTTTTCCGTAGCATAGATCGCTACATTACCGGAACCGGAAATAACCACATTCTTACCGGCCAGCTTCTTGCCGTTATGCTTTAACATCTCATCGAGGATATATACAAGGCCATATCCCGTAGCCTGAGTACGTGCAAGAGAACCGCCATAGGTCAGGCCCTTACCCGTAAGAACTCCTTCATATAAGCCAGTCAACCGCTTATACTGGCCATATAAAAATCCGATTTCTCTTGCTCCCACTCCGATGTCGCCGGCAGGAACATCCTGATCTGCTCCGATATATTTGGACAGCTCGGTCATAAAGCTCTGACAAAATGCCATAACCTCTCTATCTGATTTTCCTTTTGGATCAAAATTGGAACCTCCCTTACCGCCGCCGATTGGAAGGCCCGTCAGAGAATTTTTGAATACCTGCTCAAAGCCCAGGAATTTTAAGATTCCCTGGTTGACGGAAGGATGAAGGCGCAGGCCTCCTTTGTATGGCCCAATAGCGCTGTTAAACTGGACACGGTATCCTTTATTCACCTGTACCTGACCATTGTCATCCACCCACGGCACACGGAAGGATATGATTCTCTCCGGTTCCACAAGGCGCTCTAAAAGACCCATCTTACGGTATTTTTCTTCATTGGCATTGATGACAAGCTTTAAGGAATCAAGCACCTCTTTGACTGCCTGATGGAACTCAGTTTCTCCTGGGTTCTGGCTCACTACCCTGTCATAGACTTCATCCACATATGACATATTATTTTCCTCCTTTGATTGGTTATGCATACTTCTCATATATGAAGTATTACATAAAATGGCAAAAAGAGGCCAGAACTTTTTAAGTTCCGGCCCCTTTGCCTTGTTATAACTTCTAAAAAATTATAACAAGTTAATTTAATAAAGTCAATAAACAGATTTCCTTTATTTTATTAATTTTCTTTTTTCTTTTTGCTAAGTGCCGCATAAAGAGCCATCATGAATCCGGACAGAGTCACCATCACCTTACCGGCGGCATTTAGCCGGTCACCTGTCTTAGGCAGCTTGGCAAGGGGTACGTTTCCGTCGTCAACAATTAACAGATCCACGGATCCTCCGTTTGGCAGGTCTGCAAGCGGCACTGGGTCTGGCACAATCGTTACCGTTTCACCCGGACCACCTGGGTTATCCTTACCGGAAGGTCCTCCTGATGAACCTCCTCCGCCTTTGACTTTTTCATCCTGAATGGTAATGGTAAAGCTATTGATTCCATCGAATGTCACAGGCGCTATATTGTTGTTGATATAATATCCGGCCGGAGCTTTTGTCTCAAGAAAGGTGTAGGTGTCCTTTGGCAGCCTCTTTATCACAAACTGCCCGTCGCTGTCGGTTACAAACCTTCCTGCTGCCGCCTTATCGTCCGTATATCCGGCAAAGGATCCCTGATCCAGCTTTACATACCTTCCGTCAGAAGCCTTTAAGATAAACTCGGCGCCTTTTAGTTTCACATCCGCATAGACCGCATTGGTTTTTACTACCGTGATCTTTGACGGCATATTCTCAATCGCTCCATTTGTTTTTTCAAACAGTCCTGGCTTGGTATACCGGATCTCCTTATTGGAGTCATTGATTGTAAACTCTGCTGACCATGGAGTCGTTCCCAGAAGATATCCATCCGGCGCTTTTTTCTCGACCAGGCGGTAAGTGCCGTATGGCAGGTTTGTGATAACCCCTTTTCCGTTCAGCACAAAGGTTATGGTATTTCCCACCACCTGATCAGCCGTCCAGGAAACGCCCTCTGATGCCACCTGATGACGGTAGCTGTCCCAGGCTCCCGGAACCAGGGTAGAGAGATTCGACAGCACAAATTCTGCTCCCTCAAGCCTCCTTCCGGTATTTTCACCGTCTACCTTTTCCATTTCCAGATTTCCTGTGCTGATCTTATTCGTCACAGCAATGGTCACAAGGGCTTCATTTGAAACCGTCACTGCACTGATGTTGTCCTTTAAGATACTTACTTTGCCTTCCTCGTCGATCCTGATATAGAACGGTTCAATGAAATCGTACCGGTCGGTAGGGATTTCCCGGATCTGGTAATCCCCGTGCTTCAGTCCCAGGTAAATGATACCGTCCTCGCCGGTCGTAAACAATCCGGTGTCAGCGTCCGCGTCAGTCTTAAACCGGTTGGCTCCAAAAATTGATAAAACTCCATTTTCTTCATACCGTACTGGACCTAAGATCTCAAACTGGATTCCTCTTATTCTGTTTCCAAGATTATCCGATTTCTTAAGCTGAAGCTCAAACTGGGCCCGCTCATTGACTACTGCATTGCCGTTTCCTAGGTCAGCTTCCTTTTGGTCCTCTGTAATGGTAAAATCAAATTCTGCCTTGCCATTAAGGCTCAAATAGCCGTTTGGCACCTTTTCTTCCTTAAGAGTATACGTTCCATATGGGATTCCCTTCATGTCAACATGGCCGTTTGCCGCCGTAAAGTGGATTTTACCGTCTTCTGTCTCAATGTCACTGATTCCCATAGCTTCCAGCTCATCCTGGCTCTTATTTTTCAGGTTTTCTGCAAAATGGTCAAATGCTCCGTCTACCTTCCCTTCCCTCCTTGTCAGGGAGAACCGGGCGAAAGCAAGCGCTTCACCTGTTAAGTTGTCAACCTTATCAAATGCCAGAGATCCGGTTCCATAATCATCGGTAACGAAATCATTTCCGTCTGCCTGGACCGTGTAAGCCTCTTTTTCAGTGCTAAGTGTCACTTCATATACTCTGCCGCTTAATTCATAACCGGCAGGGGCTTTCTGCTCCTTCACATAATAAGTTCCCAAAGGAAGCATCTCTGATTCCCCAATGCCGCCATTTCCAGTTGTCATGGTGCCAGCAAGTGCTGTTAAGTCTTTGTCGGAGTAGATCTCAAATACCGCTCCGTCAAGCCTCATCTCATGGTTGTGGGATGCAGCCTTGTTGATACGTATTTTGGCCTTATTCCTCACATCATATACCATTACGGTTTCTGTATTGCCGGACCGGAGCACGGTAATCTCCTTATCAGCAGATACGCCGTAGCCCGCAGGCGCTTCGATTTCCTTTAAAACATAGTTTCCTGCCGGGAGACGTTTTACAGTAACCGTTCCATCGCTTCCGGTAGTAAATGCAGAACCTTCCGCCTGGCTTTCCTTTATTCCGGTATAAGAATTGTTTTCATCCAGAGCCACATACTTTCCGTCTGTGGTCATCAGCACAAACACTGCACCAGACAGTATTTCTTCCGTCATCTGATCCCGTTTTTCAATGGTAAGCTCATGAGGCGTATTGACGATTCCATTGCTTCCTGTCAGGTTCACACCTTCGGCACTTTCAATGGTAAAATCCTTCACCCATCCACTTCCGCTGCTGAATAAATATCCTTCCGGCGCCTTGATCTCCTTTAAGGTGTAGCTGCCGTATGGGATCTGTGTCAGAAGACCTTTCATCGAACCTTCGGTTCCGTCTACCTGGAACCTGATATAGAGCCTTCCGTTCTCGTTTCCTGTTGATACATGGGATACTCCAAGACCGGTCACATGATTCTGGTAAGCGGCAAATGCTCCGTCAACTATTGAGGTTCCGCTTAACTCAAACTGTGCTCCCGTGATGGACTTCCCGGTTTCCCCGTCGGTCTTTTCTAAGTTAAGGGATCCGGTTTTGATCACATTCTTTACAATCAGGTTGATCTGGTTCTGTTCTGAGCTGCTTAACGTTAGCTCGCTTCGTCCTTCCCCATTTAACAGCGAAACGGTTCCATTTACATCAATTCTTACGTAGAATGGTGCTACTGTTTCATAGCCCTCTGCATCAAGCTCCTCTATTTTGTAATCTCCATATGGGAGATTCCAGGTAATGCGTCCGTCTTCATCGGTCTGTTTTACTTCATATCCGCTTTCAGACGGATCATTTAACTTAAATCTGTCTTTGCTAAACGGGTTCCATGAACTGCTTTCATATTTTCCTGGGCCGGTTATGGCGAACTTTATTCCGGCTACCTTGTCGTTGCCTGCATTATCCGCCTTCTTAAGGCTCAAGCTGTATTCGGTTCTGGTATTCTTAATTAGGTTGCCCTCAAGATTGGAAAGCACTGCCTTCTGCCCGTTGGTTTCGATCCGGAATTCGATATCAGCCTGCTTCTTTGTAATATCGTATCCATCCGGCACCCGGATTTCTGACAGGGTGTAGGTTCCGTATGGGATTCCGGTGAGTGTTACTTTACCAGTTACCACTTCAAATTCCACCGCACTGTCTGTTGCCGTTACCTTTGTCACTCCCATGGATTCCGGATCAGCCTTTATTGCCTCTATAAATGCCTTCCAGGCATCCTCTACCGCTGCATCCTTTTTCTCAATTCTAAAGGCTGCTCCTCCAAGCTCTTTTTCCGTCAATCCATCCAGTTTTGTAAATTCCAGACTTCCGGACACATATCCGTTCTTAACCGTTATAACACTTGGTATTGGGTTTTCATCTGTCTTAAATTCCTTGCTGGGAAGCTCCCAGGCCTTCTGTCCCTTTACCTGATAGGAATCCATAGGAACCATATCAGCGGTCTTTGCATTGGCAATTTCATATCCTGCAGTCGCCTGATCCTCTACTACGATATAATTCCGGTAATAGAGAAGCTCACCCGCATTCCAAATTGCCGACCTGCCGTCCAGAGCCGTACTTCCCTGGGCAACCGGATTTCCAAGTGCTTCCGTATTCGTAATTCCGTCTTTCTTAAACGCTGTCATCTCCTCATTCGTATACGGACCATATACGCTGAAATGAGCGCCTTCTACGGGATTTCCTGCTTCATTTGTCTTTTTAATTGTTACATTTCTAAATGGTACAAAACCAATGTCCTTTGTCTTATCATACACATCTCCCGTCGACCATAAGAAAAAGTCTTCCGATGCATAAGAACCCTTTCCACCTTTAAAGTTGCTGTCAAGGCTCTCCTCGTAATTACTTCCTTCCTTTACTAAAGTCTCAGGAAGCCTGGATCTTCCGGCCTCCGGATTTTCCCCGGTGGAAAGCATGGTGGGTTTCGCCAGCTTAAGCACCAGATCTTCATATCCCACGGGCATATCTTTGGTTTTCACAAAAATCTGGTAGTGAGCAGGATCGTCACCCTTAAGCTTTGATACGATTAAAGACTGATTGCTGTACCAGCTGTTTTCCTGATCCTTGGTGAACTCCGATCCCGTGATGCCAAAGGGCTTTGCAGGGGTCAGACCGTCAAACAGGAATCTGGCATCGCTTAATCCTACCGTACCATTATCTTCGTTGTCACCGCTCTTGCCGTACTTAAACAGACTGACCTCAAAATACCTGGATTGAAGCAGCGGAAACAGATCCGTAAGAAGATGATCAAGTTCAATGCTCTCATCCTGGATTCCATTATTGTTATCGTCAATCCATATCCGTCCGGATACCTTTACTTTACCCGGAATCAAAACCACCTGAACCGCATTGCTGGTCTGCGCTTGAATGAACTTGATCTCTGAAGCATCTGCTAAGTTTTGCTTGTAGCTGTAGGAGGTTGCAAAGTCATTGACCGCGTATCCGTAAGCCGCGTCATCCAGCTCCTTTTTTTCCGTATAAGGTACAACCGTTTCATAGGTCACTACCAGATTTTCTCCCGGAGCCAGATAGAATAAAGGATCTGTGATCTTAATGCGGATGGCTGAGGGATCATTGGAGCTTACGTTCCAGAATCCATCACTGTTGTCGCTAAGCATGGAATCCCTTCCTGCTCTTGCCGTAGCCGAATCTTTAAATACCTTATCAGAGTAAGTCACTTCATGGCTAAAGCCTGAAACCTTCCGGTCTGAATCATGATCCATTCTGTTTTCAATGGCAATGGACTGGATTCCCACATACTTCAGCCGGTAGTCACTTTTCCGGTCAAAGCCGCCGGTACTGTAATCCCCCTGCGCCGGAAGAATATCCATGAACTGCAGCTGGGTGATAAAGTTGCTGGCTGAATCATTGTTTACCATGAGCCGGTATAATACGCTGCCGTCAGAATTGGTAAGGTCCGTATCATCCGCACTCTTTCCCACCGTTCCTACCGTTGTACCAGATACGAATCTGGTGTCTAAATTCCCCTTTACCTCCTTATGAAGGACCAGCCCGGTACCGGTGCTCATGGTGTTCTCCGCAGAATCCGAAGCGTAGCCATAGCTGCGGTACTTTTCATCGGGAAGTTTAACATCCTTTGGCAGGTCTGGGCTGGGCCATTTGCTGCCAGAATCCGTTTTGATCATAAAGGATGCACCGGTCTGGTTTAATGAAAACGCAGGCTGCAGAACATCGCTGGTGACATAAAGTTCATTGAGAATGTTCTTTCCGTAATTAATAACGCTGCCCGCAATCTGTGCTTTTACTTCTACCGTAACAGATTCGCCTTTGGCTAAAGCTCCACTGAGCTGGATGAACAAAGTCTCCCGCCCGGTATCATTATCCACCTTTCTGACCGTATCTTCAATGGTAACCCCCTGGGGAGCATCCTTTAAGGTTACAGCCTTTAACAGATGGTTTTCACCGGCTGATTCCCCAGATACAGTAACTCCAAGAGGTACATAATCAATGAGAATGGGCTTTTGCATTGGAACAATATCAGGATCATTGCTTGTGGTATCATTTTTTACATAAAGCGTATAAGTCAGGATATCACTTGGCTGTATTCCTTTAATAGGATCAACACTCTTTTTCACCGAAATAGTCGGCGCCTGGCTCTGAATCACCTGGATATCGCATTCCTTTTCTGCCTGGCTCTTTTCCTGATTCTGGGCCAGGGTTCCGTTGACATCCCATGTTCTAAAGTCCATAGCCACATCGGCCACGTTGCGGATATATTTAATTTCTTTCTTATAGGTTCCGTCGGGCAGCTTTGCATCCTGACGGTTTAACTTTACCGTAACCTCTATGCTTCCAGGTACAAAATCATTTCCAAGGACATAATGGTTATCCGTAGAGCCTTTTAACGTGTCATCCCGGTAGCTGATCTGGAAGGATTTCACCTGTTTACCGCTTACCGGTTTTACCAGTCCGATCTCTCCATCACCGGACACCGCAACGCTCTGTACCTCTCCCACCTGGTTTCCGTTAAAATCATAGAAGGTTACATCAGCCATGATGGTACCTGTTTGTGCGCCCTTGATGCGGTTCTGTTCCGTGGCCTTCCCCGGCTTCACTCCGGTGATCGTATATTTTTCATTGGTATAATCAGCCTCTGGCAGCACTGATTTTCCTGCATCTAACATCTTTAAGCCCGTATCCGTAATTACAAACCGGTCCAAAGGTAAGCTGTTGACCACATGAGGCGTCAGGGTATAAGTCACTGTCTGGCCCTCATTCCACCATAAATCCTTTAATGTGGTTGTGAGAGATGTTTTATCCAGTGTTACTCCTGTCTTCTGTTTTACATTTGTAAACTCACAGGCCTCTGGAATAATACCCTTTGTGATTTCTATTTCTTTCCTGTAAATGGTTCTGGTATCATCCTTATTAATCACATAGCCCAGGCTGTTCTGGGTCACTGCCGTCTCTTCGATGATATAGGTTCCCGGTAGGAGTAAAACCGTAATTCCGTTTTCTCCGTAGGGGACTGAAACCATATCTCCAACCTGTTTTCCTGTTTCCTTTTCCGTTATTTTCATGAATACGGCAACGGAGCCACCAGGATTATCCGATTTATTTACATCGTTCTTAATGAGTCTTAAAGGCAGCGCTTCCTGGTTATGGGCTTTAAAGCCATAGACTCCCGGAGTAACGGTATTGTTTCCTGTCAGAACATAAAGATCAAGACCAGTTTTCGTTTCACCGTTCTTTATTACATCCGCGGTCGTGGGAAGGATGGTTCCCTCAGCCCCCTCAAAGGAAGCCATGCGGAATGTATCCAGGCCATTTTCCTTCTTTGTTACCTCATAAACCCCGTAGGAATCACCTGCCGGCAGATCAAGCCCCCGGAAGGAAAGTTTCCCCTGTGAATCGGTGGTTCCTTCTGTAACATAAGTCCAGGTACCTCCGGCTGATTTTCTGTAAAGTTCAAAGCTGATTCCTGGCTTAAGAGATTCCAAACCTCCGTTTCCGCTGTATTTGGTGATCTCTAAATCAATACCGCCCTGATTCATAACGGTAATCTCTGTTGTTTTACCTGTTTCTACTGCCAGGCCTTCCGCCGGTATGGCCGTTGTGATTGCAATATAGCCTGCAGGAGCATTCACTTCTTTTATATAATAAGTTCCAGGGCTGTATACTTTGGTGGAGAATACAATTTCATATACTCCGCTCTGCCCTATCTCAGCGAAATCTCCCACCGCTTTTGTCAGCTCCGGATCGGAATAAAGCTTAAAGGCTGCTCCCGTTAATTGATTGGACGGATCCATTCCATCTACCTTGGTCAGGCGTATCTTAGCCTTGGCATATTGGTTGTTCACTGTAATGGATACCGGTTTTTGGGAGGTAAAATCAGACACTCCGCCTACCTTGATATAGCCGTCTGCCTGAAGGGTTCCGCTATCTTCCAAGCCTGAGGCTGAAAGCATCCAGTCAGAGTTTTCCTGCTCCTTTAAATAATAGGCGCCGCCCTCCGGATTCTGAGGAAGGAGTACCGTTCCCTTTGCCGTGTAGTAACCATCCTGAGCTGCAAAACTTTGTATCTTTACCTGTACCGGTTTACTGTTTTCATCTAACACCTGTTTATAGGCATTATTGGAATAGGTGTAAATATCAAATACGATTTCAGCCGGGAGCTTACCAGCAAGGTTCTCATCATCTTTGAACCCGTCGCCAAAGAAAAGCTTCTTGGTTACAGTCAGCTCCGCTTTCTTTCTGTTTTCAATGGTCACAGAAACAGTGCCTTCGTATCCGCCTGCCATATCTCCCACCACGGCTGCAATCATCGGCTGAGCGTCAATGGTATAGCCTGCCGGGGCCTTCTGTTCGGTGATCCGGTACCAGCCAGGCTCACAGCCCTTCATGGTATAGAAACCGTCTTTGTTATCAGTCAGAGTCCCCTTAACTGCAAAGCCCTGATCCGGTTTCATATATCCTTCATCCGTTACATTCTGCAGAACTCCTCCGATTAGATCCGTACCGGAACGGAACTTTAGGTATTCCACTTTAAAGGTAGCTCCTGCCATGCCAGAACCACTTGCCTTGGTTTCTGCATCTGTCTTATGAATGACAAGATCAGCCAGACGCGGGTTCTTAACGACTGCGGTTGCCAGCTTTCCTTTCACGCCGTTTCCTACCGGAACCAGGGTTACCTTTTCTCCGTTCGCTTTTGCCTCATATCCCACATTCACTGTCGCTGTTTCAAAATATCCGCTGGTCACAGCTTTTGCCGCTTCGCTTCCTAAGGCTTCCGCCTTTATGGTGTAAACGCCGCTGTCCAGGTCATGAAAGCTGGCAGCATATTTTCCATTCGCCAGTTTTATGGTAGCCGCCTTGATCTCACTGCCGCCCTGCTTTTGAATGGTAAAGATGATCCCGCCAAGATCTATGAAAGGATTTCCTGCCCAGGTGGTCTTTTCAATTACCAGTTCCGGCTTCTCCGGGTTATAAACGTTTACAGTGGAAGGAGTGCTTCCAACTGTAAAGTATCTCCAAAGATCGTTCTCACCGGTATACATGGTAATATAGTTCTTCTGCTGGTCAACGGTCAGGGTTTCCTTTAGCCTATACCGTCCTGCTTTTAAGCCGTTGGGTATCTTTACCTGGCCATTGCTTTCCGTGGTATAAGTTCCGGTCTTTACATAGCTGTAACTGCCGTTTTCCCACAGATACTGCCAGATTTCAAACTGCACGCCGCTTAAAGGAGTTTTTCCAAGATTCAGAACCTCCAGTTCCTCATCGGTTTTACCAAAGGTACCGGTATCCGGTACGTATCCGTATTTTGCAAGAGTTACCGGATATTGATCCAGCACTGTGTTGATCAGACGGTATTCCTCAGATTTTCCCTGCTCCCAGAAATAGTGGGAATCTATGATACCCTTATTTTTTGGGATCGACACTTCCAGGTGGTGAAGGGTCGTATCCATCTGGATCTTGGAAGGCGCATATACCTCTTCCAGTCCAAAGAGAACTTTTACCTCTTCATTCTCAAGTTTAAGGATCCTGTCTATACTGGTTTCATCATATCCCTTGCTTTCAAGCTCAGCCTTAAGTTTCCCCATGCTGATCATCTTGGAAAGGGCATAGCCTGTTTTGTTCTCACTGTCGGATTCCAGACCGGTTTCAACCACTTCTACAGGAAGCAGCTTTTCTTTACTATCCGGATCCAGAAGCCATATCTGGAATTTAGCTCCGCCTAAAAGAGTTGGTTCTGCATTCGGCTTTCCGGCATCCTTTAACCATTTGTTTAATGCGATCTGGAAATAGTATGCATCAAGACCTCCCGGTCCCTCTCCATGCTGATTTTTCACCACAGCGATTTGTTCATTCCGCCCGTTCTCATATAGGTGAAGCATATCATGATATCCTGAATAACCGGAGTCTTTCGGTGCAAATACTGCTACGATCTGCCGTCCCCCTGGCAGCTGGTATCCTGGTGCTGCCTCATCCTCGACTAGCCAGTATACCTTACCGTTTTCCAAAATGGCAGTATCAAATTCTCCATCTGCCCTTGTTCCTGTCTTCGGATTGATCCTGGTGCCGCTCTCATAGCTGTCAACCTTCTCAAACAGGCTTTCATCAGCCAAATCTTCTAAACGGATTCCTGACAGGTCTTTCTCATCCCCCTTCATCTTATAAAGGGTAAATTTAGCTCCGTTGACTTTTTCCGCTGAATGGGAAGTTTCATCAAGTGCCTTTCCATCACAGGTTTTTAAGATATTAAACTGGACCCATGGCTTATAGTTATAAAGCGGATCGGTATTCTGGATTAAAGTGTCCGCTGTTTCTGCAAGATCCTTACCCGTATATTTCACTGCATTGTACGTACCTGCCTCTAACTCTGAAACAGAAAGAGTGTTTGGCGGTTCGCTGTTACCTTCTGCCAAAGGTGTTTTATCCATCATATTCAGATCAAAACCAAAGCCGGTCTCTTCCTTGGTTGGAACCCGGACTTCAACCACATAGTAGGTATCATTCCGGTTAATGTCATAGAAGGTTGCAATTCCGTCATAGGTATTGGTGGTTTCTGTTTTCACGTAGTCTGCTGTGATGCCGTCTGCATTTACTTTATAGAGGGCCAGTTTTACGTTTCCAAGAACATGATCCACCGGATAGAATTGATAATTCCATCCATCTCTCCAATATTTCTGGGTACGGATGGTCAGCTTGGGTTCGTTCTTAATAACAAGCGGACTTCCGTTTATATCCCCATTGACCGTAGTGATGACTTTGCCTTCCATTAAAGTAGTCGTTAAAATTTCATGGGAGGGCAGATATCCGTTCGGCGGTGTTATTTCTGCAATAACATAAGCAATCCTGCTTCCATCGGTGTCGAAGATCTTAAGACTTGTGCTGTCAAAGGTTGCCTGACCGCTCCCGCTGGCAGTTGCCGTCTGAATCGGATCAAGAATGCTATCTTCCCAATTATTTACATCAAATCCTTTCGCTTTGAAAATACCAAACACTGCCTCGTTCACAGTGATATCCCTCAAAGCATCTTTTTTGGTGACCGTTACTTTTCCATGATCCTTATAATTTACTAACGGCTGATTCGGTCCTGCCAGATAAAGATCCAGATTCTTTTCGCTGCTTGCAGATGCTGCTGTTATGGTGACCGGTCCATAATATACATCGGTTCCGGAAATCTCATAACCAGGATCACCTGGATGGGTACCTTGTGCTTTCTCAGCATCAGAAAGCAAATGATAAGGATTGATATTACCGCTTGGAACCACTTCTTTAAAGTAATACGTTCCAGGAGCAAGCTGAGTTGAAACACTGGAATTTAAACTGCCTGCAATTGTAAAGTCACTGCCGTTCTTTACATAGACATCAAATGGTATTACTGCATTTTGATTTTCCGTTCCGTTTGCATCGTATTGCGTCTTCTTGATGGAAACGGATTTATATGGTTTATTTTCAAAGGTCCGGCGAGTCTCCATGTTTCCCTGGGAAAACCAACGTTCCAGATCTGCTTTTAGAACAGGCCCATTAGGAGTTGTGATCTTAATGTCATTCCCTTTTACAAAATTCACAGGAGCCACTGTTTCTTCAATGATATAGTCTGTTCCGGGATCAAGAATAACATATATCCCCTCATTGGATACCGCACCGTTGAAAATCACTGCCTTATCGGCATCTCTCGTAATTTTAAATTGTGCTGTTATCGGATTTTTATTATCTGTGATATCAACCTTATAAAGCCAGTAAGGAATCTTCTGAGGAATGTTATAGGCCTTTACAGTGGTATCACTTTCTCTGGTTACCTTATAAGGGCCGATGAAAACCTGATCCTCTGAAATAACCGTCTTCCCAGAATCCTCTGGTTCCAGCCTTCCGCTGCTGTTAATCTCAGACCAGTAGTATTCCTTTGTTACATCAAGGCCTTTTACCAGAATTTCTCCATTGCCATCTGTTGTATAAACTTTCTGGGGCAATACTTCAGTAAAGTCATTCCCAACTTTATAATAAAGGTTAAACTGGAATCCACTTTTGGAAGCATTCTTATTTAAACGATTGCTGTTAATGGACCAGGCATCCTTTTGAAGTTTTAAGGTACCGCCCTTATTATTTTTCAAATCCTCCTGGGTCATTTTTAAAGCTTCAAGAGTAAAGGTCTTATAAATGTAAGTCTTATTCTCCTTTGTTTCCAGTGAGAAACCGTCTATGCTTCCATTTCCGTCAGAATATCCTTCGGGAACTTCTTCAACGACGCGGTACTCAATTATTTTGCCGCTTCCATCAAAAACCGGAAGAATCGCAGCAAACTGGCTTGCGTTATCAAGAGAGTAGTTTGTTTTGGAGCCAACGCTCACTTTTTCCCATGTTCCTTCCACATTCTTTTCAAACCAGAACTTATCGTTAAAGTCTCCTCTGTAGGAACCGGGTACTTTTATATAATCACCCTTGTCATCCTGCATCCACTTTGTTACATTTACCTTTGCTTCATTTAACGTGTTGACAAGGATGTTATTCCCGGTTTTCACAGGTGATGTCTTACCGGCTTCTACGGTCACTTGATAATCATGATTGTCAAGGATATAACCATTGGCACTTTTTTCTCTCACAATGTAATCGCCAGGCGTAACAGGCTTAAACAACACATATCCCTTGTTATCTGATTCTACGGTTTTAACCTCTGAAAGACTTCCATCTTCATTTTTCTGATAAAGAGTGAATTCTGCTCCATCCAAAGCTGCTAAATCCGTTTCACTAAGATCTGCGCTGGTCCAGGTACGGGCCTTCTTATAAAACTCAATGGCTCCTTTTCCAATGACTTCGTTTACTACCGTGACCTCTGCTTTTTCATCAGCCTTTAAGGTGACTTTAATATCATCTCCACTTACAACGGTATTTGTTCCCACCTTAGCAAAACTGAATTGGGTTCCAACAGGATTTGACTTCTCTTTGATCACATAGGTGCCCGGATCCACCTGGATCTGGATATAGCCATCGTCTCCCGTCGCGTAGAATCCGCTTTCTGTCTCTTCGTTTGAAGGATTGACCGCAATGTTATTATTGTTAATTTTCTGATTATGACTGTCTATAACCGTATAATTGTCATAAGGCGTTTGGCTGTTGTCAGAATCCAGGGAATAGATCTCGAAACCTGCCATCCCGGGATATTCTTTTTCCATGGCCAAGTCATATTTCCGGGTAAAGCCAAGGCCCTCGTCAATTTCCTTCTTTATCTTGATAACTGCAGGCTTATTGACTTCATGGACCGCAACATTCACATCAGAATCTTCTGTCACCATCTGATCAGCTCCCAGCTTTACATATTCCAGATGAGCCTTATTGTTGACGGTAAATACGGACTTGTTCTCTGCGCGTTCATCATTGTATTTCAGCAAAAACGGTTCATAGGGATAACGGGCGGTTACCAGATAGGAGCTGTAGGTAGGTGCCTGATCCGACACATAAATGTGGTCTGCCCGGTTTTGTCCCTGGGTTTTAAATTGATCAATGGTAATCGACCCATCCTCATTGTTAATCACCTGGATATCAGATCCGTCTCCCCATGTGGCTGTTACGGAAACAGGCTTCATGGCCTCAGGCGCATGTTCCGTGAGGATCTTAAGAGAGTCTGTAATCTTATAAGAATCCTCCTTAAAACCGGTACGGCCATAGGTCTGGTATATCGTTCCGCTCGGCTGTCTGGATATTTCGCCTGAGCTTCCATACATGCCTACTTCAATCAGGTAGGTAATGTCCACAAATTCAGGGTTTCCTGCGTTGTCTCTTACCACCGTATAAGCGTTATCCCCAGGGCTTACACTCTTTTTAATATGCCATACATCATCGGACACAAGAGTCATTGTGGTATCCGCCGGCTGCTCCGCACAAGTAATTGTTTCAATATTTCCCGGATAAGTCACATGTTCCTTATCTGTCTTATCCGCTACCTTAACATCAGCATAGAAAGCCACGCTGTCCTGAGGCAGTGTAAATTCCTCGCCAACCGCTCTTTTTCCATTTCCGTCAATATAGGCATTCATGGTTATATTGTCTGATTTGCCTGGACGGATCACATTCTGCTCATCTCCCACGCTGATTTCATAAACTTTTTCCTCACCATCAGAAGATACCAGCTTAACTTTTCCTGGCTGCTCTTCTATGGCAATGCCATCAGGCACCGTAAAGAGGATTTTTGCATTCTCATAGGAATCAAACAAAGAAAGCTTTCCTCCTGCAGCATATTCATACAGAGGTGCTGCCTGCATGGTATAGGTAATGGTATAGGTATATAAAATTCCTGCCTTTATGGAACCGGTCTTGCTTTGTGAAAGATTCACTTCAACCGCTTCCTTCTTATCTGCAGCCTCTGGCCCATAATAAGTCAGAGCCGTTTCATAAGGACTAAGCTTTCCTTCACTGTCCACTTCCGTATTAAGCAGGGTCATTCCATAGCTGTGTACTACCATGCCAAAGGATGGCTGGCTGAGAAATGAGAATAGATTTATCTTCTTTTCCTCTCCATTTAAGGTGGCCATATCTGTTCCCATCAGGGCTGCCCGTTCCTCTTCAGACAGGATCTTCGTATCCCCTGCAGAGACAAGATCAGCATCACCACTGCCGGAATCATCCATGTCTGGTTCAGAAGCTGTTGCCCGTGTATATTCAGTACTGAAAAGCACAGGGACATCATGCCTTGATACTGAGACCCCATTAATACTCAGGCTGCTTACAGAAAGATCTTCCCCAGATCCTTCAGAATCGGAATCTTCCTCCTTGACTGCATTCTCTGGTTTTTCTAGGGCTTCCCTGGAATGCTCTTCCGTCTTAGTCTCTTTCACATCCTCAGACTGGCTTTGTGTTTCTTCCGCCGGCTCCGAAAGATTCTTATCAGTCTCACTGCTTTCCTGAGCCTCGGTTTCCTGGAGCTCTGTTTCCTGGTTCCCGGTTTCTTCCCCATCCGTCTCCTGAGCCTTGGTCTCTTCCTCTGTTACAGCAGTTGTTTCCTTGGTCCCGGTACTCCCGGAACTCCCAGAGCCTCCGGATTGTTTCCCGGTTGAGGATGGTTGTGCGGAAGTTTTTGAACGTTCCCCTATCACTGAAAATTCTTCCAGCCGGGCGTCTGTGATCATTAAATCATCACCAATGATCCGCAGCCTGAATTCACAATCCCGGTCCTTATAACCATTAACACCAATGATCTGAATATTCTTTAAGAATGATTCCTGCTTGATCCGTTCGGATTTATCGGCTTCGAAAAATGGTTCTCCCTCCAGGGTATCGGATACCACCACCAGATACATGGCTTTTCCAGTTTTTTTCTGGAGCACCAGAGTCTTTCCCTCCAGTTCTTCATACAATTTCCCTATGACCAGATCCTTTTGATCCCCCTCAAAAGGGATTAAATCTTCCTTTAATTCCGGTCTTCTGTCAAAATCCTTTTTAAGAACCTTTTCAATGGCTGACTGGGTGACTTGGACGTCAATAATCCTTGCCGCTTCGGACGGAGTTGCTTCCGACGGAGATGCTTTCCCTGCATTGGCTGAAGATTCACTTCTTCGTTCTGTAGTCTCAGAGGCATATGCGGTCGTAACTGTAAGCTGTGATATATTTCCTGAAACAATCGCAGCCGTCAGCAACCAGGCAATTACCCTTTTAAAGCGATGCACTTTCTTCACTGCACCATTCATACTTTAACCTCCTTTTTTATTTCTATCTTCATGTAATAATCTATTAATAAGCCAAAAGCTGTATTTTCTATTTATTCAGTATATAATCCATTGGTTACAGTTTGGTTATATTATCCTGGTTTTCAAAAATAATCTTTGTAACCGCTTTTAATTGTTAACCTATTTAAAATTACTGGTTGACAATTGGTTCAGCATATGTTACCATGCCTATAGAATTTTATACCAGATAAGGGAGCATGATCTTATGAATACAGCAAAATCATTTCAAACAAAAAGTTCATCCGCAAACCGGATAACGACAAAGGAACTGGTCCTGGCCGGTATGTTTGCGGCTGTTCTTGCCGTAATTTCCCAATTATCTATCCCTATGCCAACAGGAGTTCCCATTACCATCCAGATCTTTGGAGTGGCACTTATAGGAACCGTGTTAGGGTGGAGGCTGGGCTTATTAGCAACTCTGATTTACATCCTTTTAGGCGCTGTGGGCCTGCCGGTCTTTTCAAACTTTCGCGGAGGCATCCAATACTTGCTGGGACTTACCGGCGGTTACATATGGGGCTGGCTTATTATGGTGCTCCTCTGCGGCATCAGGCCGAAAACCGGAAGCAAGCTTCTAAACACAATCCTTATATTTCTGCTTCCGATTCTTGGTACTCTTATAGATGAAGCCATCGGAGGCCTTCAATGGGCTGCATTATCCGGAGATATGTCGGTATCAGCCGTATTTTCCTATTCCATAGTTGCATTCATTCCCAAGGACATTGTCCTTACAGTGATTGCCGTTATCACCGGAATTCCTATTCGAAAAGCTGTATCACGGCAATGATAAAGATTCCTGACCGGCCGGCGCCCTTAAAAGCGCCGGCTTTTTAACGTTAACATTTCCTTATGACTTGACAGGAAACATTTTGAAACTTAAAATAGTTACAATGCCCCTACACAAATAATCAGAAAGGAAGTTCAGTTTCCATTTGGCTCACTGAACGGTGTTACTCACAGATGATTCAGGATATTTTCCCCCATGTTTTTCATAACGAATTTCATATAAAAACACCAGGCATAGACAGCTATTTTCTTTATTTCCAGGATGGACGTCTCCTCCTTGATCACAGGAATTCCAAAAGAATCCCTCAGTTTGAAGATTTAAAAAGCCAGGGCAAGGAAGCCATGTCCTGCTCTGACTATCTTTTTTCCATTGACCAGATGGATTTTTTTCTTATAGATGAAACCGCAGTCACCCTGACAGAAACAGATTCTCTTTCCTTTTACGAAACAGGGATCATAAGGGATCTAAAGCCCATGCGGGTGTCCTTTGCAGCTATTTCCGCAGGACAGCTCCACCGTTTTTACGGCTCCAACCGGTTCTGCGGCTGCTGTGGCTCTCCTATGATAAAAAGCAAAAAAGAAAGATCCATGGTCTGTTCCTCCTGCGGCAATACTGTTTACCCAAAGATTGCTCCAGCCGTCATTGTGGCCGTCACTTACAACGGAAAGCTTCTGCTGACAAAGTATGCCGGAAGGGAATATACCCGGTATGCCCTGATCGCAGGTTATACAGAATTCGGAGAAACCCTGGAAGAAACTGTAAACCGGGAAGTGATGGAGGAAGTAGGGCTTCGGGTCAAAAATATCCGCTATTATAAAAACCAGCCATGGGGATTCAGCGATTCCATTTTAGTCGGATACTGGGCTGAGCTGGATGGTTCTCCACAGGTCCGCCTGGATGAAACGGAATTATCCACAGCCGTCTGGATGGCTCCTGAGGATATCCCTGATGATTTCACCAATTTAAGCCTGACCCATGAAATGATCCTTCTCTTCAAAAATGGAAAGGTGTCATAAAATAAAAAAGCAAAAGGCCGCCCCGTGATTCGGGTACGGCCTTTTGCCACCTATTTAAACTTATTTACCATAGTAAGCCTTTAAATACATTTCTTTGATCTCACTCATAAGAGGATATCTTGGGTTTGCACCTGTACACTGGTCATCAAATGCATTTTCAACCATTTCATCCAGAGTTTTCAGGAAGTATTTCTCATCTACTCCATATTCCTTAATGGTTGCCTTGATTCCTATTGCCTTCTTTAATTCTTCAATCTTAGCAATGAACTTCTTAAGCAGATCTGCATCATCCTTACCTTCGATACCACAGAAACGTGCGCACTCTGCATATCTTGCAAGGGTATGAGGATACTCATACTGTGGGAAGGTTCCCATTTTCGTCGGAACTTCTGAAGCATTGAATTCCATAACCAAGGTGATCAGCAAGGCATTTGCTACACCGTGTGGAAGGTGATGATAAGCTCCTAATTTATGAGCCATGGAATGGCATACACCTAAGAATGCGTTATTAAATGCCATACCGGCCATGCAGGAAGCATCTGCCATTTTACATCTGGCCTCTACGTTGGTTCCGTCATTGTATGCGATAGGCAGATAGTTAAATACATTTTTCATTGACTTAAGTGCAAGACCATCGGTATAATCAGAAGCCATTATGGAAGCATAAGCCTCTAATGCATGGGTCATAACATCAATACCGGAAGCACTTGTAAGACCCTTAGGCTGGCTCATCATGTTGTCCGCATCAACGATAGCCATATTCGGCATTAATTCATAGTCTGCAAGCGGATATTTTACCCCTGTTTCCTGATCTGTAATAACCGCGAAAGAGGTTACCTCTGAACCAGTACCGGAAGAAGTTGGGATCGCTACAAAGTAAGCCTTTTCACCCATTTTAGGGAATGTATAGACTCTCTTACGGATATCCATAAAGCGCATGGCCATATCCTGGAAATCCACCTCAGGATGCTCATACATTACCCACATGATCTTGGCTGCGTCCATGGCTGAACCGCCACCTAATGCGATAATGGTATCCGGCTGGAATGCTTTCATAGCCGCTGCTCCTGCCTGGGCATTTGCAAGGGTCGGATCTGGCTGGACATCAGAGAATACGGTATAAACAATGCCCATTTCATCTAATTTATCTGTAATCGGTTTGGTATAACCGTTCATGTAAAGGAAGGAGTCTGTTACTATGAATGCTCTCTTTTTGTTATAAACATCCTTTAATTCGCTAAGAGCGACAGGCATACAACCTTTTTTAAAGTAAACCTTTTCCGGATTTCTGAACCACAGCATGTTCTCTCTCCTCTCAGCAACGGTCTTAATATTCAGCAAATGCTTTACCCCAACGTTTTCAGAAACAGAGTTTCCGCCCCAGGAACCACAGCCCAGAGTCAGGGATGGCTGAAGCTTGAAGTTGTAAATATCACCGATACCACCGTGAGAAGATGGGGTATTTACCAGGATACGGCAGGTCTTCATAGCCGCTGCATGTTTTTCCATTTTCTCTTTTTCATTTACATTTATATAGAGAGAAGAGGTATGTCCGTAACCGCCGTCAGCTACCAGCTGTTCTGCCTTCTCAATCGCTTCATCAAAGGTCTTAGCCTTATACATAGCCAGAACCGGTGACAGCTTCTCATGTGCAAATTCTTCTTCAATATTAACGCTCTCAACTTCACCGATTAAGATCTTTGCGGATTCAGGAACTTCCACGCCTGCAAGCTTTGCAATGGTGTGGGCTTTCTGGCCTACGATCTTGGCATTTAATGCTCCGTTGATAATAATGGTCTTACGAACCTTGTTCAGTTCATCTTCCTTCAGGAAATAACATCCTCTTGCTGCAAACTCTTTCTTAACCGCATCATAGACAGGTTCAAGTACCGTTACAGACTGCTCGGAAGCACAGATCATACCATTATCAAAGGTCTTGGAATGAATGATGGAGCTGACTGCCATCTTAATATCCGCGGTATCATCAATGATCACAGGGGTATTGCCTGCGCCAACGCCAAGAGCTGGTTTTCCCGAAGAATATGCAGCCTTCACCATTCCAGGGCCGCCGGTTGCCAGAATGATATCTGCGCTTCTCATAACCTCATTGGTCAGTTCCAGAGAAGGAACGTCGATCCATCCGATGATCCCTTCCGGTGCGCCGGCTTTAACAGCGGCATCAAGAACCACCTTTGCAGCCGCAATGGTAGAATTCTTTGCACGGGGATGAGGGGAAATCATGATAGCATTTCTGGTCTTTAAGCTGATCAGTGTCTTAAAGATCGCAGTTGAAGTTGGGTTTGTGGTAGGGATAACTGCCGCAATCAGACCAATCGGCTCTGCTATTTTTTTAATGCCATATGCCTTATCTTCTTCGATCACACCGCAGGTCTTGGTGTCCTTATATGTGTTATAAATATATTCTGCAGCATAGTTGTTCTTAATGACCTTATCTTCCACAACACCCATGCCGGTTTCTTCTACAGCCATTTTTGCCAGAGGAATTCTTAACTTATTGGCAGCACTTGCTGCTTCATAAAAGATCTTATCCACCTGTTCCTGGGTGAAGGAAGCAAATACTCTCTGAGCCTCTCTCATGGCTTCCATCTTTGCAATCAAGGCATCTACACTATCAATGATATCAGGAATTCTTACCTGTTCTTCTTTCTTTGCCATCATGATTTTCCTCCAATTTTTAAATAGGTTAAATAGTTATATAGATATTTTTATATCGATAATTTTTTAACGATCTATCGTAATTTCATTATATGTCATTGTTATTTTTTTGTCAATGTTATATTTTACAAAAAAATACAATGTTCAAGTTATTTTTTATTCAAATCTTATATTTTGACTTTAACATGATAGCTCTTCTGAGGACTCTGCTCTTTTTCTTATAAAACATTCCATCGGAAGCAAAGTACATTCCTGATAATCAGATGGACGGCTTAAAAACAGTCCTTATTTCTTCACTTCCGCTTCAAGTTCAGATAATTTATATTATAAAAACAAAAAAGTTTTTACAATCGGATGGACGGCAGTAAAACACTGCCTTTTATCTGAAATCTGAAAAGCTATTTCTCATAAGTTATATTCTAAGCATCTGTTTCCTGGTTTATTCTAAGAAAAAAGAATGAAATACGGACTTTGGACGGATTTAAAAACTTGGCAATGCGCATCATGTATGATATAGTAAGCCTTGAACCGCATGGTTATCTGCGGGGGAATATAATTATGTTACCTTAAATATAACTTTTTTAAAGGTACGATTATATTTTTTATATATAAGAATAAGAGGATTTAAAAATTATGAAAATTACAATTGGAATTGATCTTGGAGGAAGTACCACTAAAATTGTAGGATTTCAAGATAATAAATTAAAAATTCCTACTTTTGTTAAAGCTGATAACCCAATTGCATCTCTGTTTGGAGCTCTTGGAAAATTCATCTATGAAAACAACATCCAGTTGAATGAAATTGAAAAGATTATGATCACAGGGGTTGGCAGCGCATACGTTGACCAGCCTTTATATGGAATTCCTACTTATAAGGTAGACGAGTTTACCTGCAACGGTCTGGGAGGACAATACTTTACCGGGCTTAACGACTTAATCGTCGTGAGCATGGGAACCGGAACCTCTCTTGTCCAGGTAAATGGAGATAAAATTGCCCATACCGGAGGAATCGGAATTGGAGGCGGAACCATCCTCGGCCTTTCAACCCTCCTATTAAAAACCCAGGATATCACCCAGATCATGGAGCTTGCGAGCAGGGGAAATATAAGCAACATTGACTTACAGATACAGGATATCTCAAAAAAGCCCCTTCCAGGCCTTCCACTTTCAGCCACAGCCTCTAACTTCGGCAAGGTACGCAGCCTTGTGTCCGATGAGGATATCGCTGCAGGGATCATTAATATGGTACTTCAGGTGATTGGGAAATCTGCTATTTTATCTTCCTTAAACAGCAATATCAACAATTTTGTTATGACAGGGAATCTTGCAAAATTCCCTCAGTGCAAAGGCATCTTTCAATCTCTTGAGACGATGTTCCATGTCCATTTCATCATACCGGACCATGCAGAATACGGTACTGCCATCGGAGCTGCCCTTACAGAGGAACGCCATATGGAAATGAGGCAGATTTTATATCCTTCCGAAAACATGCCTTTGTAGAATTATTGTAAACCAAATATCTATTTTTTCATTATAAAAAACCAGGTACAGCATTTGCCGTACCTGGTTTTTTTATGAATGATATCCCAATGCCTGCTCCAAAGCATCCTTTTCCTCGCTTCCAAGCAAAACATCTGTTTCTCCTCTTTCCACTTCCTTGATGTAAACATAGCACCCTTCCCGGCTATGAACGGAATTCAAAACAAAACCGGAATTAGTATAATCGAGGATTGCCATTGCAAAACTTAAATTTCCGCCCATCCCTTTAAATGCATTATATTTTACAAGTCCGAATTTCTGGAGAGCACTTCTGTAATTCTTATTGGTATTCCGAAGAGAGTCCTTATTTGCGCGGTCTTCTGCTTTTAATTCCGCAATATCTTCCATCTGCTCCATAATTATCTCTTCCAGGGTTTCCGCATCCTTCCCCCTCATAAAATAGTCGTATCTGCGATACAGCTTTCTCATCTGAACCAGACATATGATTACAACGATCAGTAATATCACGGTAATTACAGCTAATCCAATGATTAAAAAAGCAGGGTCAACCGGCAACTGATTCAATATACTGTTGTCCATTCTTTCGTCCTCGCTTCCATGATGTTATCTTATGGATTCTATCAACTCTACTATTCTTTCCAATTCTGCCTCAGAATAGTACTCTATTTCCACTCTTCCTTTATTACTATCTTTCCGGTTGATGCTTACCTTGGTTCCCATAGCAGTTTTCATTCGGTCTTCCAGTTCTCTGAAAATCAGGAAAATGCTCTCATCCTCTTCCTTTTTTTCTTTTGGTTCCTTTTTCTTTGATAGGGATTTAACAAGTTTTTCCACCTCACGGACACTGAGATTTTCAGCAACGATCCTTCCTGCAATCTGAAATTGCAATTCCGGATCATCAACAGACAGAAGCGCCCTGGCATGTCCTCCTGTGATCTGGTTTTGAATAAGCATATCCTGGACTCTTTTCTCCAGCTTTAATAAACGCATGCTGTTGGTTATTGTTACCCTGTTTTTGGCCACCCGCGCTGCGATCTCTTCCTGCTTTAACCCAAATTCCTGCATTAGCTTTTGATATGCCTTAGCTTCTTCAATGGGATTTAAATCTTCTCTCTGAACATTTTCAATCAACGCAATTTCCATTGATTGCTGTTTCGTATATTCCCGGATCACCACAGGTACTTCTTTCAAACCCGCCAGTTTTGCCGCTCTCCATCTGCGTTCACCGGCGATGATTTCATAGAAATCCCCTTTTTTCTGTACTAAAAGCGGCTGTAAAACACCATATTCTTTCATGGATTCCGCCAATTCCATAAGGGATTCCTCCCGAAAATCCATTCTAGGCTGATTGTGGTTTGGTTCAATGGAGGATAATTTGAGGAACATCTCTTTTCCGGCTTCCGATTCCTCTTCCTTTTTATCTGCTTTTGCGTTTGTCTGCTCCGGTTTTGGATGGTTCTTCTTTTCCTGTTCCTCTGCCGCAGATTCCATTACTTCATCTCCGAAAATTGCTCCAAGGCCTTTTCCTAAACCCGTTCTCTTTGCCATAGTTATATCTCTTCTCCTCTGCTTATTACTTCTGCCGCCAGCAACCGGTAGCTCTCCGCTCCCGCTGATCTGGAATCATATAAATTAATCGGCATTCCATGGCTGGGAGCCTCTGCCAGTCTGACATTTCTGGGTATAATGGTTTTATAGATATTCTGGTTTAAATTATTTTTAACGCTCTCAACAACTTCCAGAGATAGATTTGTCCTGGCATCATACATGGTAAAAACCACACCTTCCATCTCAAGAGCAGGATTTAGTTTCTTTTTTACCAGATTTACCGTTTTCAGTACCTGGCTCAAGCCCTCCAATGCGTAATATTCACATTGAATTGGCACTAATACGGTGTTTGCAGCTGTTAAGGCATTAATTGTCAATAGATTCAATGACGGAGGACAATCTATGATAATAAAATCATAGTGATTCTTGATTTTTTCAAGATATGTTTTGAGGAGTGTTTCCTTGTTTTCAATTTCCAATAATTCGATCTCCGCTCCTGCTAAATCCACATTAGAAGGAAGCAAATCCAGGTTTTCCTGAACATTGGTGATCAAACATTCTTCAATTTCACACTCTCCTACCAGCAGATCGTATACCGTCCGCTCTATGGAACTTTTTTCGATTCCCAGTCCGCTGGTCTCGTTTCCCTGTGGATCAAAATCCACAGCCAATACCCGCTGTCTTGATTCCGCCAGACAAGCAGATAAATTGATCGCGGTAGTCGTTTTACCAACTCCGCCCTTCTGGTTTGCTATCGCAATGATTCTTCCCATTTTTAATTTTGCCTCCTAATGAACCGATCGGATATGCTTGCTTATCCAGTTAACACCCGATAAAGCAGGGTGCAATGTACCCGGTAAAGCGGGGCACGCTATTCATAAATGAAAGGTTGAAAGATGTTTTTTTCAACCTTTTCCTGTTACAACATTCGGAAATTACAGTTCAATGTAGAGTATAGCATATTTTATTTTTTTTTCCTATGGTTTCCTGTAAAAAAAATCTATAATTTATAAAAAATGTTTCACGTGAAACATTTTACCAGAATTACTGCTCACATTTGTTAGGTTTTTCCAAGTTTTAAGAATAAATTAATATGTTAGACGTTGTAAGTCCATATTGATTATATTATAATAAGAAAAGATCAACCTATTTCAGGAGGTAAAGTATGAAAACAAAGAACAAATTATTGACCCTGCTTATTTTATCAGCCAGTACAGCTGTCACCACTGCTGTCATTAATAAATGTATTAAATATTCCGCCACCTCCAAAAACATATTATCTGATTCAAAATCCCTTTGCTATAAATGGCGCTTTGGTAACATTCACTATACAAAAACAGGAACAGGAAAGCCGCTCTTACTCATTCATGATTTAACGGCTTGTTCCAGCGGATACGAATGGAATCAGATGGTAAATCATTTAAAAGAAGAGTATACCGTATATACGTTAGACCTTCTGGGATGCGGACGCTCTGAAAAACCGGATCTGACTTATACCAATTATCTTTATGTTCAGTTGATCTCTGACTTTATCAAATCAGAAATTGGACATCGTACCAATGTCATAGCATCCGGCTCCTCTTCGCCACTTGCTGTTATGGCCTGTAATCAGTCACCGGAATTATTTAATCAGATCATGCTGATTAATCCTGATTCCTTACTGACATGCAGCCAGATTCCAAACAAGCATGGAAGAGTATATAAATTTATTTTGGACTTGCCTATATTAGGGACACTGCTCTATCACATTGCTACCAGTAGACAGGCAATTATGGAGGAATTTTCCAATAATTACTGCAATCCTTATTCCGTTAATACCTCATTGGTTGATGCTTATTATGAATCAGCTCATCTGGGCGATTCTCCCAAATCCTTATATGCCAGTGTAAGATGTAATTATACCAAGTGCAACATTGTTAATGCCTTAAAGAAAATCAATCATAGCATCTATATCATAGGGGGATGTGAAATGGAAAATATTAACGAAATGATTCGGGAATACCAGATATATAATCCGGCCATTGAAAGTTCACTGGTTAGTAACTCCAAATACCTTCCTCAATTAGAAAATCCTTCTGAACTGTATCGCGCCATTCAAATGTTCTTTGTTTAATTATTAGAATAAAAAAATAATGTTTCACGTGAAACATCCACTGCATCAATGCAGAATTAATAACTCATGGATGTTTCACGTGAAACATTTTATTTTAACGGTTCCTTTGAGGGAAAACCCGCTTTTCTTGGATACTTCTTAGAGGTGCTATTATTCTTGGCTATCTTAACCAGGGATCGTTCTACATCTGTACCTGGCAATAAAAAGGTCTTTACTTCTTTTACACTTCCGCCTAATAAAAATATTGCATGCTTTGCCGCTCCCAGCTCTTCCTCAATCTTTCCGGACTTATATGGAATAAAATAACCTCCAACCTTTGCAAAAGGCATACAGTATTCAGATAATGTGCTAAGATTAGCAACTGCTCTGGAAACACAAAGATCATACTGCTCCCGATGAAGAGGATCTCTTCCCAGGTCTTCCGCTCTCCCGTGGATCGCTTCTATTTTTTCAAGTCCCAAACGGCTGATCACTTCATTTAAAAAATTTATCCTTTTATTCAAGGAATCCATTAATGTTATCCTTAATTCAGGAAATACGATCTTTAAAGGTATTCCAGGAAATCCCGCTCCAGTTCCCACATCAATGATCCTATAATCCTTTGTTCCTATCTCCTCGACTGCTTTTATCAGGGATAAACTATCTACAAAATGCTTTGTGATCACTTCATCCATTTCTGTAATTGCAGTTAAATTCATGAATTTATTCCATTCTATTAATAATTGAAAATAATCATAAAACTGATTTATTTGATTTTCTTTTAATTCAATAGATAATAAATTCAATTCTTTCCGGAGACTCTCTTCAAATGCTCCTGTCATATAAAATTCCTCACTCTTTCTTTTCCAGGCTCTTCTGATAACGAAGCTGTTCCAGAAAAACAAGCAAAACAGATATATCTGCCGGTGACACACCGGATATTCTGGATGCCTGTCCAATGGACATTGGCTTATATAGATTCAGTTTCTGGATGGCCTCTCTGCGAAGCCCCTTAACCGTAGAATAATCAAATTCCACATCCAGCTTTTTATTCTCCAGCTTCTTATACTGAATTACCTGCTGTCTCTGTCTGCGGATATATCCATCGTATTTAATATTAATATTGACCTGTTCAATCACATCTTCTGAGAGAGCGGCCCTGTTCTTATCTATTTTAGTTAACATAACATAATCAAGTTCAGGCCTTCTCACCAGCTCAGCCAGGGTTGTGCCGGTTTTTAAAGGAGTACTTCCGTTTTCTTCCAGGAATTCCTGCACTTCTTTGGATGCACCTATATTAGTGGTCTCCAAACGCTTGATTTCTTCCTCAATCATCCGTTCCTTTAAAAGCAGCTTTTCATACTGCTCATCGTTTATTAACCCAATGTCATGACCGATTCCCATTAAACGGATATCCGCATTGTCCTGACGCAGCAACAGCCTGTATTCCGCCCTTGACGTCATCATGCGGTACGGCTCATGATTTTCTTTTGTAACAAGATCGTCGATCAGAACGCCGATATAAGCCTGGGAACGATCCAACACGATCTGCTCTCTCCCCAGTATTTTCATGGCTGCATTTACACCTGCCATAAAACCCTGGACTGCCGCTTCCTCATACCCGGAGCTTCCGTTAAACTGTCCGCCGCAATACAATCCGTTGATTGGCAGAGTTTCCAAGGTTGATTTAAGCTGTATGGAATTGATGCAGTCATATTCAATGGCATAGGCATTTCTGACGATTTTCACCTTCTCTAACCCAGGAACTGTCCGGTACATGGCATACTGAACATCCTCAGGCAGAGAACTTGACATGCCCCCTAAGTACATTTCATTGGTATAAAGGCCCTCCGGCTCTACAAAGACCTGATGGCGGTCTTTATCCGGGAATTTTACTACCTTGTCCTCAATGGATGGGCAGTATCTTGGCCCAGTGCCTTCGATGGCTCCTGAATATAAGGGGGAACGGTCTAAATTTTCCCGAATGATCTCATGGGTCTTTTCATTGGTGTAAGTGAGCCAACAGGATATCTGTTCCTTTTGTAACGTTTCCCTATCCGTAGAAAAGGAAAAGGGCACCACCTTCTCATCTCCCAGCTGCTCTTCCATCCTGGAAAAATCAATGCTTTTCTTATCCACTCTGGCAGGAGTACCCGTCTTAAAACGCAGAATTTCGATTCCATGCTCCTTTAGGGACTCCGTCAGATGATTGGCTGCCTTAAGGCCGTTAGGGCCTGTATACTCGCTTACATCGCCATAGATACACCTTGCTTTCAAATAGGTCCCCGTAGCCAGTATGGCCGCCTTACAGCGGTATACTGCCCCGGAAAAGGTCTTGACACCCGTGAGGGTTCCATCCTCTACGATTATATCAGAAACCTCCGCCTGCCTTATAGTCAAATGATCCGTACATTCCAGGGTCATTCTCATGGATCTGGAATACTCCTGTTTGTCTGCCTGAGCCCTTAAGGAATGAACTGCCGGTCCCTTTGACTGATTTAGCATTTTGGATTGTATAAACGTTTTATCAATATTTTTACCCATTTCACCGCCTAAAGCATCAAGCTCCCTTACCAGATGACCTTTGGAGCTTCCGCCGATATTAGGATTACAGGGCATCAGCGCAATGCTGTCCACGCTGACTGTAAACATAATTGTCTCAAGGCCCAGCCTTGCACTGGCAAGGGCCGCCTCACAGCCGGCATGGCCTGCGCCGACTATGACGACATCATAAGACTCTTCTAAATGCTGCATTTTATTCTCCTTTCGTATCTATTACCACACCTTCTGTATTTCATAGAATACCTGCAGGGTCCTCTAACATAAAAGACATTCCCTGCATATTTTTTTACTTGCCCATACAGAACTTACGGAATATCTCTTGAACCAGATCATCCCCCACCGACTCTCCCAGGATGGTTCCCAACTGTTCATAAGCATCCATTAAATCAATGGAATAAAAATCCTCCGGCATTTCCTCTTCCACGCTCCGCTCCACCATAGATAGACTCTTAAGCGCCTCCAAAAGGGCATTCTTATGCCTTACATTCGTAATATAAACCTGATCATTAAAATCGATCTCACCCTGATAGAACATTGCCTTTATCTCATCTTCCAGATTCCCGATCCCCAGACGTTCCTTTGCGGAAATGGGAATCACCCGATGTCCGGTTCTCTTTTTAAGCATGTCCTCCGTAACAACAGGAATGAGATCCGTCTTATTTAAAAGGACTACTGCTTTCCGGTCTTCTATGAACTCTAAAATCTCCTCATCGTTTTCATCAAGAGGACAGGACCCATCCACCACATAGATGATCAGATCTGCTTCCTGGGCCGCACTTCTTGCCTTCTCAACACCAATTTTTTCAACCACATCCTCCGTATTCCGGATTCCTGCCGTATCAATGATATTAAGGCTTAAGTCCTCCAGCCTGATCTGCTCCTTTAAGGTATCTCTGGTAGTTCCTGCAATATCCGTGACAATTGCCCGTTCTTCTCCCACCAAAACATTTAAAAGAGAGGATTTGCCTGCATTGGGCTTTCCTAAGATAACAGTCTCAATGCCTTCTGACAGAACCCTTCCATTATCGGCGGACTTAATAAGAAGATTCAGTTCCTCTTTTAATGGCCTAATTGCCTGCAAAAGACGTTCCTGGTACCCATCCAGAGAAATGTGCTCCGGATCATCAAGGGCTGATTCAATAAAAGCGATATGATAAATAATTTTATCCCTCATATCCTTTATTTTATTAGAAACAGCTCCCTCTAACTGGCTGACAGAAGACTTTAAAGCGTAATTATTTTTCGCATTGATCACATCAATCACAGCCTCTGCCTGGGATAAATCCACTCTGCCATTTAAAAATGCCCTCTTGGTAAATTCCCCCGGCTCCGCAGGTATGGCGCCGTACTTTAACACGGTTTCTAAAATCCTCTTCGTTACAAGAACTCCTCCATGGCAGTCTATCTCAACCGTATCCTCTGCCGTAAAGCTTCTTGGCCCCCTCATAATCAGAACCAGAACTTCATCGATAACCTCATCCCCATCAAAAATATAACCGTAATGAATGGTATGTGACGGCTCCTCTGAAAGCTTTTTCCCGTTCTTTCCTTTTCCTTTAAAAATCCTATCTATAATCTGAAATGACTCTTCGCCGCTGATCCTGATAATCCCGATACCGGAACTGGACATTGCTGTGGCGATAGCCGCTATTGTATTCATTTTCATATTCAATCACCTAAATAACTTCCAGTTTAAGAAAAGGGGTGAGGGTGCCTTCCGACAGCCCCAACCCCTCATAGTTATTTGTCTATTTATCTATCTCTCTTTATCCTGATACCGTTCTTTTTTGGAATAATCCTTCTTTAAGGAAATAACAACATGTCTGAATGGATCCTCTCCCTCACTTCTTGTAACAACAAACTTGTCATTTTGAAGTGCGGAATGGATAATCCTTCTTTCATAAGGATTCATGGGTTCTAAAGAAACCGAATGTCTTGTCCGCTTCACTTTGTAAGCGATATTTTTCGCAAGAGTTTCCAAAGTTTCTTTTCTCCGCTCCCTGTAATTTTCCGTATCAAGTTTTACCCTGATGTAATCTTCGTTTTCCTTATTAATAACAAGGCTGACCAGATATTGCAGGGAATCCAGGGTCTGTCCTCTTTTGCCTATTAAAATTCCCATGTCATCTCCAGACATGTTGATGGAAAGTTCTTTTTCCTTTTCAAGATAAGAAGCTTCCATATGGACACCTAAATTCATAGCGCCGAACATATCGGAAAGAAAGGCCATAGCCTTATCTTCCATGGTTTCTTTCTTTTTCGCACGGATGACAGCCGGCTTTGAACCGATAATTCCCAGAATACCATTACTGCCCTTATCAACAATCTCGTACTCCAGCTTATCACTGGTTGTTCCTAATTCGATTAATGCCTTTGTAATCGCTTCATCAACGGTTTTTGCTGAAACTGTAATCATATCCATAGGTCACCCTCCTATTTATTGTGCTTTTCGTTGTACTTCTCGACCATCCTCGCCTTTGATGCAATGCTGCCCGGATTTGAAGCTCCGCTGTTATAATAATCGCTGGACGCCTTAACCTGCTCCCTTGTCTTCTCAGCCTTAGCATTACTCTCAGCTTCCACTTTATCATTGGAAGCCTGGAGATTTTTTAAATTGGCGGTAGCATTCTGGGCAACGTGCTGAGGAGGAAGCCCCTTCTTTGCACGCTTTTTATTCGCCTTCTCAACATTCCTCTTGATCATCTCATCCATATCAATTGAGTTTAAGTGGCGGTTTACCGCAACCTGCTGGATGATCTGGAACACACTGGAGGCAATCCAGTAAATACCAATACCGGATGCAAAGGTGAAGCAGAAAAACACAGACATAAGCGGCATGACCGTATTCATGCTCTTCATGGACTGAGCCATAGCATTGCCCTCATCATTTCCATTTTGAGGCTGGTTTACTGTCATCAGCTTGGCGCTGAACCACTGGCTGAGTCCGGCCAAAATAGGAATGAGAATAGCAAGGCTGAAATGGAAGCCTCCTCCTGGCGGAAACAATACGCTGGATGGCGTAGATGACAGATTGATTCCCAGGAAGGAATTCATATGGGAAATCTGGGCTGCATTGGCAGCAATGGTATCCTTAATGGTAGGAAATAATTCCTGTAAAGAATTCCACTGGCTTGGATTTAACTGATATAAGAAATCCACCATCCCATTGCTGGATGAAAGGCTTCCGATTCTTGATACATTGACTTTATTGTCTGTGGCAAACTGTGTCAGCATCCCTACATGATCCACCCCTAGGGAATTTACAGCAGTCACTACATTTTCAAATACCGTTTTAACGCTTTGTACATAGGCAGGAATATGATAAATAACCTGATACAGGGCGAAAAGAATGGGCATCTGGATGACAAGCTGCACACAGCCGCCTGTCATGGAAGTTCCATATTTTTCATAAACCGCCTGAACTTCCACGTTCTGCCTTCTCATGGATTCCTGGTCGGTTTTCCCTTTATATTTTGCCTGAATTGCCGAAATTTCCGGCTGCATAACGCTCATTAGTTTTGAAGATTTCTGCTGCTTTAAGGTCAGCGGAAACATAAGAAGTTTTGTTACTAGAGTAAATAAAATAATACACAAACCAATATTCTGGATCCCAAACGTACTGGTCAGCTTAAACAGCCAATCCATGATAATACCCAGAACGGTCGCAAACGGCCCCAAGATGCCTCCTACCTTAGTCAATACTAAGAATTCCAATGAACTACCTCCTCATCTGTTACGGAACTGGATCATAACCGCCTTTTGCAAATGGATTACACCGAAGTATCCTCTTGCAAGCCAAAAATGTACCTTTTAACACACCATACTTTGTAAGTGCCTCAATGGCGTATTGAGAACACGTAGGCGTGTAAATGCAGTGAGTTCTTATTTTCAGAGGAGAAAGAAACTTCTGGTACCCTCTGATCAACAAAATCATGATTTTCTTAATCATAAGATCACTTCGATTCTTTTTTTAAAATGTTATGAAGTCCGCACAAGTGCAGATATGCACTTTCGATTGTTTTGTAATTTTCTTCCTTTGCCGCTGATCTTACAACGACTACGATGTCTAATCCTGCCTCTACCATTTCCTCATGAAGCCTGAAACTCTCTCTGATTAATCTGGTTATGCGATGCCTTACAACACTGTTTCCTACCTTCCTGCTGACGGATATGCCGATTCTGGTCTCAGGCCTGTCCGTTTTTCTTACATACATTACAAGAAGTCTGTTGGCAAGGGATCTTCCGGTTTGATAAACTTCTTGAAAATCCCGGCTTTTCTTAATTGAATTAAAATGTTTCATGAAACTTTTTCCTATCTCCTGTCCACGCTTTTGGGACAAAAAGGTATACCTGAAAGGTATTTTCCGGTTTCCCGGGAATTTGAGAAAAGAAAAGGCCACAATTACTTGCGGCCTGGTCCATTAAGCTGATAATTTTGCTCTTCCTTTTGCTCTTCTGGCAGCTAAAACTTTTCTTCCGCCTGGAGTGCTCATTCTGGCTCTGAAACCATGAACTTTGGATCTCTGTCTCTTCTTTGGCTGAAACGTCATCTTCATAATCTACGGACACCTCCTCTTGTTACAATAGTTTATCATAGGCAATATGATGAAACATATTGAGACTATCTTAATTAAACATCGTTTCAATTATATAGAACAAAAGATGGTTAGTCAAGGGAAAAATGTATTTTTTCTTTTAAAACCGACACTGCTCCGGCGTTTTTTTGCGACATTCCAGATGCCGGATCTTATGCATATCAGACACGCCTGCCCATATACCGGGAAAATCCGATAATGTCCGATTTCAATCTACTAATCAATCCATTTATACAGTATAATAAAACTGGAATATATTTCTATCTGATAAATGGATAGATATGGATGAAGATGCGCTTTAGAAAGGATGGTTAGCCAATGAATCTTGAAAAAATTAATATCAGGGACCCCTTTATACTGGTGGATGAAGGGAAATATTACATGTATGGGACAAGGGCTTTAACATGCTGGACATCTGCCACAGGATTTGACTGTTACATCAGCGAAGACTTGGAAAACTGGAATGGCCCTTACGAAGTATTCCATAAGCCGGAAGACTTTTGGGCCGATTTAAATTGCTGGGCTCCTGAGGTCCATAAATATAATGGTTCCTATTATATGTTCGCAACCTTTAAAGACAGTCAATCCCATGGAGGAACTGCAATTTTGAAAGCAGATCATCCCTTAGGACCATTTATTCCACACAGTGAAAAACAGATCACACCAAAAGACTGGGAATGCATTGACGGAACGTTCTATGTAAACCTGGAAGGAAAACCCTTTATGGTTTTCGTCCATGAATGGGTCCAGATTTCGGATGGTTCCATCTGTGCCGTAGAACTGAGCCAGGATCTAAAGAAGGCGGTATCCGAACCCATATTGCTTTTTCACGCCTCTGAAGCAAAGGGCTGGGTGTATCCCGTAGAAAATAAAAAAAGACCGGGTATAAATTATGTAACGGATGGCCCGTTCCTCTACCGGACCAAAAGCGGCCGATTAATACTTCTCTGGTCCAGCTTTGGAAAGGAAGGATATACGGAGGCCCTCGCTTATTCCGACAATGGTGATATTACAGGAAAATGGACTCAGGATGACAGACTCCTGTTTGAAAAGGACGGAGGTCACGGAATGATATTTAAGAACTTATCCAATGAACTTTATCTTACCCTGCATACCCCAAATGAACATTTAAAAGAGCATCCTGTTTTTTACAAACTGGAAGAAACATGCGACACCCTTTGGGTCAGAGAAACGTAATACTCTTCGACATACCTTTACGTCCTAAAAAGCGGAACTAGCTTTGTCTATAAACCATGGGCAGAAAAGAGGAACTATGAAAGAAGTTATTTTTGCGGGAAAATGTAATGGCATCGGCATCAGCCACGTATCCAGGGACTGCGACCTGGCTGAAACCATTGGCTTTTATAAAAATGAATATCAAATTTATTATATCCTGGATGGAGAGCGCTTTTTCTATACAAACAATAAAGGCTACAAGATGTCAAAAGGCACCTTGTCTTTTATTGATAAAAAAAGAATTCCTTTTACCAATGTGATCGGCGGAAAATACCACGAGCGGGTATTAATAGAAATTGAAGAAACATGGTTGATTTCTGCAGGAAACACCATGGAATTAGACTTAAGGGGATTTTTCTGCGATTTTCACGGCGTTATCCAAATGAATTCCAGACAACAGGAGTTGATCGAAAAAAAGCTCCGTAAAATGGAAGATGTTTTGAAGGCAGAGAAACCTTATGCTTCAGCGGAAGTGAAAGAACTGCTTTTTTCCATCATCATAATGATTTTAAACGGGGCAGGTACCAGGCAGGATGAATATCATACTCTGGGCGGCAAAATGATGCGGTATGTAAAGGTAAAGGAAATTATGTATTATATCATGGAGCATTATTCTGAGATCTATGGTCTGGAAGATCTGGCGGGCATATTTTATCTTGATAAAAGCTATTTAAGCCGTATTTTTAAAGAGGTCACTAATTTTACTGTAAATGAATTTATCAACCTTCAGAAAATCGACCATGCCAGAAACTTAATCCTAGACGATTCCCTGTCTATTGAGGATATTTCTAAAAAATTAGGCTATGAAAGACTTTCTTACTTTGATCGCGTTTTCAAAAAATACGTAGGAATGTCCCCCCTTCAATACAGAAAATCCAGGAAAACCACATAAGTCCAGTCAATTTAGTGAAAATAAGGAGGATTTTTTGATGTATTGGCGTTTTGCCCTATAGATATTGAGATTTCTCTTTAAAAATAATAAAATATATACATACAATACTAATTAAACATTTAATTATTGTATAATTTAAACATCTTTTCATAAAAAAGGAGGTTAGATGGATTGAAAAAGATGAAAAAAATCTGGCAGGACAATTTTATTCCTTATATGTTCCTGCTTCCCTGGCTCATAGGTATTCTGGGATTGACCGTTTATCCTATGTTCATGTCGCTCCGTATGAGTTTTACGGATTACGATTTCACAAAGCCTGATTCGGCCCAGTGGATCGGTTTCGGCAATTACATAAGAATGTTTGGTTCATTATTCGGCATCACTGATTTCACGGCGGGTTCAGGCAAAATTATGAGGGTCGACCCATACTATTTAAAATCATTATCCGTAACATTTACCTATGTATTCACATCGGTTCCCTTAAAGCTGATTTTCGCTTTGCTGGTAGCTGTACTGATGAATCAGAAACTGCGTTTCGTATCTTTTTACCGTGCCATATATTACATTCCCACCCTGTTAGGCGGTTCAGTGGCCATCGCTGTTTTGTGGAGAAAGCTTTTTGAAAAGGAAGGTTTGATAAACGGAATCCTCTCATCCATTGGATTTACGAATCTGCCAGGATGGATCACCAATCCCAATTATGCCCTGGGAACTCTGGTCCTGCTTACAGTATGGCAGTTCGGCTCATCCATGATCATCTTCCTGGCTGGTTTAAAACAGATTCCCATGGACTACTATGAAGCAGCCAGCGTAGATGGTGCCAGCAAAGTACAGCAGTTTTTTTCAATAACGATCCCCTCCCTTACACCGGTCATACTATTTAATCTGGTCATGCAGATGATTTCGGCATTCCAGACATTTACTCAGGCATACATCATCGGAGGCGGCAAAGGAGGCGTTTTAAACTCGACGCTTTTTTATACCCTTCATTTATATCTGCAAGGATGGACTTACCATGAAATGGGTTATGCCTGTGCAATGGCGTGGGTACTTCTGATTATTATCGGTTCATTTACGGCAGTCATCTTTGGGTCGTCAAAACTTTGGGTCTCCTACGGAAACGGGGAATAATTATGAAAGCAAAAAAACAATTACATATCATACTGACACATATTTTTATCATAACACTGGGAATCACCATGCTTTATCCGGTTATCTGGATGGTCGTCAGTTCTTTTAAGCCCAACAATATGATATTCAGCGACACGGGGCTGATTCCCAAAGCAATTACCACTGATAATTATATCAGCGGCTGGAAAGGCTATGCCGGTGTTTCTTTTGGTAAATTTTTTCTAAACTCCATGCTTTTGTGCATAACAGCAGTGGCCGCAAACTTATTTTCATGCACGATGGCAGCTTATGCTTTCGGAAGGCTTAAATTTTTCGGGAAAAACTTCTGGTTCGGTATCATGATGATAACCCTTATGCTCCCGGCACATGTTACATTGGTGCCCCGCTATATCCTTTTTAACACCTTTGGCTGGGTCGGAACTTACCTGCCGCTCCTAATTCCCAAATTTTTAGCGACCGACGCATTTTTTGTATTTCTGCTGGTTCAGTTTATAAGGGGACTGCCAAAAGATCTGGATGAAGCCGCCATCATCGACGGCTGCGGAAAGGTGGGAATTTTTTTCAGGATCGTTATCCCTCTTGCAGGACCGGCAATGGTTACTACCGCACTCTTTACTTTCCTCTGGACATGGGACGACTTTTTCAATCACCTTCTTTACCTTACATCTCCGGGAAGCTACACAGTATCCCGTGCCTTAAGAACCTTTGTAGGCGATGCGGGAGCCGTATCAAACTGGGGCGGTGCACTGGCCATGTCCACTCTGGCCATGCTGCCAAGCTTTATTTTATTCTTTTCCCTTCAAAAATATTTTGTTCAGGGCATCGCTACATCCGGAATTAAGGGTTGATGCCCGATAAAATCAAGTAACATGAAAAGGAGAATCCTATGAAAAAATCGATTCAACTGCTGTTAGCCGCCTGCACAGTCCTTTCCTTATGGGGATGCAGTTCCAAGGCCGTTCAGCAAACAACAGAAGCTGCGACCACTGCAGCATCCACTACTGCGGCCACAGAATCACAAAAATCAGAAAGCGAACCGGCAGATACAAAAGGCCTTCCACCATATACCGGTGGAGCGGCTGAACTGCGCTTTAGCTGGTGGGGTAATGATGAACGGGCTTCCATCACCAATCAGGTGATAGACCGCTTCATGGCCGCCTATCCCGATATCAAAGTTACAGGTGAACCTAACGGCGGTACAGCCGATCACTTCCAGATCATTGATACCCAGCTTCAGGGTAATAATGCTCCTGACCTGATCCAATTCGGAGGCAATTATCCGGATTACATACAGTATCTTACACCTCTTAATGACTTTCTCGGGAAACAGCTTTTGATCAATACTGCCGAGCAGTTTGACCAGGTAGCCCTTAATGCCGGTACCCAGGATGGAAATCTTTATGCTGTCAGCCTTGGAACCAACACGCTTGTTCTCGCCTATAACAAAACATTGCTCGAATCCGTTGGCGCTTCTGTCCCCGATTACAATTTAACCTGGGATGAACTGATTGCCTACGGAAAGGAACTAAAATCCAAGCTTCCGGATAGTGTGTTCCCCTTTGTTGATAACAGTACCAATCAAGCCAACTATTTTAGCTACTATTGCCAGCAGGAAGGAACTCCATTATGGACCTCTGACCAGGGCGGCAAAAGCTATATGACATTGGAAACTTCTAAAAAGTGGATTCAGCTATGGGCTGATTTACGGGCAGAGGGCCTGATACCTGACGCCGATACAACCGCAACCTATGCAGAAACAGGCGCTGACAGTTCTGCCCTTGTAGCAGGAAAAGCTGCGATCGGAATGATATGGAGCAATCAGGTGGCCGGCTATCAGGCGGCAATGACTGACCAGCTGGGAGCGACCACACTTCCGGCAGGCGGCGAAAAGGCATACGCGATCCAAATGAGCCAGTATCTTGGAGTCAACAAGAACAGCCCGAATCCGGAAGCAGCGGCCCTTTTTATTAATTACTTTGTGTCAAGCCCCGAAGCCGGTGAGATTCTTGGCACCAACCGGGGGATTCCCAGCTCTCCTGTTGTGCGTGAAGCAATCTCCGAAAAGTCCACACCAGTTGACGCAGCTGTCTATGCAATTTATGATGCAATCAGCGACCGTTCCATTCCCCAGGGTCCCAATCTTCCAAATGATCAGGAATTCATAAATGAATTACATCTTATTGGACAGAACGTTGCCTATGGCAGTACAACCGTAGACCAGGGTGCTGCAGATCTTTTTGATCTAATACAAAGGCTTATCATAAAATAATAAAACTTAATCAACAGGAGAAACCGCTTGGCTTCTCCTGTTTCAATAACATCTCGCACCTGACCTTTGGAGGCAAAATGTGAATATACAAACAAGTGTATCATTTCAGACTTCTTATGAACTTTTGCAAAAGCTCATGGATTCAGCCGAAAGAAAAACAATGAATAATTTAAAGCACTTCGATTCCAGGCTTGTACTGATCGAAGGCGGAGGCTACGAAAAAATATGGCTGGAAACTCAGCCCATGGGCGGAGAAATGTACGCAAAAAGAAATATGGAAGCCGGACTGAATAACCATCTTTTGTTCATGGAAAATCAACGGGAGGATGGCCGATTACCTGGAAGCATTGCTTTTATTGATGGAAAAATCACCCCCCAGTTCAATAAATTTCAGGGATTCTGCTTTCCCTCTTCTGCTCTTAACATGTATTATTTAATAGGAAAAGACCCTGAATATTTAAATCTTCTTTATACCACTTTAGAAAAATTCGACACATATTTATGGAATGTAAGGGATTCTGATGGGGATGGCTGTCTGGAAAGCTGGTGCAAATACGATACCGGAGAAGATCATGCCCTCCGGTACGGAGATGCACCGGATTCCTGGAGTAAAGAAATTCCCCCAAAAAACTGCCAGATCGTTCCCATGGCCTCCATGGATATTATGAGCTTTTCTTATTCCTCAAGGGAAATTTTATCAAAAATTTGCAGAATACTGGGAAATGAAAATAAAGCTGAATTCTGGTTAAAAAAAGCATTATCCGTTCAGAAAAAAATAGAAAATTATCTGTGGGATGAAGCAAAAGGTGCCTGCTTTGACCGTGACCGGCATCACAATGTTATGAATATTATGACCCATAACAATTTAAGAGCCATGCACTGGAACAGCCTGACCCAGCACATGGCCGACCATTTTATTACACGGCATCTGCTGAATCCGGAAGAATTCTGGACTTACATGCCACTTCCATCCATTGCGGTGAATGATCCTCTATTTCGTAATATTCCCACCAATGACTGGAGCGGCCAATCGGAAGCGCTCACATTTCAGCGTGCGATCCGTGCTCTTGAGAATTATGGCTATGATCATCTGATCCCATATCTGGGAGAAAAGCTGTTTGGCGCAATTGGAGAAACATGCATTTTTGTACAGCAATATGATCCTTTCACCGGGAAACCATCCTTAGAAGGAATACAGGATTCCTATGGTCCTGCCATGCTTTCCGTCATGGAGTATGCAGCACGAATGTACGGGATTCATATGGAACACCATAAGATTTACTGGGGAACTACTGGCGGACATGAAAGTCTCTATGAACAGGTATGGGGAAATCATGTATTTAAAATTAAAAATACAGGTACCCGGTCAGAAGCCTTTGTTGACGGAAAACAAGTTTTTGAAGCCGGAAAAGACTTAAAGATCATAACAGATATAAAGGGGAATATATTGGATCTAAGACGATTCAATGCACATGCAGATATCAGACAAATAAAAACGTTTCTATAAATCACGGCATAATAGTAAAAGCCATTGCTCCTCAAATACATGGAGCAATGGCTTAGTTTTATCAGTGATTATCCTTTCATGGCCTTAAATAACGCCTGAGTGACCGCCACAGTAAGTATTCCTGCCACAATCGCCTCCGGAATTCCGTTGATGCATATAATTCCGATAATTACGGAATAAATTCCTTCCGTCAGTCCCTTTGCCGCCTGTCCATATTCTTTTCCGAAAAATAAGTAAATCAGATTCATTACCAATAAAGTATTGGTTAATGATCCTGCCACTCCTGCGGCCGCCAAAGCAATGGTCCTCTTTGTGCTTTTATCGCCCAAAGCTTTTAATACAGCCCGGTACACATAATAGGCTGCGATTCCCACTAGAATCCTGGGAACCATACAAATGATCAGGCTTCCTATATTCCCGCCGTACTCTCCTACTTTAATAAAAGGAGAAAATACAAAGGAAGTGGGATTGGGCATGTAGGTATTTTTCCACAGACTAGTCAGTCCGAATACCATTCCCAAACATCCGCCATATTTTGGTCCAAGAATAATGGCTCCAATTATGACCGGAACATGAATGATGGTAGCGTTCATAAATCCCAGTGGAATGTACCCAAAGGGCGTAAACGCCATGATGACGATAATGGCAACAAATACGGCTGCCAGTACCAGGCTACGGGTTCTGTTCTCAATATTCATTTTTTTACCTCCTGTGCTACTGTTCTTTTATAAAGATACAATGCATCTGGTTACATGTGCATTATATTATAGAAAGCTTTTATCCGTCAATCCGCGTCAGTAAATTTTCGCCCATTTTGTTAATTTACATAAACTTATCAACATTATGGGGATAACTTGTGGAAAACTCTATGGATATTATCTTGATAATTGTTGTTTTATTCACAGGCCTGTCCTTTCAGCCCATATAAATTCCACGCTCCCGGGATGTGAATAACAGAACTTACCAAATATGCCTTTTTTGTGGACAACTCTCTCTCTGGATGATTATCAACATATCATTCACATGCAATACACATCCTCTGCACACACTTATCCACAATTTTTTTCTATTATCATTGAAAATTATTTCAAAATAGTATAGAATGAACTGTAGATTGGGTAAATGCGCATATTTGCATTTTTATAAATGTAGGAGACATACAATGTTAGAAAAGTTAAAGGAAAAATGGGATGATATCTTATTTAATTTAAAAGAAGAGCACGAAATTACGGACGTGTCTTTTAAAACTTGGCTTCTTCCGCTAAAAGTTTATTCTGTAAACGGCGAAAAAGTCATTGTCACGGTACCGGATGTGGAATTCTTGGGATACATCCGCAAAAAATACGGGTTTCTTCTAAAGATCACCATAGAAGAAGTGACTGGATTTGAGTGCAGCGTTGATTTTGTTGTTGAAAATCAACTTCCAAAAGAGGCCACGACGGCCCCTGCGGGCAACACTCTTATTACCAATACCATAAATCCGGTCAGCCAGTCTGCCATCATAACCGCAAATTTAAATCCGAAATACACCTTCGATACCTTTGTGGTAGGTGCCAACAATAACCTGGCTCATGCCGCCTCTTTGGCTGTTGCAGAATCTCCAGGTGAAATTTATAACCCTCTGTTCATATACGGAGGCGTGGGTCTTGGAAAGACTCACTTAATGCATTCCATCGGCCATTTTATCTTAAAGAATAATCAGGCTGCAAAGGTTCTCTACGTGACCAGTGAGAAATTCACCAATGAGCTGATCGATGCGATCCGTAATAAAAACAACTTCTCTCCTACTGAATTCCGTGAGAAATACAGAAACAATGACGTTCTGCTGATCGATGATATCCAGTTTATCATTGGTAAGGAAAGTACCCAGGAGGAATTCTTCCATACCTTCAACGCCTTATACGAGGCAAAAAAGCAGATTATCATTTCCTCTGATAAACCGCCTAAGGAAATCGAAACCTTGGAGGAACGGCTCCGTTCCCGGTTTGAATGGGGCTTAACCGTGGACATACAGTCCCCTGATTATGAGACCAGGATGGCCATCCTCAGGAAAAAGGAAGAAATGGAAGGCTATAACATTGACAATGAAGTCATTAAATACATAGCAACCAACATCAAATCCAACATCCGGGAACTGGAAGGCGCCCTGACAAAAATCGTAGCTCTCTCCCGCCTTGATAATAAGGAGATCACCGTAGAACTGGCGGAAGAAGCATTAAAGGACATTATCTCCCCCAACGACAAGCGTGAAGTCACGCCGGAACTTGTCATACAGGTGGTTGCAGATCATTACGGCATTACTCCTCTTGATATCTCTTCCCAGAAAAGGAACAAGGAAATCGTTTATCCACGTCAGATTGTTATGTACCTCTGCCGCGACATGGTTGGAACCCCCTTGCAGATGATTGGAAAATACCTGGGAGGAAGGGACCATACCACCATCATCCATGGGATAGAAAAGATTACCGCAGAGATGAACAAAAACGATACTTTAAATAACACCATTGAAATTCTTAAAAAGAAGATTAGTCCACAATAAGGTGTGTATTAGATGTTAATTCCCTGTGGACAATTAAGAGCCTTAAATCGTTTCTCATCTGCTTGTGGATAACCTTGAAGTTTTCCTTCGATTTTGTGGACGTTATTCACACTGTTATGAACATGGAAACATCAACCTTTATATAGGTTATCAAGGCTTATACACAAACCCACAGCCCCTACTACTAATACGACGGAATTTAACTATATCATCCATCTATTTATTGCAATTTCTAGAGCAAAGGAGTTATCAACAATTATGAAACTGACATTTAAACAGGATGCGATCCTAAACGGCATTAATATTGTACTGAAAGCAGTTCCCAGTAAAACAACCATGTCCATCCTGGAATGCATCTTCATCGATGCCAGCGGATCAGAAATCAAACTGACCGCCAATGATATGGAACTGGGAATAGAAACAAAGGTAGAAGGAACCATCCTGGAAAGAGGAAAAATCGCCCTTGAAGCAAAGCTGCTTTCAGAGATCGTAAGAAAGCTCTCTTCTGCAGGAGATTCCCTTGTTACCATTGAAAGCGATGAAAAGCTTACCACCACTATTTCCTGTGAAAACTCCGTATTCCATATCCAGGGACGGGATGGGGAGGAATTTGCTTATCTTCCGTATATTGAACGGGATCATTATATCTGTCTTTCCCAGTTCTCATTAAAGGAAGTGATCCGCCAGACTATTTTCTCCATTGCCCCCAATGACAGCAATAAAATGATGACCGGAGAGCTTTTCCAGGTATCAGGAAACCAGTTAAAGGTGGTTTCTCTGGATGGTCACAGGATTTCTATCCGAAATATTGAATTAAAAGATACTTATCATGATATAAAAGTCATTGTTCCTGGCAAGACTTTAAATGAAGTCAGCAAAATCCTTGGCGGAGACAATGAAAAGGAAGTGCTTATATTCTTCAGCACCAACCACATTTTATTCGAATTTGACGATACCATCGTTGTATCCCGTTTAATTGAAGGAGAATATTTCCGGATTGATCAGATGCTATCCAGCGATTATGAGACAAAGACCGCAGTGAATAAAAGAGAGCTTTTGGACTGTCTTGACCGGGCAACCATCCTGGTAAGGGAAAATGATAAAAAGCCCCTGATCATGAATATTGAAGATCAGGAAATGGAGCTTAAGATGAATTCCAGCTTTGGTTCAATGAATGCCCAGGTTCCGATTCATAAAACAGGTAGTGACATCATGATCGGCTTTAATCCAAAGTTCCTGATCGATGCCTTAAGAATTATTGATGACGAAGAAGTAACCATTTACATGCTGAATCCCAAATCCCCCTGCTTTATCCGGGATGAAGAGGGCAAATATATTTACCTGATCCTTCCTGTCAACTTTAATGCGGCAGCTGTTTAAACTGTCCGTATATGATAAAGGAAAGATAGGAGCAGCCATTTATGCCCAATAAGCATGGGCAATAGAGAGGATACTATGGAGACAATCAAGTTAAGGGATGAATACATCAAGCTGGGACAGGCCTTAAAGGCGGCCGGTATGGTTGGATCAGGGGTTGACGCCAAATTTGTCATTGAGGATGGCCTTGTACAGGTCAACGGCCAGCCTGAATACCAGAGAGGAAAGAAATTAAGAGCCGGAGACGTAGTTACTTTTGATGGCAATACCATTAAAATAGAGTAATGCCCATACCTTTATGTCCAAAAGGAATGGACAATAGGAGGAAATAACACCATCCATGATCATTGAATCGATAGAGCTTAAGAATTACCGCAACTATGATGAATTACATATGGATTTCAGTCATGGAACCAATATACTCTATGGGGACAATGCCCAGGGGAAAACAAATGTCTTAGAAGCAATCTATGTCTGTGCTACGACAAAATCCCACAGAGGGAGCAAGGATAAGGAAATCATACAATTTGACCGGGATGAGTCGCATATCAAGCTAAACATCAGAAAGAAAGATATTCCATACCGGATTGACATGCATTTGAAGAAGAATAAAGCCAAAGGCGTGGCAGTAAATGGCGTTCCCATAAGGAAGGCCAGTGAGTTGTTTGGAATCGTCAACGTTGTATTTTTTTCTCCAGAGGACTTAAATCTCATAAAAAACGGGCCTGCTGAAAGGCGCAGGTTCGTTGATTTAGAATTATGTCAACTAAATAAGCTTTACGTCCATTCCCTTGTGCAGTATAACCGGATTGTGACGCAGCGCAATAAACTGTTGAAAGATATGGCTTTCCGGCCTGATTACGAAGAAACCCTTGACATATGGGATATGCAGCTGGTCCAATATGGGAGGGAAATGATTAGTTACCGGAAAGAATTTATAGAACAGCTGGATGGAATCATAGGACCCATCCACGGGAATCTTTCCGGGGAAAAGGAAACTCTGCGCATCCTTTATGAACCAAATGTAGAGGCGGAGGCGTTTGAAGATGTCATAAGGCGAAGCAGGCAGCAGGATATCAAGCAGAAAACGACGCTTACCGGTCCCCACCGGGATGATTTAAGTTTCATCATCAACGGAATCGACATTCGCCGGTTTGGTTCCCAGGGGCAGCAGAGGACAGCGGCTTTGTCCTTAAAGCTTGCAGAAATAGAACTGGTAGAAAAAACAGTATATGATTATCCCATCCTTTTGCTGGATGACGTATTATCAGAGCTGGACAGCAGCAGACAAAATCAATTACTTGCAGGAATCAATCATATACAGACCGTGATCACCTGTACGGGGCTGGAAGAATTTGTAAGAAATCGGTTTCCCGTAGATAAGATATTCAGGGTGGTAAGCGGTACCGTAGGCAGTGAAAATTAATTCAGGAGGAAGCGTGCAAATATGAGTCAAGAATATGGTGCAGATCAAATCCAGATATTAGAGGGTCTTGAAGCAGTAAGAAAAAGACCTGGTATGTATATCGGCAGTACATCCACAAGGGGACTTCATCATCTGGTTTACGAGATCGTGGACAATGCGGTGGATGAGGCTCTGGCAGGATATTGCGACAGCATAGAGGTGTTTGTCCATTCTGACAATTCCGTTACAGTCGTGGATGACGGACGAGGGATCCCCGTAGGTATCCAGAAAAAGGCCGGGATTCCGGCGGTAGAGGTGGCCTTTACCATCCTCCATGCCGGCGGCAAATTCGGCGGCGGAGGATACAAAGTTTCCGGCGGCCTTCACGGCGTAGGCGCTTCTGTAGTAAATGCTCTTTCCCAGTGGCTTGAGGTGGAAATCCGCCAGGAAGGAAAGATCTATAAACAGCGTTATGAAAAGGGAAAGACCATGTATCCATTAAAGGTCATAGGAGATTGCGGCCCGGATGAGCATGGAACAAAGGTTACCTTCCTTCCAGATAAAGATATTTTTGAAGAAACGATCTTTGATTATGATACTTTAAAGATCCGTCTCCGTGAAACCGCATTTTTAACCAAAAATTTAAAGATTATCCTGAAAGATGAGAGAGAGGATAAACATGAGCACGTGTTCCATTATGAAGGGGGCATCAAGGAGTTTATCACTTATTTAAACAAGGGAAAAACCCCTCTCTATGATCAGGTGTTTTATTGTGAAGGAACAAAGGATGGTGTCTATGTTGAGGTCGCCATGCAGCACAATGATTCCTATACAGAGAATATTTACAGTTTTGTCAATAACATCAATACTCCAGAGGGAGGAACCCATCTGGCAGGCTTTAAGAGTGCCCTGACAACCACCTTAAATGATTATGCCAGAAAGAATAAGCTGTTAAAGGAAAATGAAACCAACTTATCCGGTGAGGATATCAGAGAAGGTCTGACAGCTATTATAAGCGTTAAGATCGAAGAGCCTCAGTTTGAGGGCCAGACGAAGCAGAAATTAGGAAACAGTGAGGCAAGGGGAGCGGTGGATAACCTCTTAAGAGAACAGTTCACCTATTATTTAGAGCAGAATCCAAGTCTTTCAAAAACCATCTGTGATAAATCCATCCTGGCCCAGCGGGCAAGAGCCGCAGCCAGAAAGGCCAGGGATTTGACCAGGAGAAAGACCGCCCTTGAGGGGATGGCCCTTCCTGGTAAGCTTGCGGACTGTTCCGATAAAAATCCGGAAAACTGCGAGATCTACATCGTCGAGGGAGACAGTGCCGGTGGCTCTGCAAAGACGGCCCGTTCCAGAAACACTCAGGCCATCCTTCCCCTGCGAGGAAAAATCCTTAATGTGGAAAAGGCAAGGCTTGACAGGATTTATGCCAATGCGGAAATAAGGGCCATGATTACGGCCTTTGGATCAGGAATCCATGAGGACTTTGACTTAAGCAAATTAAGGTATCATAAAATTATCATCATGACCGATGCCGACGTGGATGGTGCCCATATCAGCACCTTGCTGCTCACCTTTTTATACCGCTTCATGCCGGAGCTTATCCGGGAGGGCTATGTATATCTGGCACAGCCTCCTTTATACAAGGTGGAAAAAAATAAAAAGGTATGGTATGCCTACAGCGATGAAGAGCTTAATTCCATCCTGAAAGAAATCGGCCGTGACAATAACAATAAGATCCAGCGTTATAAAGGTCTTGGAGAGATGGACGCAGAACAGCTTTGGGAAACCACCATGGACCCGGAACGAAGAGTCCTTCTGCGTGTCATCATGAATGAGGACACCACATCCGAAATGGATTTAACCTTTACAACCTTAATGGGCGATCAGGTAGAGCCAAGACGTGAATTTATCGAAGCCAACGCCAAATATGTACAGAATCTTGATGTTTAATTGGAGGAAATAAAATGGAACCAAATATCTTTGATAAAGTTCATGATGTGGACCTAAAAAAGACCATGGAAAAATCGTATATCGATTATGCCATGAGCGTCATTGTTTCCAGAGCCCTGCCTGATGTAAGAGACGGTTTAAAACCTGTTCAGCGTAGAGTTTTGTATTCCATGATCGAGCTCAACAACGGTCCGGATAAACCACACCGTAAATGTGCCCGTATCGTCGGTGATACCATGGGTAAATACCATCCTCATGGCGACAGCTCCATTTACGGAGCGCTGGTGAATCTGGCACAGGAGTGGTCTACCAGATATCCGTTGGTGGATGGTCATGGAAACTTCGGTTCCGTGGATGGAGACGGCGCGGCTGCCATGCGATATACGGAAGCCCGCTTAAGTAAGATTTCCATGGAGATGCTTGCGGATATCAACAAGGATACCGTTGATTACAGCCCCAACTTTGACGAGACAGAGAGGGAACCGGATGTCCTTCCGGCCCGTTATCCCAATCTTCTGGTAAATGGTACCTCAGGCATTGCCGTTGGTATGGCTACCAACATCCCACCTCACAACTTAAGAGAGGTCATAAATGCGGTCGTTCATATTATTGATAACCAGGTGGAAGAAAACAGAGAAACCACCATGGAAGAAATCCTGGAAATCATCAAAGGACCTGACTTCCCAACCGGAGCAACCATCCTCGGAAAACGGGGAATTGAAGAAGCATACCGCACAGGTAGAGGAAAAATCCGTGTCAGGGCTGTCAGCGATATTGAGTCTATGGCAAACGGGAAAAGCCGGATTATTGTAACCGAGCTTCCATACATGGTCAATAAAGCCCGCCTTATTGAAAAAATTGCAGAGCTTGTGAAGGACAAAAAGATAGACGGCATTACCGACTTACGGGATGAGTCCGACCGTTCCGGTATGAGGATCTGTGTTGAGCTCCGCCGTGATGCCAATGCCAATGTCATACTTAATCAGCTGATCAAGCATACCCAGCTTCAGGATACCTTTGGCGTGATCATGATTGCACTTGTGAAAAACAGTTCCGGTGTTTTGGAACCAAAAGTGTTAAACATTCTTCAGATGTTAAATTATTATCTGGACCATCAGAAGGAAGTAGTTACCAGAAGAATCCGTTACGATTTAAATAAAGCAGAAGAAAGAGCCCACATTTTGCAAGGCTTGCTCATTGCCCTGGATAATATTGATGAAGTCATCAGGATCATCCGCGGTTCGGCAAATGTCCAGGCAGCCAAGGCAGAACTTATGAGCCGTTTCGGCTTAAGCGATGTCCAGTCTCAGGCAATTGTGGATATGCGTTTGAGAGCTCTTACCGGTCTGGAAAGAGAAAAGCTTGAGAACGAATTCAGGGAGCTGGAAGCCAGGATAGCAGAATTAAAAGCCATCCTTGCTGATGAGAAAAAGCTTTTAGCAGTGATCAAGGAGGAAATATCCATCATTTCTGCAAAGTACGGAGATGACAGAAGAACCTCCATCGGCTTTGATGAATACGATATGTCCATGGAAGACTTGATTCCCGATGAAAGCACCATCGTCGCCATGACGAAACTGGGATACATTAAGAGGATGTCGATTGACAACTTCAAGAACCAGAACCGGGGCGACAGGGGAATCAAGGGAATGCAGACCATCGACCAGGATTACATCGAGGACCTGATGATGACAACAACCCATCATTATCTGATGTTCTTTACCAATACAGGCCGTGTTTACCGGTTAAAAACCTATATGATTCCGGAAGGAAGCAGAACCTCCAGAGGAACCGCAATTGTAAACCTTCTGCAGATGCTTCCAGGTGAGAGTATTACAGCTATCATTCCTATGAAGGAATACGACGATGATAAGTTCCTATTCATGGCAACCAAAAACGGAATGGTAAAGAAAACACCGATGATGGAATATGCAAATGTCCGTAAGAACGGTCTTCAGGCCATTGTCCTTCGGGAAAATGATGAATTGATTGAAGTTAAGGCAACCGACGATACAAAGGATATTTTCCTGGTAACGAAAAAGGGCCAGTGCATCCGGTTCCATGAAAAGGATGTCCGTATCACAGGCCGTGTATCCATGGGTGTTATCGGTATGAAGCTTAATGATGATGATAAGGTCGTTGGCATGCAGAAAGAGTCCCAGGGACCGAAGCTTTTGATTGTTTCTGCTAACGGTATGGGCAAGCGTACTCCTATTGAAGAATTTACTCCTCAAAGAAGAGGCGGAAAGGGTGTTCTTTGTTATAAAATCACAGAGAAGACCGGAGATATCGTAGGAGCCAAGCTGGTTGAGGATGATCATGACCTCCTTCTGATCACAACGGAAGGCATCGTGATCCGCATTTCTGTCAATGATATCTCTGTGATAGGCAGAAATACGTCCGGAGTGAAGTTAATGAACATTGACCAGGAGTCTGATATCAAAGTTGCCAGCATTGCCAAGGTACGGGATGACGGAAGCAAGTCCGACGGAGAAGGCCTGGAAGAATTGGATCTCCAGGATGAAGAAATATTGGAGGTAATCACCGAAACGGATGAGGCTCCTGAAGAGGAATAAAATTTTAACACGAATGATATTGTAATATTTAATTTTTTATATTATAATGTTTACTATCAATAATTCAGTAAAGGACTTTGAATGCAGAAAAAATAATTTTACTGCATCCAAAGTCTTTTCCTTATTGAAATTTAGCAGGAAAACCCTGCATGGACAAAATATGTCCTAAAAAAAGGAGGAATACCAGCTTGGACAGTGACCCAGGCGCGGCGCAGATAGCCGCACAGATATTATTATTAATTGCTTTGACCTTAATGAATGCATTCTTCGCGGGAGCGGAAATGGCTGTTGTATCAGTCAACAAAAACAGGATCCGGATGCTGGCTGACAGCGGAAATAAGAAGGCGGCTCTGATTCAGAAGCTTTCCGAGGATTCAACCGGTTTTCTTTCAACCATCCAGGTAGCCATAACCTTTGCCGGTTTCTTTTCCAGTGCATCGGCTGCGACAGGAATATCACAGATCCTTGGTGATAAGATGCTGGCTTTGGGAATCCCCTACAGCCGTAGTATTGCCATGGTGACAGTAACCATTATCCTGTCTTATTTTAACCTGGTATTTGGAGAATTGGTGCCTAAACGGATTGCATTGCAAAAAGCGGAATGGTTCAGCTTATTCGCAGTACGTCCTATTTACGGTGTATCAAAAGTCATGGCCCCATTCATTAAGCTTCTTTCTGTGTCAACCAATGGAATATTAAAGCTTCTTGGCATGAAGACGGACAATTTGGAGGAAGAAATTTCTGAGGAAGAAATTCGTTCTATGCTCCAGCTGGGTCGGGAAAGCGGAGTGTTCAATAAAATCGAAGAGGATATGATTACTTCTATTTTTCTCTTTGATGATAAAAGAGCCAGAGAAATCATGACTCCCAGACAGGATATGGTGGCAGTGGATATCAAGAATCCCATGGAACTGGTCCTTAATGAGATACTGGACAGCAGACATTCCAGAATTCCGGTCTATGAAGAAGAAATTGATAATATTATCGGTATTTTATCCATGAAGGATTTTATCATTAATATGAATAAGTATGATCAGGCGGGTATTGATATCCGAACCGTCATGCAGAAGCCTTTTTTTATACCGGAAAATAAAAAGACAGATGATTTATTTCTGGAAATGAAAAAAAGTAAAACCAAAATGGCCATCCTGGTGGATGAGTACGGAGGAGTTTCCGGTCTTATTACCATGGAGGATTTGATAGAAGAAATTGTAGGAGATATCCCGGATGAATATGATGATTGGGAGCCGGAGCTGATTGAAATGGAACCGCATGTTTATAAAGCGGTGGGAAGCATATCCCTGTATGATTTGGATGGGGTGCTTCATGAAGAAATAGAAAGTTCCTGTGATACATTGTCAGGATATCTGATAGAAATACTTGGTTATATTCCCAAGAAATCTCAGCTTCCATTGGAATTGGAGGATGAAAAGAATTATTATTCCATTTTAGAAATGGATGATAAAGTAATAAAAAGTGTAATTGTCCGGATAAAGGAAACATAATTTTAGATAATCCATAAAAAAGTTGTCCAGCTTAAGAAGCCTGGGCAACTTTTTTTATGAGCTTTTATGAAATTCTGTACTAGAAAGTTACTTCCAGGTTATCAGTCAGCATTTGAATGAAGGTTTCATGGTCTTTGACCTGAATCAGTTTTTTAATAAACTCCCTGTCTGTGAGCATCATGGTGAGAGGCTCAAAGATTTCATTAAAAATGTAGCGGTCATTCTTGTTAAAGCACATCATGATAATTAAGTAAACGGGTTTTCCATTCCATGAGACTGGAGAGTCTGAAATCAATATATTCAGCCCTGTCTTTTCTGCATGCATTTTCATTGCATGGGGAATTGCAAAATCATGAAAAGCAGTGGAAGAAAGTTTTTCACGCATATAGATATCTTCCCGGAAGGTCTCGTTTACATAACCTAGCCGATGCATTTTACCGGCCAGATATTCGATTGCATCCCCCTCTGTTTTTAAGTCATTTCTTCTTTCAAAGAATTCAGGGATAATTAACAGCTCCAGATAATTTTTAAAGGTTGCTTTCCTTTTATTGATTCTTACGGATGTAATTTTATTTCTGATCACAGAAATATCCTTATCCGTGAAAAACATTCCGATATGAACGATATCCACCCCATAAAAGCCATGAAGAGGTACCGTAGGCATAATAAAGTCGCATTTAGGAACCTGTTCTAAAGCCGAATCATCCGTTATGATGTTGGTTATCAGCATTTCACAGGAAAAGTGCTGATTGATGGTATCTGTCAGACGTATATTTAAATCATAATAGTTAGGGCAGTATAAGATAGCAGTTACTTTTTTATTAAGACTCTTTTGTGCTTCCAGGGTACTCCCCAGGTGAAAAGTGATATAGGCTATTTCATCATCATTTATGATGATCCCCGTACGGTCTTTGATGATTCCGGATAAGTATACGGATACATCATAAATTAAAGGACAGGAAGTTTTGATTTCTTCCGTTAAAGGATTTTTTGAAAACTGCTGGTTCTTTGATCTTTGAAGTAAGTTTCTAATATGAATGGCAAATCGAATCAGAAATTCAGGTTCCGATAAATCAATATAGTAATAAGCATTCACTGACTGGATCATCTCTTCCACCAGGTCAAAGCATTCCTTGCCGATAAAGTCCTCCAGATTTGCAGTGGTTATGCTTTTATAATCAATGGTGGTGGCTCTGGAAATCAGCAGCAGGGCAAGCTCATAAATTTCCGCCTCACTATATGTGATATGAAAATGATTTTCCAATTCTTTCGTGACCTGGCTTGCCAGTTCATATTCATGATGCCTGATCTGAGCCAGTTCCTGAACATCCTGAGTATTGATGTTGTGATTTTTGATTCTGTCAATGGCTATGGTAATGTGCAGTACAATATTGATCAGAGAATAGTCGTTAACAAAATATTGGTATTTATCAAAAATATTCAGCAATGTATTTTTTATATATTCAATTTCAATATCAGGAAAAACATGCTGAATTGTTTTTAAGCTTACAAAGTTAATGTTGGACTCATCGTATAAAATAGAACTGAGCAAACGGCGTTTGTTCTTCTCCAGTCCTTCAATGGACAAGTTGTCCTTTTGATTCAAAAGCTTTAAATCAAACTGGTTCAGCTTCTTTTTTACAGCTCCCAGTTCATTTTTTAAAGTGGAGTAGCTGATGTATATGGTATCACACAAGTCGTATGCGTCAATGCCGGCTTCCTGTTTGATCAAAAGGTTGATAATATAAACCATTCTTTCCTGGGAAGACTGGGGGATGTGAGTGCCGGAGTCATTTAATATTTTTCTTCCGGCCTCTGCTTTTATCGTATACCCCTTCCTGGAAGAGAGGATGGTCTGAGGATGGTTGTCATTGATCTCTGAAATATAATTTTTTATACTTCGCTCCGATACCCCCATTTCAGCAGCTAAAGCAGAAGCAGTCATTTCGTTTGTGTGCATCAGCATAATACGAATCAATTTTAATAGTTTTGGCCCCATAGTAAAATCCTCCTTCTGTCTATTATAAGAGTCTGGAAAGGATTTTTCCACCAAAGTTTTGCACGCTCCATGTGCAAATGTCTGGTGGAATTATAAGTGGAAAAAAGTCATAATGAATACATCAAATACATTGTGAAAGCAAAATGATGTTTTCATGATCTCATAAATCTTATTATACAGATAAAGGAGGATTTTATTTATGTTAAATGTTTTACTGGTTTGCGGATCTGGTGCAAGCTCCGGCTTTATGGCAGCTAATATAAGAAAGGCAGCGGCTGCCAAAAAAATGGAGATAAATATTAAGGCCAGAGGAGAAAGTGAAATCGAAAACTATATTGATGAAATTGATGCCCTTATGGTAGGACCTCATCTGGCTTATATTATGGATGAAATTGAAGAATACACAGGTGGAAAGTCTGTTAAGGTCATCTTAATGAAGCCGGAGTACTATTCCACATTAAATGGTGACATGGCTTTGGAGCATTTGCTGAGTGAAATGGGCTGAGTGAATAAGGAGGAGGAGAAAGATGAAACAGTTAATTCATTGGTTAGAGCATAGTTTCGCACCAAAGATGAACAAAATTAATAACAATGTATGGGTTACCACTTTAAAAGATTCTATTATGCAGGTGCTTCCATTTATTTTGTTAGGATCAATATTCTGCTTTTTAACAGTCCCTGGAGAAGTTTTTGGCTGGGACTGGTGGCCAAATTTCTGGACACCGTTTGGCTGGACTATGGGGTTGCTATCATTATTTGTGGCATTTTTAATACCATTTAACTTAATGGAAAAAAAGCGTCTGCGCAGGCAGAGAATAATTGCAGCGCTTTCCGGTGTAGTAGCATTTTTAATTATTATTTCTCCTCAGGTGATAAGGGATGGCCAAGCTGGGTTTCAGCATGCATCTTTAGGAGCCGGAGGTATGTTTGTAGCGATTACAGCAGGTGCTTTTACAGGTTTTATTATGGGGATCTTCGGAAAGTTTTCATTTTTTAAAGAGGATTCCGTGATACCTGATTTTGTAAGGGCCTGGTTTGATTTAATGTTACCGGCTGGCATCATCGTTTGTTCTCTTTGGATTTTGGTGGATTTGCTTGGGATTGATCTTTATAATATTTTACTGTCATTATTTATGCCAATCTCCAATGTTATGCAGACTCCCTGGGGATTTGTACTTTCTCTTTCCCTTGTTTGTTTTTTATATTCCCTGGGAATTTCAAGCTGGGTTCTTACACCCGTTTACAAGCCGGCGATGCTCATGGCTATTACTGCCAATGTTACCATGGCAGCGGCCGGAACGGCTACTCATGAGACATTGAACCTGGTCACTGATCCAACGGTATACTCTGCTTATTTATGGATCGGCGGAATCGGATGCACATTGCCGTTAGTTATTATGCTCATATTTGCAAAGAGCAATAAATTGAGAGCATTGGGACGTGCCTGTTTCGTACCTGCAATTTTTAATATTAACGAGCCGGTCGTATTCGGATGCATTGCATGGAATCCAATTATGATGATTCCCATGTGGCTGATGGGAATCGTACTTCCTACGGTAGTATGGATTTTTACAAAGGTAATTCCATTTGCACCGATTCCTACCAGGGTGTTTGATATGTGGTATTGTCCATTTCCTATTTCCACATGGCTGACAACAGGAAGTATCAAAGGCATTATTTTAATGGCTGCCTGTGCATTGATCTCAACTGTAATATGGTATCCTTTTTTCCGTATCTATGACAGTCAGGAGACAGAAGCAGAGAAAAAAGCAGAGGAAAAGAAATAAGGAATAAGAAGGGTGATAAAACATGGATGAAAAAACACTAGAATCTGCAATGAGCATTATTATGAATGCGGGAGATGCACGTTTACTGTGCAAAGAAGCATTAACAGCCATTGCCGATCAGGATTTTATTATAGCCAATGAAAAAATGAAGGATGCGCAGAAAAAGATTACTGAGGCACACCGGATCCAGACAGATGCCATTCAGGGAGAAACAAGAGGAGAAAAAACTGAGTATTCATTGATTTTCGCCCATGCACAGGATACGTTAATGACCATATACAGTGAAATCAATATTGCTAAGCAAATGATCAAAGTATTTGAAAGTTGGGAAAAGCGTTTGAAACGCTTGGAACTTCAGGAATAGATTCATAAGATCGGGAAGGAAGGGAGAACATCATGAAGAGAGTACCAAAAGGTTTCCCATCAAATTTTATGTGGGGAGGTGCTGTAGCGGCAAATCAGCTGGAGGGTGCTTATGACCTGGATGGCAAAGGCCTATGCCTGGCAGATATTAACGAGTTTCAAAAAGATCTTCCCATTGAAAAGCGTTCCAATGGGGAAATAACCAGATCGTATATAGAGGAAGCCTTACAAAGCAATGATAAAAATTTTCCCAAAAGGAGAGGCATTGATTTTTACCATACCTATCCTGAGGATTTAAAAATGCTGTCTGATCTGGGATTTAAAACTTTCAGAACTTCCATAAACTGGGCCAGAATCTATCCAAACGGAGATGATAGCCAGCCAAATGAGAAGGGGCTTGAATTTTATGATAAATTATTTGATGAGATCATTAAAAACGGTATGGAGCCAATGATCACCATTTCTCATTATGAGATGCCTCTTCACTTAACCACTGCATATAAAGGCTGGTATTCCAGAGAGACCATTGATTTTTTCGTTAAGTATTGCAAAACAGTATTCGACCGGTATGCAGGTAAGGTGAAGTACTGGATTATTGTCAATCAAATTAATTTGATCGGTCATGAGTCCTTTAATCACCTTGGAATCCCGGAAGACACGGTTGATGATCTCCGTTCTGCAAAATATCAGGCAGTCCACCATGAGATGGTGGCATGTGCCAGGGCCACAAAATATGCGCATGATAAACATCCTGAAATGCAGATCGGCATGATGCTGTGTGGCGGGCCGGAGTATGCTGCCACATGCAAGTCCGAGGATGTGTTAGCCACATTGAAACATAATCAAATGGAGTATTTTTTTGCCGATGTATTGCTTCGGGGATATTATCCCGGCTATGCCTACCGTTTCTTCGAGGATTGGAATATTAAGCTTACATTTGAAGACAGTGATGAAGAGGATTTAAAAAATACGGCTGACTTTTTCTCATTTTCATATTATTATACTCAGATATGTTCAAAGGAGAGTTATGAGAAGGGAAATGAGGCATACAGGAATAAGCAGCTGCCGGCAAACCCGTGGGGATGGACCATCGATCCCATTGGGCTCAGGATCTTATTAAATGAATTTTATGACAGATATCAAAAGCCTATTTATATAACTGAAAATGGAGTAGGTTACTACGATGAAGTAGAAAATGGAGAAATTCATGATTCTTACAGAGTGGACTATCTCCGGGCCCATATTGAACAGATGAAGGAAGCCATTCGCGACGGGGTAGACCTAAGAGGCTATTATGCATGGGGCCCGATCGATATTATTTCCTGCTCTTCCTGCGAAATGAGCAAACGTTATGGTTTTATTTATGTAGATTATGACGATTATGGAAATGGAACAGGAAAAAGAATCAAAAAGGACAGTTATGCATGGATGAAAAAAGTGATTGCATCGGGCGGTGAGGATCTGGCTTAACAGGAGGTGCTTTGTGAAGCAGTTTGAATTTATAGTTCAGGATGCTATGGGGATACATGCCAGGCCGGCAGCAGATATGGCTGCAGCAGCCAGGAAGTTTACTTCTCTTATTTTATTAAAAAAAGAAGAGATGGAAGCTGACCTAAAAAATCCTCTTGCAATTATGAGATTAGCAGTCAAACAGGAAGAACGGGTAACAATAACAGCCACTGGTAATGATGAAAACCAGGCGATCGAGCAGTTGAAAGATCTGATGGTAAACATTGGATTATCCAAAAACCGTTTAATTCCATGAAGGTAAGGAAGTACGCTTGACAATGATCCTTCAAATTGATAAAATATAAACTGAAACTATATCAATTACAGATCAAGGAAGTTCGATTCGCCAAGTGGTACGTCGGACGGCTGATTTTCTAAGCATCATCGGCACTATGTTTGACTGTTTGATTTTGCTGGAAAATTATATCTATGAAATAGGGGATTCATATGACAAGTGAGTTTGCAGTAGCGGTTCATGGAGTAGTTTATTTAAACCAGAGGAAGGTCACCATTTCCAGTGAGGAACTGGCTTCCAATGTATGCACCAATCCTGCCCGGGTAAGAAAGGTGATGGCAAAATTAAAAAAAGCCGGAATAATCACAACGAAGGAAGGGCTGGAGGGCGGCTATCATTTTGGCAAAGATTCCTCAGAAGTAAATTTAAGAAGCATTTGTGATGCTTTGGATGTTACCTTTGTATCTTCTTCCTGGAAATCTGGAAATGTAGATACCCCCTGTATGATTGCTTCCGGAATGTCAGGAGTCATGGATGAAATTTATGGGGATTTAAATGAGCTTTGCAGAAGACGAATGGAAGAGATCACGATAAAAGATATTCAGGAAAAACTAATCAGGAATCGTTTTGATTCTAAAGCATGATTTTCTTTATGAAGGAAATCAGCTGTTGGCTGAACCTTTCAGTGAATGAGACTTCTATTAAATAAGGCAGGGAATGATAATTAAAGCATCCCCTGCCTTATTTTGTGTTTGAACTTGATTTCACAATAAGAATCATTTATGATGAAATAAAACAAAGGTGCCTGCAAATCTGGAGGAATGTATGATCAGAACGGTTAAAATTGAAGAAATAACGAAGAACGTAAAAGAAATGTGCATTGAAGCCAACCATGTGCTGTCAAGTGATATGGAGAGGGTATTTCTTAAGGCGGTGGATGAAGAAACTTCACCCCTTGGCAGACAGGTGCTCGGCCAGCTGAAGGAAAACTTAAAAATAGCGGGAGAAGATATGATCCCCATTTGCCAGGATACTGGGATGGCAGTGATATTTGTAAAGATAGGGCAGGACGTTCATATAGAAGGCGGAAACCTTACCGATGCAATCAATCAGGGAGTTAGAGAAGGGTATGTAGAAGGGTATTTAAGAAAGTCTGTCGTGGAGCCGGTGGAGCGGGTAAACACAAAAGATAATACCCCTGCAGTCATCCATTATGAAGTTGTGAGCGGAGATCAGATAGATATTACAGTTGCTCCCAAAGGGTTTGGAAGTGAAAACATGAGCCGCATATTCATGTTAAAGCCCGCGGATGGATTGGAAGGGATCAAGGATTCCATATTAACTGCCGTTAAGGAAGCCGGACCAAATGCATGTCCTCCCATGGTGGTTGGAGTAGGGATCGGCGGAACGTTTGAAAAATGTGCCCAGTTAGCCAAGCAGGCATTGACCAGGGATATTGAGAAACGATCCTCTATTCCCTATGTAAAAGACTTAGAAGCAGAGATGCTTGAGAAAATCAACAAGCTTGGAATCGGGCCCGGAGGTCTGGGAGGAAGGATCACCGCCTTGGCCGTAAATATTGAAACCTATCCGACTCACATAGCCGGACTGCCTGTGGCAGTTAATATCTGTTGCCATGTAAACCGGCATGCACACAGGGTCATATAATGATTGGAGCAAAGAATGGAGGAAACCATGGATCATCACATAAAGGTACCGATCAGCGGGGAAGATGCAAAGAGCTTAAAAGCAGGGGATTATGTTTATCTGACTGGGACCATTTATACTGCCCGGGACGCCGCTCATAAAAGAATGAAAGAAGCTTTGGACCAAAAGGGAAGTCTTCCCTTTGATATAGAAGGAAACATGATCTATTATATGGGACCATCTCCAGCCAGGGAAGGACGCCCCATCGGTTCCGCCGGACCGACCACAGCCAGCCGCATGGATAAGTACACTCCCCTTCTTCTGGATATGGGAATGGGGGGAATGATAGGAAAAGGGAAAAGAAGCAAAGAAGTCATAGAGGCCATTGTAAGAAACGAGTCCGTTTATTTTGCGGCGGTGGGAGGGGCCGGAGCTCTTCTTTCTAAATGCATCCTATCCTCAGAAGTAATTGCATATGAAGATTTAGGAACAGAGGCCATAAGGCGTCTGGAAATCAAAGACTTTCCAGTGGTAGTTGTCATAGACAGCAAAGGAAACAATTTATATGAAACAGCCATAGAAAGATACAGGGAGGATTAAAAATATGAATCGTATCTTTTATATGGTAGTAAGAAATCTTTTTCGTGTTCCCGTATGGTTTTACCGTATATGGAGGATGGGCCTTCCTAAAGATACTCACACCGATGAGCAGTGCTATGATTATCTCCGTCATGTAGTGAAAACGGTAAATAAAACAGGGCGCATTAAGGTAGAGGTTCAGGGAGTTGAGAATCTGCCCGCTGAAAATGGTTTTATCCTGTTTCCCAACCATCAGGGATTATTTGATGTACTGGCTCTTATGGAAGCTTGTCCCAAATCTTTTAGTATAGTTGTAAAGAAAGAAGCCGCCAGACTTATTTTAGTAAAGCAGGTAATCAAGGCATTAGATGGCTTTTCCATAGATCGCCAGGACATCAGGGCTTCTATGGAAATCATAACTAAGATGGCGGAAAAGGTAAAAATGGGAAAGAACTTTGTAATCTTCCCAGAGGGAACCCGTAGCCGTGAAGGAAATAAGCTGCTGGCATTTAAGGGAGGAACCTTTAAAAGTGCCGTAAATGCCAAATGTCCCATTGTGCCGGTTGCACTGATTGATTGTTTTAAACCCTTTGATGAGAACTCTTCCAGAAAACAAACCGTGCAGGTTTGCTTCTTAAAACCGCTTTATTCGGAGGATTATCAGAAGATGAAAACCATCCAGATAGCGGAAATGGTACATGACAAAATACAGGAAGAAATAAATCAAAAAATAGGTTGACAAGTCGAATTATATCTTGTATAATTGTCAATGCGTCTGGAAAAGTTTTTACTTGACAGACCAATCATAAGGAAATTATGAACTACGGAGAAATACTCAAGAGGCCGAAGAGGCGCCCCTGCTAAGGGTGTAGGTCGGGCAACCGGCGCGAGGGTTCAAATCCCTCTTTCTCCGCTCATTTCCAAGTGATTATTTTTTACTTTTAGGCAGTGGAAAAAGTAGTTGACATAGAAATAAAGATGTGTTACTATATACCAGCTGTCGAAAAGCAGTGAAAAAATAAAATAAAAAAAGTGTTGACAGAACAGAAGCACTGTGATATGATAAATGAGTTGCTGTTAAGAAAGAAGACAACACGAAGCACCTTGAAAACAGAAGATTGAACAGTATGTAAAACCCTGAAAATTCTAAAAAATAAGT
>NZ_DAMAUN010000004.1:14044-146013 GCF_032078915.1 Lacrimispora sp. | reverse complement strand
TTTTGAGGAGGAAAATCTTTTTACTGAAGTCTTTATATTCAGCATAAGTGGATTTTTGCTTTGTAAAGAAGTCCGAGATTATGAATTGTTTTTAAGTATATTGAAAAAATACTCCTATTTTATTGTGTCAATTTCTGGTGTAGTATTACTTTTTGCGAGAGTTGGATCGGCCTATATGGGATTTAGCTATGCTATATTGCTATATATATTGACGCTTTTGTATTATGGCTTTTTTAAAGGCGATAAGGCGGCATTTATCGCAGGAATAATTGGATCACTTATTGATATAGCTGGTGGTACAAGAGGATCTTTGCTGTGTTTGTTTGCACTTTTTATTGGCTTTTTAATATTTTCTAAAAAATGGAAAATATGTATAGTATTATGTTTTTCAGTTTTGCTTATTGCTTTAAACATAAATCCTATTGTTAATTTACTATATTCTATAACTACATCATTAGGAATTAGTTCTCGAATATTAGAAGCCTTACTGGGTACAAATATGTCATCCATTTCTTTTACTAATGGTAGAACAACAATTACGAATGTTGCATTTGATCTAATTAAAGAAAATACCTTGGGCTATGGTTACTTAGGAGAAAGAGCTTACTTAAATGATAGAGTATGGTGGTTCACTACAGATGGTTATGCACACAATATTTTTCTTGAGATAATTTTACAATTTGGTATTTTTTTTGGTTTTTTACTTATTGTTGCTTTGATTTATTTGATTTTTAATTTTGCCATTAAATTTAATGCTAATAATGCGGCATTTTCGATTGGCATAATTTATATGTGCTATTGTGTTCATCTCATGGTTTCAAGAAGCTATACAACAACATTTGAATTTTGGTTTTTATTGGGCTTGCTTCTTCAATATAATTGGAAAAAGCTCAAGTTCGGAGGAACTAGTACATGGTCAATATAAAAAAGAATTTTATGTATCAAAGCTTTTATCAAATTTTAATAATATTACTTCCGCTAGTTACCTCCCCTTATGTTTCAAGAATCCTTGGTGCTGAGAATCTTGGTATCTATTCATATACATATTCAATTGCAACTTATTTTGTTTTAATAGCAATGCTTGGTATAAACAATTATAGCAATAGAGCAATAGCTATGGTAAGAGATGACAGAGAAAAGCTTAATAAAACATTTAGTAGTATATTTCTTTTACATGTAGTAATATCATTAATTGTTCTTATATTCTATATTATATATTTAGTTTATGTGGTTAAAGAAAACAAACTGTATGCTGCCATACAAAGCTTATATATCTTTGGAGCACTATTTGATATAAATTGGTTTTTCTTTGGAATTGAGCAATTTAAGCTTACAGTTACTAGAAATACCATTATAAAATTAGCTACGGTTGTTTGCATTTTCTTATTTGTTAGGAATAAAAGCGACCTTTGGATATATGTATTGATACTAGCAGCAGGAACATTTATCAGTCAATCGATAGTTTGGTTCTTTTTGGGGAAATATACATCTTTTGTTAGTGTTGGATATAAAGATATGCTTCAACATTTGAAACCAATGTTGGTTTTGTTTATACCAGTGATTGCTATCAGTCTTTACAAGGTTATGGATAAAATCATGCTTGGTAGCATTTGTGAAAAAGAACAAGTTGGATTTTTTGAAAATGCCGAAAAAGCTATTAATATTCCGAATGGTGTGATAGGTGCATTTGGAACTGTTATGCTGCCAAAGATGTCAAACCTTGCGTCTAAAGGATTAATAAGTGAAAGCCAGCGGTATATAAAAGTTTCAGTTAAATATATGATGCTAATTGCATTAGCCCTTACATTTGGTTTCATGTCGGTGGCTGATGATTTTTCAATCTTGTTTTGGGGTGAGGAGTTTGAGGAATGCGGAAAGTTGATTTTTGTTCTAGCTATGACAGTTCCTTTCCTTGCATTTGCGAATGTGATTAGAACACAGTATCTAATACCTAGACAGAAAGATAAGGAATATACAGTTTCAGTTTTTTTCGGCGCTGTAGTTAATGTGATAATGAATGCACTTTTGATTCCGCACTATGAAGCAATAGGGGCTGCTATTGGTACTCTATGTGCAGAAGTAAGCGTTTGCTTGTTACAGGTTATACTAGTTAGGAAAGAGCTACCTCTTGTATCTTATTTTAAAAGTTTTGCATCATTTATTATCATGGGTATTATTATGGCACTTGTTGTAAATGGTGTTGGAACTTTCTTTACCAATAGATTCCTATCACTTCTGATGGAAATTTCGGTGGGCGCAGTTGTCTATATTATAATGGCAACGGTATATCTGTGGTTTACCAGAGATCAAATATTTCTCGATTTGGTGCATAAATATAAATCTAGATTAAATATAAAAAAGTAAACATTTATATGAGAAAGTCTACTAATTTTATATTTTTTAATAGTAAACTCCAGGGTGTATGTACTGCACTTATTAATGGCTGAACCTGTTTTGATTTATTAATAAACGCCCGAATAATAAACCTTGGATTTACTATGTAAGTGCAATATATTCTACTATTTGCCAGGCGATTTACGCAGGTGTATTGGACTCAGAACGATTGTTTCATGGGAATTGCGGATCGGAGAATAAAATGCGGAGCAAAATGCTAAACCAGAGGAAAGATTTATCAGTAACTAGATTCAACAGCGTCCTAAAGGTAGGCTGTGCCCGACTGGTAAACTTCAAGACCTAAGATATGGAATGACATTTTAGGTTATTATACTAGGGAGGATTATTTAGTGTCCAAAATAATTTTATTTAAAGATAAAATAGATTGTTGCGGTTGCAGCGCATGTATGAATATATGCCCTAAAAGTGCCATCACTATGGTTCCGGATGAATTTGGTTTTATTTATCCACAAATTGATGATCTAAAATGTATTGAATGCGGTTTGTGTAAAAAGACATGTGGTTATCAGAAAGAGTCACATAAAGTAAAAAACCTTAGTACATGGGTGGCTGTGAATAAAGCGGATGAAGTGCTTAAGAAGTCAGCTTCAGGAGGCGCTTTTTCTGCTATTGCTAAAGAAGTTCTTGCTGCTGGTGGAATGGTATTTGGCTGTGCTATGATATTGGAAAGTGGTGAATTAATTCCAAAACATATCTCGATTGATAGAATTGAGGACTTGTATAAACTGCAAGGTTCTAAGTATGTCCAGAGTTTTACGAAAGATTCCTATCAGCAAGTGAAAAAATTATTAAATTCGGAAAAAAAAGTACTTTTTTCTGGAACTCCTTGCCAAATAGTGGGGTTATATGCGTTTCTAGGAAGTGAAGAATATAAGAATCTTTATACTATAGATATTATTTGCCATGGTGTTCCAAATGCAAAATTTTTCTTAGACTACTTAAAAGAATTGGAAAAGAAAAAGAATGGTACGATTACATCGTTTATATTTCGCGATAAACAAAACGGTTGGGGGCTAATGGCCTCAGTTACATATAAAAAGCAGGCTGGCGATATGAAAAAAGGACTATTGAATACAAAAATTTCATCATATTACAGTTTGTTTTTATCATCCAAAATATATCGAATTAACTGCTATAGTTGTCCTTATGCGGGTTTAAGTAGGCCGGGAAATATTTCTATTGGAGATTTCTGGGGAATTGAAAAGCAACATCCCGAATATTTGAATGGTACCAAAGCAAGTATTGAGAAGAGTAAAGGTGTTTCTTGTATTTTAGTCAATAATGAGCATGGAACTGATCTAGTGCAAAAATATGGAAACAATCTACATCTACTGCCATCTACTGTTGATAAAGCCGCAGAATGCAATGGACAGCTAAAAGCACCAAGCCCTTTTAGCCAGGACCGGGAAATAATTATGCAAATTTATAAAAATCAAGGTTATTCCGCGGTAGATACATGGTACCGCAAAAAAGTAGGGATAAAATATCCTGTTTATATATTATGGAATGCAATGCCCAATAATATACAGAAAACAATTAAGAAATTGCTAAAACATTAGTAGAAAAATAATTTGGTGATTTGATTACGCAGTAAATCAGTAATTAAATGTCTTTGTTGTTATGGCGAAACTTATTAATTGTGGGATTTTTCTAAACATAGAATGCATTTGAAAAAGGTGGTGTAACATTGAAAACTGATAAGCTCCGGCTATCCGGCTATTTATATAGGGGCGAGCGGAGTTTACCGTATAATAGTGGTAATATGTTCTGGGGCAGAGCAGGTGATGATCTAATGTGAGCTAAAGGAAAACTTATATTAAGATTAATTGAATAAATATCATTATATAATCAACTGAACTTGGAACGAACCCCTTATTATAGATAAAAATAATGGTGAATAATATGTTATATAAAATTTTAGCAAAGGATATAATTGAACCGCTTTTATACTTACCAAAAGGACTGATATTTGGAGTAATATTGATTGTAGCTCTTATATTAATAAATGGATTATGGTATCAGTTCAGAAGATGTATTCTCATAACTCCAATTAAGATTATTTGTCTGGGATTGTTTGTGACATACATGTATACATTACTTCAACAAACCTATTTTTCCCGTCCCCCAGGCTCAAGGAATACAGTTAGTTTAATTTTAGGTGAAACGTGGCAAGGTAGTGTTCAGAGTAAGGCTTATGTAATCGAAAATATTTTGATGATGATCCCATTCGGTGTTCTTCTTCCAAACGTACTTAAACCTGCGGAAAGTATATTTGGTTGTATTCCGTTAGGATTTTTCTTTTCGGTTAGCCTAGAATATGCTCAATTTCTCTCCCAACGAGGTCATATGCAGGTAGACGATGTTGTAATGAATGTAATAGGAACGATTATTGGATATTTATTCTTTGTATCCATTAAACTATTACGCAGACTCAATAAATATCTTAAAGAGAAAAAGTGCTTCTTATTATGATAACTTAGGTTACAAAAAAATGCATAATACATGGAAATATAAAGATATGTAAGAGAATGTAAAGAGAATAGTAGATTTTTAACTGATTGCGCCTTAGTTTTCCTTATCAGATTGAGCTTTTACTCATATTTAAAGGCTTTTTTTATATAAATATACACCAAAAGATTGGAAATAAAACTATATAAAATCAGCATTATCGATAAAAAACGCTGAAAACATACATTGTAAAGATGTTGTGAACGTATAAACCTTGCATTTTTACATAAAGAGAGTTAAAATATACACATCAATTTAATTTGTAACAAAATTGAAGGTAGGATAGTGAAAGGAGAAACATTATGAAGATGAAAAAGCTAGTGATAGCAGCATTAGCCGCAGCAATCACTGTGGGCAGTGCATTGCCAGCATCTGCAGCATGGGTTCAGTCTGGTTCCGAATGGAGATATCAGAACCAGGACGGAAGCTGGCAGGCAAACAAGTGGTTTCAGGAGGATGGCAAGTGGTATCATTTTGATGCAAATGGCAATGCACAGAAGGGCTGGTTAAAGGATACCGATGGTAAGTGGTATTTCTTTGCATACAATGGAATTATGCAGACAGGTCTGATCAAAGTCGATGACAAAGTGTATTATATGAATGCGGACGGCTCACTGTTTTCTGGTAGTATGAAGATCGGGACAGTAGAATATAACTTTACCGAGTATGGAACAACAAATGGAAAACCATCTGTAAGCGCACCTCAGACTTTTGGAGGTAACGGAAACCAGTCTAGTACATTTGGTGGTGGTAGTGGTGGTTCCAAATCAAGTAATAGTATTACGGGAGACTCAACAGAAGTGGCTACTGTTAAGGAAACAGTTAAGGAAGCATTTAACAGCATTAAGTCAGATCCTACTATAATGGATACTATTGATGATGTTAAGGTGACTGGAACTACAATTAAATTCACCTATAAAAATCCTACGACTGGCCCTGATACTAAGGTTTCAGATGCTGGATTTATAGGGGCTGTACAGACTGCTTTAGAGGATGTCCTGTCAGGTGAAGATGTAAGCCGTATCGTAGTAGGAAACAAAACGTTTATTGCAGGAGATTCGGTAGACTTTGAAGCGTATGCAGAGAGCTTGGGTTATGGTGATAAAACCATTGATGAAGTCATTAACCTCCTGAAAGGTAAGAAGGGCATAACGGTATATACAAGCAGCAATGAAAAGATAAACTATTCTGTTGCTGCCGAGTAAATCTACATAATGATATCTAGATAGGGTGGCTCTCATAGGAACCGCCCTATTTTAAATATGGAGAGCGGCATGAGATTATATAAAAGATGGATAATTGGTGGAATAGCATTTATCATAAGTGCCGGCATAGCCCAGACTGCGTATGCAGGATCCGTTAATGCAAACGAGCAGTCTGTCATATCCGCAGTAAGTGGACAATTTGAGAAAGACGGAATTATTTATGCGGTCAAACCGGAATACATTAATTCGGTAGCAAACTATCTGGCCCAGGATGATGTGGAATTAACTGCGGAACAGGCCCAGGCAGCAATTTCAGAAATATATGCCAATGTACAGACCGGAGTGGAAAGCGGTTATTTAGTAGAGGTAGGAAGAACTCCCGTTTCAGAAACAGAACCTTCACCGGCTCCTTCCGAGGGTGCAGCAGGACAGCAGGAAACCAGCACACCTACAAAGAAACCTGAGAAGCAAAAAACAGAAGAAAGTCAAAAGGAATCAGAGACTGCAGGAATACAAGAAAACGAAGGCTCAGAAGCCGAATCGGAAGGTGATTCTGACACATTACAACAAGAGAATAAAAAAGATCCGGAAACGGAGAAGTCTTCCTCTGTAATATCCATTCTTGAACTTGTAGACAAAGCACCTCCCCAGACTTATGAATACTTAAATAAAGATACAAATGCAAGGATGCAGCAACTTAAGGTCCGATACGGAATCATGTGGGGCTGCGTAGCAGCAGCTACCTTTGCAATCACTCTGGTACTTGTTGTATCAATACATAAGAAATTATTAATCAGCCACAGTCATCGTAAGCTGCGCAGGATTTTAAAATATATTCTGACAGCTTCCATAGCGGCTCTGTCTTTCGTATTGTGCTTAGTTGGCGGAGCCTGGTTTGGAGCATTTCAGAAAAATGCCATTCTCAGTAAATTAGCGGATACAGGGTATTATACATTTGTCTATGATGAACTTAAGAAAGATACTTCCATTTCATTTTCCCTATTAAATATCCCGAATAGCGTTATGGACCAATCTCTGACCTACGAAAAGGTGGTTATAGCGGCCAGGCAGCAGGTGGAAAATGATTTGAGCAAAGGAATCTATAAGGCTGATACGTCTATTTTGATTGAACCTTTGAAAGCTGATATCGAGGAATATTTAAAAGGGCAGTCTGTGACTATGACAAAAGAGGCGAAAGCCGGACTTGCTCTTCTGATGGACCGCCTTGACGGGAAATACACGGCTTTATTGAAATGGCCGTTTGTTTCGTGGTGGTCACAGCTGAAGGCTGATTATACAAAAACAGCCGTTCTTATTTTGCCCATCTCATTACTTTTAATGGCTGCGGCACAGGGAATCCTTGTTTTTCTTCATCATTACAAATACCGGGGCTTCTGTCTGGGAGCAAAAGGGTTGATGCTCGGAAGTATCCTTGGATTTTTGGTGTTTACTGGAAGCAATATGGTTATTTCAGCTCGTTGGGGAGAAGTCAATCCTCCTTATATGAATTCATTTTTTGAAATTTACAAAAGTGGAATATGGAGGGCCGGCGCAGTTACTTGTGGGATTGGAGTGCTGTTGGCCTGGATGGTTCTTGCTGCTGTAAAGGCATGGAAGGAAGGCAGATAGCTTGGAGCAGAATTATTATTTTGATATACATTGTCATTTGATACCTGGGGTGGACGACGGGGCAAAGGATATAGAGGAAAGCCTGGCTGCTTTGAAGGAAGAGTACGATCAAAATGTCAGACGGATAATCTGTACCCCTCATGTGACGGCGAATATTACTTCCCAGAAAGCAGAAAGCATAAAAGCTGCTTTTGATGAATTGAAGAACCGATTAAAAAAGACAGACTTTGGCCATGATATGGAGCTTTATTTAGGGTGTGAGCTCATGTACTCAGAGAGTCTTGCAGAGCGGCTGGAAGCCGGTGAAATATGGACGATGTCTGGATCGAGTTATATTCTGGTTGAATTTTTGCCCACAGTTCCATATGAGGAATTATACCGTGCAGTGAGGAAGTTGTCTGCAAAGGGATATATTCCGATTCTGGCTCACATTGAGCGCTATCTTTGCCTGTATAAAAGGATGGAGCGGATTCGTGACCTGCAGGAATCAGGAGCATACTTCCAGGTAAATGCTTCCAGTTTAAAGGGAGGTATGTTAAATAAAAAGACAGCTTATATAAAAAAACTATGCAAGTCAGGTCTGGTTCATTTCCTTGCTACAGACAGTCATGGCATGGTGTACAGGCAGCCGGATATAAAGAAGGGTGCCGAATGGGTGATACACAATTGCGATTCCCGGTTAGGGCCGAAGATCTTATACCAGAATGGAATTGCCGTGTTGAATGATATCATTATTTAACTGAGGAGAAAGTTATGGGAACCAATCAGGACGATGAGATTGAGATAGATTTAATTGAGTTATTTTATGTTTTAAAACGAAAAATATGGATTGTTTTATTGACGGGTATTTTAGGAGCAGTCTCCTTCGGCTTATTTGCAGCAATGGTTTTGGAGCCGGTTTTCACTTCTTCTACCATGCTCTATATCGTCAATAAAACCACTACACTGACTTCTCTGACGGATCTGCAGCTGGGAACTCAGCTTACAAAGGATTATAAGGTGCTGGTGACCAGCAGGCCTGTTACGAACCAGGTCATTTCAGATCTGGATTTAAATATGTCTCATGAACAGCTTGTGAAGAAAATCAAGGTGGAAAACCCCACAGATACCAGGATTCTTACTATATCGGTAGAGGATTCAGACCCTTATATGGCCAAAAGCATTGCGGATGAAGTAGCAAAGGTAGCGTCTGCCAGAATGGCTCAAATCATGGATTCCGTTCCGCCGAATATCGTGGAGGAAGGATATCTGCCGACAGAAAAAACCAGGCCAAGTGTTACAAAAAGTTCTTTGTTAGGCGGTTTTGCAGGTGTATTTCTGTCTGCATTAATCATACTGGTGTTATTTATTATGAATGATACGGTAAAAACTCCCGAGGATGTAGAAAAGTACCTGGGGCTGAATACGCTGGCTGCTATTCCATTGTTTGAAGAGAATGGTTCCATGCAGAAGAAAAGACGAAAGAGGAACTCTGGGAGAGGAGGTATGATGCAATGAGAAAAGTTTCATTCCGCAGAAAGGATAAGCTTGATTTTAAAGCAAATGAAGCGTTTAAAACATTAAGAACAAATATTCTTTTTTCCGGTAAGGATATAAAAGTACTGACCCTTACCAGTTCCACTCCCAATGAAGGAAAAACCTCTATTTCATTTCAGCTTGCCAGCTCTTTTGCGGCGGCGGATAACCGGGTATTATTTGTAGATGCTGATATCAGGAAATCTGTTATTGCAGGCCGCTATAAGGTAGATGGAAACACTTATGGACTGACCCATTATATGACAGGGCAGAGATCGATGGAAGATGTAATCTGCCAGACAGATATCAAGAACATGGATATAATCCTTGCAGGACCTGTATCCCCTAACCCTACGGAGCTTCTTGGGGGACCATTGTTTGCAAAACTTCTGGAAGAGCAGCGGGATAATTATGACTACATCATTGTTGATGCCCCTCCTCTTGGAAGTGTAATCGATGCGGCCTTAATTGCAAGATATGTGGATGGTGCGATCATTGTCGTGGAAAGTGCTGTGATAAGCTATAAAATGCTGCAAAGAGTTAAGGAGCAGCTGGAAAAAAGTGAATGCCGTATTTTGGGGGTAGTATTAAATAAGGTAGATATGGAGCACGATGCTTATTACGGAAATTATTACGGGAAATATTATGGGAAGTATTACGGAAGCTATGGAGAATCATAATAGATGGAATTAGGAAAGAACGTGTGAAGGTCAGATCATAAGACTTGCACACGTTCTTTATTTATATGTAATCAACTGCAGCAGAAAGAATTGGACAGGTTTTGAGTATTTTTACACGATCTTTAAAAATCCCCTTGACCATGACCATACGTCACCCTATATAATACATATATGATAATTCAGGAAAAAGGAGGTGACATGCCGGTGAATCCATATTATACCTCAGGCCAGTTCGCCAAAAAGGCCAATGTTTCCATTCGCACCGTCCGGTATTACGATAAGCAGGGACTATTAAAACCTTCCGGAATGAGTGAGGGAGGATACCGGCTCTATACGGATTCTGATTTCGCTAAGCTTCAAAAAATTCTTTCTTTAAAGTACTTAGGCTTTTCCTTAGATGAAATCCGCTCCATTACCATCAATGACAATGATAATGATTATGTGGAAGGTTCTCTTAGGCTTCAACTCAATCTGATCAGAAAGAGGATCGAACACTTAAAGCTTGTGGAGCAGACCCTTACGGAAACGTCAAAGCTGGTGACGGATAATCAGTCTGTAGACTGGAATAAAATTCTTCACTTAATCCATATTACCAATATGGAACGGTCCCTTGTGGAGCAGTATAAAGATGCGGCCAACATAAACATTCGGATCGGGCTTCACAAAAAGTATACTAAGAATCCTACGGGGTGGTTTCAGTGGCTGTATGATCTTATGGAACCTTTGGATGGTAAAAAAGTTCTGGAGCTTGGATGCGGCAATGGGGAACTATGGTGTGCAAACAGGAACAGGCTGCCGGCGGATACGAAGATCTGCCTGTCTGACATTTCAGAAGGGATGATCCGGGATGTGGAAGAATGTTTAAAAGACGTTCCCGGCTCCTTTTCCTTTGAAGTGTTTGACTGCCGTCAGATCCCAAAGCCTGATAGCAGCTTTCATATTGTGGCAGCCAATCATGTTCTGTTTTACTTAACAAACTTAGATGGGGCATTGGATCAGGTGCAGAGAGTCCTAAAACCTGAGGGCGTTTTTTACTGCAGCACCTACGGCTCGGATCATATGAAGGAGATCAGCCAGCTGGTTAAGGAGTTTGATTCAAGAATTGCTCTATCCGAAGTGAATCTGTATGATGTCTTTGGGCTTGAGAATGGGGAGGAGATCTTGAAAGGTCATTTTCATTCTGTGGAGAAGAGGGAGTATAAGGATTACCTGGAAGTCAGCGATCCTGGCGCACTTATGGAATACATACTTTCCTGTCATGGAAACCAACAGGAGTATTTAAGTGACCGTTATGAGGAATTCCGGGAATTTTTGAAAAAGAAAATGGAAAAGAAAGGTTTTATCCATATTACAAAACGGGCCGGGGCATTTATCTGCAGAAAGTAATGAAAAATTAATGGAAAAGGACTTGACAGTAACCTTACGTCACCCTGTATGATGGTATCACAAATAGATACGGAGGAGAAAGAAATGAAGGGAATTATACTTGCCGGAGGTTCCGGCACCAGACTTTACCCGCTGACCATGGTAACTTCCAAACAGTTACTGCCTATTTATGACAAGCCTATGATCTATTATCCCCTGTCCGTTTTAATGAACGCAGGCATCCGGGATATTCTGATCATCTCCACTCCTGATGACACGCCGCGTTTTGAGGCGCTTTTAGGAGACGGAGGACAGTTTGGTATCCGCTTATCTTATGCGGTCCAGCCTTCCCCTGATGGTCTTGCACAGGCATTTATCATTGGAGAGGATTTCATTGGAGACGACAGCGTTGCCATGATCCTTGGAGATAATATTTTCGCAGGACACGGACTTAACAAACGCCTGTTAAATGCGGCTAACAAAAAGGATGGAGCTACTGTATTCGGCTATTATGTAGATGATCCGGAGCGCTTTGGAATCGTGGAATTCGATTCTGACGGAAAGGCAGTGTCCATTGAAGAAAAGCCGGCAAAGCCAAAGAGCAATTATTGTGTGACCGGACTTTATTTCTATGATAATAAGGTTGTGGAATATGCGAAGAACTTGGAGCCATCAGCCAGGGGCGAGCTGGAAATCACGGATTTAAACCGCATTTATCTGGAAGAAGGAAAGCTTGATGTGGAACTTTTAGGCCAGGGCTTTACCTGGCTTGATACGGGAACTCATGAATCTCTGGCAGATGCCACGGATTTTGTCCGCACCATGGAAACACACCAGCATAGGAAGATCGCCTGTCTGGAGGAAATCGCTTATTTAAACCATTGGATCACAAAGGATCAGCTGATGGTGAACATTGAGCCTTTGAAAAAGAACCAGTACGGACAATATCTGATGGATGTCCTTGCCGGTAAATACATTGACAAATTGCACGGTTAAGGAAGCCAGATTCCACTGGCGAAGGCTTTGAGCTTTGCTGTCACAATAAAAAGGAGGAGCATATAAATGAAAATTATCGTTACCGGAGGAGCCGGTTTTATCGGTGGAAATTTTGTACATCACATGGTGAATAAGTATCCGGATTATCAGATCATCAATCTGGACCTTTTGACTTATGCAGGAAATTTAGAGACATTGAAGCCTGTTGAGGATAAACCTAATTATAAATTTGTAAAAGGGGATATTGCAGACAGAGGTTTTATTTTTGATCTCTTTGAGAAGGAAAAACCCGATGTGGTGGTAAACTTTGCGGCAGAGAGCCATGTAGACCGTTCCATTACAGACCCTGAGGCATTTGTAAGAACGAATGTGATGGGAACCACGACCCTTCTTGATGCCTGCCGTACTTATGGAATCAAGCGTTATCATCAGGTTTCTACTGATGAAGTATACGGCGACCTGCCTCTTGACCGCCCGGACTTATTCTTCACAGAGGAAACCCCGCTTCATACCTCAAGCCCTTATTCTTCTTCAAAAGCCAGCGCAGACCTTTTTGTTCAGGCATACCAGAGGACGTTCGGACTTCCGGTGACCATTTCCAGATGCTCCAATAACTATGGCCCGTATCACTTTCCGGAAAAGCTGATTCCTCTTATTATCAGCCGTGCACTGGCAGATGAAGAGCTTCCGGTATATGGCACAGGGGAAAATGTAAGAGACTGGCTCCATGTTTCCGATCACTGCGAAGCCATTGATTTAATCATTCACAAGGGAAAAGCAGGCGAGGTCTACAATGTAGGCGGACACAACGAGCGCACCAACTTAGAAGTGGTTAAGACCATTCTGAATGCCCTTGATAAACCGGAGAGCTTAATCAAGTTCGTGACCGACCGTCCTGGTCATGACAGACGTTATGCCATTGACCCGAAGAAGCTGGAAACCGAGCTTGGCTGGAAGCCTAAATATAACTTTGATACCGGGATCCGTCAGACCATCCAGTGGTATCTGGATAATGAGGACTGGTGGAAGCATATCATCAATGGGGAATATCAGAATTATTTTGATAACATGTATGGTGAGCGTTTATAATTCCCTGAATGATTTCCTTATGAAAGGCGGATTGTGCTGCCTTCCGTCAGGAAATCTATCCATTGGGAGCCGTCAGGCGAACCAAATTTCCGTTTAGAAAAGAGGCATCTATGAAAGTATTTGTTACTGGCGTAAAGGGCCAGCTTGGATTTGATGTAGTAAATGAACTGAATAAACGGGGGCATGAGGCGGTGGGCGTGGACATCGATGAGATGGACATCACGGATAAGGACAGCGTAAACCGGGTCATTAAGGCAGCCGCTCCTGATGCGGTCATCCACTGTGCCGCTTATACGGCTGTGGATGCGGCGGAAGATAATGAGGAGCTGTGCCGTAACGTTAACGCAAAGGGAACGGAGTACATTGCCGGGGTGTGCCGTGAACTGGATATCAAGATGATGTACATCAGCACGGATTATGTGTTTAACGGCCAGGGAACCCGTCCCTGGGAGCCTGATGACGATAGAGCGCCGTTAAATGTTTACGGTCAGACCAAATATGAGGGAGAACTGGCAGTAGAAGAAAACCTCACTAAATATTTTATCGTAAGGATCGCCTGGGTGTTTGGAGCGAATGGAAAGAACTTTATTAAGACCATGCTGAACCTGGGAAAGACTCATGATAAATTAACGGTGGTAGCTGACCAGACAGGTTCTCCCACCTATACTTATGATCTGGCCCGCCTTTTGGTGGACATGATAGAAACGGAGAAATACGGGCGTTATCATGCTACCAACGAAGGAGAGTGCACATGGTATGAATTTGCCTGTGAAATCTTTAGACAGGCAGGTATGGATGTAAAAGTGGAGCCTGTCGGCTCGGATCAGTATCCGGCAAAGGCAAAGCGGCCAGGCAACAGCCGTATGAATAAGAAGAAGCTAAAAGAAAACGGTTTTCTTCCTATGCCTTCCTGGCAGGATGCCTTAAAACGGTACCTGGAGGTTGTTTTACCCGGTTAAGCATCAGCAGGAGGGGATATGGAAATCAAGATCAATGACTACTGGGAACCGGATCATTTCCGGGCCTTAAGTGAAGACAATTACAATGTCTCAAGATCCTGTGAATACGAAAAGAATGGGATGCACCATATTCATACAGCTAGTGAGTTTCTGTTTGTGGAAGAGGGATCTGCGGAATACTATGTAGTCGGTAAGAAATATCTTCTGGAAAAGGGTGACATTATGGTCATCGGAGGGCAGGAGCATCATCAGAGAAGGCTTTTGGGCCTTCCCTTCCTGCGGTATGGACTTTCGGTCCGTCCCTCCTATTATGAAAGCTTAAACCTTGGGGAAGACTTAAAAAAGGTTTTTTTAACGCCTGGCCAGCAGGCGTTCCAGGAGCATTATAAGCATGTGGATGAACAGATATTCAACCGTGTGACCGGCCTTATAAAGGAATTGTATGAGGAACAGGAGATCCATCAGCCGTTCCGTTCCATGATGGAGCGGTCGATCATCACGGAGATTACTGTATTGCTGTTTCGGGCTTTTGGATTGGAGCGGACGGAAAGCGAACTATCCGAAATGAATCTGAGAATGATTGCAATTAAGGAATATATCGACAGGCATTATCAGGAGAATCTGGACTTAAAGGTTTTAAGTGAACTTTTTTATCTCCATCCGGCTACCATCAGCAGGGAGTTCAATAAGTATTTTGGAAAGACGCTGATAAAATATATCAACATTGTCAGGGTGTGTGAGGCTGCAAAGCTGCTTGAAAACACCAATGAGAGCGTTACTGCCATTGCTGCAAAATGTGGATATGACAGTGTGAATACATTTTTGAGGCAGTTTAAAGCGGTTATGGAAACAACTCCCCTGCAGTACCGGAAAGCGATCCATGAGTTGTTCAAAAGGAATAAGGAAGAGACTCAAAGGCTGTAAGCAATTACAGCCTTTTTTTATTGGGTGAAAAGAAGAATAGGAAAATCTTTGAAAGTGTAATTAAAAAATGGTGATTATTGACTAAAATCTATACAGATTAAACAAGGGGAATAAGATATGATGAAAGCAGCTAAAAAACAGGCAAAAATAATTTATGGAGGGATCAGTTATGAAGAAAAGAGTTCTTGCATTATTTTTTTCAGCTGTTATTGCAATGACCCTGGTGACAGGCTGCAGCGGAAAGAGCCAGAATGAAACAATGGCGGCAAAGGAGACGGAACAAGCAAAGACAAGTGCCGCAGAAAAAGGAACGGAAGGGGAATCAGTTTTACTTACTATTTTTGACGGCTATGCGGGAGAAGATCCTCACGGAAAGTTCATCTATCAATATGCAGATGAGTATATGGCCCTGCATCCCAATGTGATCATTGACGTACAGGCTGTCAGCACCAATGACATCTATACAAAGCTTTCGGCTATGGCAGCTACGCCAAAGGATGTGCCCACCATTTTCTTTACATCAGCAGATGCAGTTGCCACTCTTCATGACCTTGGGCTGACAGCTGATATCAACGGGCTTGTGCCGGAGGATTTAAAAGCTAAATTTGCCAACGGTGTTGTGGACTCCTGTATGCTGGGAGATGAGATGTCATATTTTCCGGTTGCTGTTCAGCCGCTGTCCGTGATCTATCGTGCAGACAGGTTTAAGGAAGCCGGATTAGAAATTCCAAAGACATGGGAAGAGTTTACAGCTGCTGCAAAGGCCCTTACAAAGGATACGAACAATGACGGGCAGATGGACGAATGGGGATTTGACATGGTTGGCTCCAATAACTCCTCCGGTCAGAGCCGTTTCATGGCATATTTATGGTCAAACGGGATTGAATGTGTGAAAGAAGAGAACGGAAAATGGATCACTGATATTACAGAAGACCAGAAATTCATGAATGCATTTTCAAGATGGACCAACATGAATGCAGAGGGCATTGTTCCGACTGGAATTACTGAGGTGGATTATCCGACAGCCGCCAATTATTTTGCTATGGGATATACAAGTATGTTCCTTACCGGGCCAAATGCTCTTGGTGTAGCCTATGCCAACAATCCTGATTTAAAGGGAAACTTAGGATCCTTTAAGATGCCTGGTGATTATCCGGGAACCATGCTTGGAACCGAAGGCTATTCCATCAGCGCTTATGCAACTGATGCGGAAAAGGCAGCAGCCATCGATTATCTGAGATTTTTTGTAGAGCACGATGAGGACATGCAGTTCTGGCAGAGCAGCGGAAAGATTCCGGCCACAGCAGAGGGACAGAAGGCAGACTATATATCAGGAGAGGATTACGCAGGCTTTTTACAGCAAATCGCAGATGGCTGCCGTCCAACCGTTAAGTTTGCATGTGTCAGCGGCTTAAAGAGCGCCCTTGGAAATGCATACGCGTCTGTATTCTCCAATGAAAAGAAAAACGAAGAAGCAGTAAAAACTCTGGTAAGTGATGTTGATGAATTGTTAGAGGATTATAACTGATCATTATGAATGAGGGAGGAACCATCCTCCCTCAAAAAAATGGAGAAGGGAGTAAGATGAATTTCATGAACAAAAATGGAACTGCCCATATAAAAGTGAAGTCCCAGAGGCAAGGATATTACTTTACTCTGCCGATTGTCGTCATGCTGGCTGCCCTTATCATTTATCCTATGGTTTATGGGTTCTATATCAGCTTTTTCAACACGAACCTGGTGACGAAATGGAATTTTGTAGGCTTTAAATACTATGCAGCGGCATTTAAAGAAGCGGCCTTCTACCAGTCGGTTCTGCTGACGACCATGTTTATGATTTTGGTTGTAGCGGGACATTTCATTTTAGGGTTTATCCTGGCAACTTTGCTTAACCGGGAATTTAAAGGAAGAACTGTTTTCCGGGTTATATTTATGCTGCCATGGTTTTTCCCGGAAGCGGTTGTGGCGCTTTTATTTACCTGGATCATGAATCCCATGTATGGAATCTTAAACAGTGCGCTGAAAGGACTAGGGCTTATATCTACCAATATTTCCTGGCTTGGCAGCAAGGAGCTGGCCTTTCCGGCGGTGGTCTTTGTCTGCATCTGGAAGGGATTTCCCCTGGTCATGACCATGATCCTGGCAGGTTTGCAGAGCATATCCAGGGATTATTATGAGGCGGCGGAAATCGATGGTGCCAGCAAATTGGCACAATTCCGATACATTACGGTTCCATCCTTAAAGCCTATTCTGACTACGGTTTTGATCCTGGACTGCGTCTGGTGGTTCAAGCAGTATACCCTGGTTTACACCATGACAGCAGGCGGCCCGGGAACTGCTACCAATTTAATCAGCTTAAGCATCTATGGAACAGCGTTCAATGATTTGAGGTTTGGAAAGGCGTCTGCCTGGGGCATCCTGGTGTTCTTCATTTGCTATTTGATCAGTCTGGTGAGTAAGGTGGTGACAAGGGAGAATGAGTAGATCAAAAAAAGAAAAAAATAAATTGGCAGCTACCTATGCGGTATTGATCTTTATGGCCTCTTTTATCGTGGTCCCGGTTTTATGGATGATATCCACTGCATTTAAAACGGAACCGCAGACGTATTATTCTCAGCCAAAATGGATTCCGGACCCGTTTTCCCTGGATTCCTTCCGGAAATTTTTCAATACTTATAATTTTGGACGCATGACCTTAAACAGTCTTGTGGTCTGCCTTTCCGCCATGGTGATCTGCGTGGCATGTGCCTGTCTGGCAGGATACGGGGTGACCAGATTCCGGTTTAAAGGAAGAAAACAGCTGATGAGTTTTCTCCTTATTACACAGATGTTTCCGGGAGTCATGCTGGTGGTGCCTTTTTATGCGGTGCTTTCTAAGTATCATCTTGTCAATTCCTTATTTGGCCTGGTAGTCGTTTATGCGGCTACAAATATTGCGTTCAGTACCTGGATGATCGTATCTTACTTTAAGACCATTCCCCTGGAGCTTGATGAGGCGGCACGGGTGGATGGGGCTTCCAGCTTCCGGATCTTTTGGAATATCATCCTTCCGCTGATCGTTCCGGGAATTGCGGCGGTAGCCATGTTCGTTCTGTTCAACGGCTGGAATGAATATATGTTTTCTTCTGTCCTGGTATCCAAGGATGAATTAAAAACGCTCACTGTTGGGATCATTTCATTAAATTCCCAATATCAAATTAAATGGAATGACTTAATGGCGGCATCCAGCATATCCAGTCTTCCTTTGGTAATTCTTTTTGTAAGCTTCCAGAAGTATTTCATTGCTGGAATGACCGGAGGAGCTGTAAAGAGCTGATTTGCAGAGAATATGACTTACGGAGGTACTAAAAATGGATCATATAAAAATCCATGACATTAAAGTTTTTGTAACTGCTCCAAGAAATATCAACCTGGTTGTGGTAAAGGTGGAAACAACGGAGCCGGAGCTGTACGGATATGGGTGCGCCACATTTACGTGGAGGCATAAGGCGGTGGTGACAGCCATTGAAGAATATCTGCGGCCCATGCTTAAGGGAATGCCTGTGGATGACATTGAAGGGATCTGGCAGACCATGATGGGAAGCTCTTACTGGAGAAACGGTCCTGTTTTGAACAATGCCATATCCGGTGTTGATGAGGCATTATGGGACATTAAGGCAAAGCGGGCCAATATGCCGCTTTACAGCCTGCTGGGCGGAAAATGCCGGGAAGGAATCGCAGTTTACAGACATGCGGATGGCAGCTCCATCGAAGAGGTGGAAGAATGCATCCGGAGGTATATGGCGGAAGGATACCGTTACATCAGATGCCATATGGGTACCTATGGCGGTAACTTCGACGGAAAAATACAAAGAATCGTAAAGCCTGACAATGCACCCGGGGGAGCGTATTTCCATCCCAGAATGTACATGCAAAGTGTTTATAAACTGTTTGACCGGGTTCGCAGGGATATTGGCTGGGAAGTGGAGCTTATGCATGATGTCCATGAGCGCCTAAGCTTTGCTGAGACTCTGGAATTTGCCAGGGAGATGGAGCAGTACAAACTATTTTTCCTGGAGGATTCTCTTGCACCGGAGCACGTGGAGTTCTTTAAAACCCTGAGGCACCATACCATTCTTCCTCTGGCAATGGGAGAGCTGTTCACCAACCCCAATGAATGGAAGTCTATTGTACAGAACCAGTGGATCGATTATATGAGAGTTCATTTAAGTGATATCGGAGGACTGACCCCTGCCAGGAAGCTGGCACATTATTGTGAGGCATATGGAGTGCGGACAGCCTGGCATGGGCCAAATGATTTATCTCCTATTGGGATGGCAGTGCAGATGCATCTGGATTTAAACAGCCACAATTTCGGGATACAGGAATTTTCCGGCTTCAGTGAAGCGGAGCAGGAGGTGTTCCCAGGCTGTCCGGTGATCAGAGAAGGATATGCCTACGTTAACGGTAAGCCTGGAATTGGAGTCGGTTTTGATGAAAAAGCGGCTGAAAAATATCCTGCGGTGGATATGGACCATGGCTGGCTCTTTTCAAGGCTTCCTGACGGAACGCCTGTAAGGCCATAGAAAAAAATACAGAATACATATTATTATAGAAGCAGGTCCGGCTGGAACAGATTTAAAAAACCTTTAAATCCTCCTGACCGGACTTGCAATTTTTTTGCTTCCATGATATAATGACGAAATACCGTGAATACCATTGTTTTTCACAAAAAAAGATTGACGAATCCTGGTCTGTATGTTATAGTAATTGGGCGAATGGAAGAGCTTAGGTCTTTTTTTTATGCTCAAAATTGCTTGCAGCAGACAAAGGGACTTAAAACACAACAATGAAAATTTAAGTGGAGGTGGAAGTCGTGCGCACAAAAATCACACTGGCATGTACAGAATGCAAACAGCGTAATTACAACATGACCAAGGATAAGAAGACTCATCCGGACAGAATGGAAACCAAGAAGTACTGCAGATTCTGTAAGAGCCATACAATGCACAAGGAAACAAAGTAATCAGTTTGTAAAGGACGTGAAATTATGGGAGATACAGTGAACAACGAGAGTGCTCAGAAGAAGAGCTTTTTTAAGGGTTTGAAATCTGAGTTTACAAAAATCGTTTGGCCTGACAAAGAAACCGTAACGAAACAGTCGATCGCTGTCATTTCTTCAGCGATTGCTTTAGGACTGATTATCGGAATTCTTGATCTAATCATCAAGTTTGGTCTCAGTTTTATCTTATAATTCGTAAGGGTTAAGGTGAGTTTATGTCAGAAGCACAGTGGTATGTAGTTCATACCTATTCAGGTTATGAGAATAAAGTAAAGGTTGACATTGAGAAAACAATCGAAAACAGAAACTTACAGGATCAGATTCTGGAAGTATCGGTTCCGCTTGAATCCGTCATTGAACTGAAGAATGGCGTTGAGAAGAAGGCGGATAAAAAGATGTTTCCCGGCTACGTACTGATTCACATGGTCATGAATGACGACACATGGTATGTGGTGCGTAATACCCGTGGAGTGACAGGCTTTGTAGGTCCTGGATCAAAACCGGTTCCTCTGACAGAAGAAGAGATGGAGAAACTTGGGTTCAAGAACGAAGAGGTCATCATTGGCTTTGAAGTGGGAGATACCGTTGTGGTAACTTCCGGTGCATGGAAAGATACGGTTGGTGCCATCAAGTCCATCAACGAAAGTAAGAAAACCATCACCATGAGCGTTGAGATGTTCGGCCGGGAGACCCCGGTAGAATTAAACTTCAGCGAAGTAAAGAAGATGTAACAAGTAAAAGCGGCTTATACCGGTGTATGCCGGTGTATAGGCTCGTGGGAGGGAAATCCCCGACAATACCACATTTATTTAGGAGGTGCCTTATTATGGCAAAGAAAGTAACAGGATATATCAAATTGCAGATTCCAGCAGGAAAGGCTACACCAGCTCCTCCTGTAGGTCCGGCACTTGGACAGCATGGTGTAAACATTGTACAGTTTACAAAGGAATTCAACGCAAGAACAGCTGATCAGGGAGACTTGATCATCCCGGTTGTTATCACTGTTTATGCTGACAGAAGCTTCAGCTTCATAACCAAGACTCCACCGGCTGCTGTATTATTAAAGAAGGCCTGCAAGATCAAATCCGGATCTGCAGTTCCTAATAAGACAAAGGTAGCTACAATTACTAAGGCTGAATTACAGAAGATCGCTGAACTGAAGATGCCTGACTTAAATGCCGCATCTGTTGAGGCAGCTATGAGCATGGTCGCTGGTACCGCAAGAAGTATGGGTATCACAGTAGTTGAAGCATAATTTTCCTGGCATATTTTACTTAATGAAAGCAAGCGTAATTTACTTAATGAAAGCAAATGTAAGCGCGGCTTGAATTTAGAGAAATAGCCGTTCGACGAGCCATTAGGCGAATCGAACTTCCTTATAATATCGCAGTTAATGAAGTTTTAAGAACGTGGGAGGGAAAATCCCCGACAATACCACTAGGAGGTTATTTAGAATGAAAAGAGGAAAAAGATACGCAGAGGCAGCTAAAACAGTAGATCGTTCTGTTCTCTACGATGCACCAGCAGCAATCTCTTTAGTTAAGCAGAATGCAAGTGCTAAATTTGATGAAACCATTGAAGCTCATATCAGAACCGGTTGTGACGGACGTCACGCAGACCAGCAGATCCGTGGTGCAGTTGTACTTCCCCACGGTACAGGTAAGACTGTTCGTATTTTAGTTTTCGCTAAGGGTCCGAAAGCTGATGAAGCACTGGCCGCAGGCGCAGACTATGTTGGAGCTGAGGAACTGATTCCGAAGATCCAGAACGAAGGCTGGTTGGATTTTGATGTAGTTGTTGCTACACCAGATATGATGGGTGTTGTTGGCCGTCTGGGACGTGTCCTGGGACCAAAGGGCTTAATGCCAAACCCAAAAGCTGGTACTGTTACCATGGACGTAACAAAAGCAATCAACGATATCAAAGCTGGTAAGGTTGAGTACAGACTTGATAAGACAAATATTATCCACGTGCCAGTTGGAAAAGCTTCTTTTACAGAAGAACAGTTAGCGGACAACTTCCAGACGCTTGTTGATGCAATCGTCAAAGCAAGACCAAGTGCAGTTAAGGGCGCCTACTTAAAGAGTGTTACACTGGCTTCCACTATGGGACCTGGCGTAAAACTGAACGTAGCGAAGTTAATGAACTAGTTTTGTTTTGTGGTTGACATTAATTATAAATAATGTTATACTATGCAAGTATTGACTGCCGAAGACAGCAGGTGCCGCAAGGCATAAGGTGTTAACGCCTGCCGAGGAATGTACAAGAATCATTTTTTGTAAATGAATTGTAGACCTCTCCGTCCATCCGGCGGAGGGGTTTTTCTTTGCGGTTTATACGAGCGGGCCTTACGGGCAACCGGGAGGCTCAGACTAAACAGGAGGTAAACCATAATGGCAAAAGTTGAATTAAAGCAGCCAGTTGTAAGCGAGATCAAAGAATTACTTGATGGCGCTGAGGCAGCGGTAGTTGTAGATTACCGTGGTATCTCAGTTGCTCAGGATACAGCACTTCGTAAGAAATTAAGAGAGGCTGGAGTTTCCTACAAAGTATATAAGAATACAATGATCCGTTTTGCGGCTCAGGGCACAGCATTTGAGGCTCTGGAACCTGATCTGGAAGGACCTACAGCTATCGCTGTTTCCAAGACAGATGCAACAGCTCCGGCAAGAATCCTGGCTGAGTTTGCAAAAACTGCTCCGGCCTTAGAGATTAAGGGCGGCGTTGTAGAAGGCGCTTATTATGATGCAAAAGGTATGGAGAAGATCTCCAGCATTCCTTCCAGGGATATCCTTCTTGGAAAGTTGCTTGGAAGCATCCAGTCTCCTATCACAAACATTGCCCGCGTTCTCAAGCAGATTGCAGATGCTCAGGGCGGAGAAGCAGCAGAGGCATAAAATTCTTAATGAAGGTAAGCGAAGCGAACCTGGATTTAGAAAATCAGCCGTTCGATGAGCGATAAGGCGAATCGAACTTCCTTAAAAAAACATATTAAATACGGAGGTATATTATCATGGCAAAGTTAACAACAGCTGAATTTATCGAAGCGATCAAAGAATTATCTGTATTAGAATTAAATGAATTAGTAAAGGCATGTGAGGAAGAATTTGGTGTATCTGCAGCAGCAGGCGTAGTAGTTGCAGCAGCAGGTCCTGCAGCAGCAGAAGAAGAGAAGACTGAATTCGACGTAGAATTAACCGAAGTTGGTCCTAACAAGGTTAAAGTTATCAAGGTTGTTCGTGAAGCTACTGGCTTAGGCTTAAAGGAAGCAAAAGACGTAGTTGATGGAGCTCCTAAGGTATTAAAGGCTGGCGCTTCCAAGGAAGAGGCTGAGCAGATCAAGGCTTCTTTAGAGGCTGAAGGCGCTAAAGTTACTTTAAAGTAATTTTATTATAATTATTTTGGACAGGGTCTGTACTTTTTAAACAAGGACAGAACCCTGTTCTTTTCTAGGGTAAAATAGCAGAATAGTCTTGACAATTTTGTAAATTCAGGTTAGAATGTACGTGTATTATCGAATGGAGTTATGATTTCACATATTTTTGTAAGTCATTATTTTCGGATGATGATTTACAAAAATATGTGATTTTTTGTTTCAGGCGATATATCAAATATTTTTTATTTTATAGGAGGTACACGTTATGAACAACGGTACAGTAAAATGGTTTAATGGTGCTAAGGGATATGGTTTCATCGTAAATGACGCAACAGGCGAGGAAGTTTTCGTACACTTCTCCGGCATCATGTCTGATGGTTACAAGACTCTGGAAGAAGGCCAGAAAGTAACTTATGATACAACAGAAGGAAACCGTGGTCTGCAGGCAGTTAACGTTTGCATGGCTTAAGAAAAGCTTCGATTTCTATATAAGCTTTAAAGGCTGTTCTCATTTTAAGATGAGAACAGCCCTTTTTTTATCCTTTTTTCCGTTGTATCTGGCTTGGCGCATAGCCGGTACGTTTTTTGAATAAACGGCTGAAATGAAGCGGATCGGTATATCCTACAGCATCCGCGGCTTCGGTCACGTTATACCCCTGCTCACGCAAAAGCTTAGCAGCCATATTAATCCTGTAATCTATGAGAAAATCAATGGGCCGGCACTGTGTATATTTATAAAAAAGATAGGAAAGCTGTGACTTGCTTTTCCCGATATAATTTGCCAGATCCTCCATTGTCAGTGCACTTCTGCAGTTATTTTCCATATAGTCCACAAGTTCTTTTACGATGCGGTAATCTTCAGCAGAATTATCTTTTTCACCGTTGAAGAAAATGTTCTGGAAAATTTGCCGGGACAGTAACTGCTTTTGGAGGATGGAATGAATGTCCATCTTTTCATTGGTATCAGCCAGCTCCTGCAAAACCGAAGAAACAGCGGGAAGATCAATGGGCATGGAAAACAGTAAATTACTGCTTATTTGATGGTAATAAATATTGATATGAGTAAAGGGATTCTCTCCTAACACATGAAAGGCAAGCTGACACCCCGGGCAGCCATGTACCATTGTTCCCGGCTTTGCAAGAAAGCATTTATCATCAAACCTTATCTCTGCTTCTCCCTCAAGGGGAAAGATAAATGCTCCGTGTATGGTTTGGTAAGAGGTAGGCTTGTCCGATGGATACTTCACAAACTGTATGACATTATTAACGCGGAACGGAGAAAGGCGATAAGCTTGTTTCAGTATATTCAGAGCTGTTTGAGTCTCCATTTTATCCCTCCTTTCTTTCAATACGGTAATAGGGAAATCACCGCATAAGAACAGATGGTTCTTTCGCGGTGTTTCCCAAATAGATTTTATTCGTATGTGTTTATGCTGTTATGGGAACTGCTTATCTAAGTAAGTCAATGCCCCGGATAACTTCAGGGGAATATTTTCATGATGACCGTAAGGGTTCCACTGCATTTCTATATTGCCCTGGGGCAAATGATTTAAGAGCGCTTCATAAGTATCTTTTGTTGCCTGTGCAGCATTTTTTTTAATATCATGGGAATCTTTTCCTTCATCTTCTCCTGAAGAAAGAAATACGGATGCTTTTTTGTTAACCAGAGAATTTTTTTTCACAAATCCGGTCCATTCAGGATACCAGAAAGAGCCCGAAATTGAAACAACAGTATCGAAGATATCTGTCTTATACAAAGAATATATCCCAAGCAGTCCGCTAAGCGAGTGCCCCAATAATGCCGTTTTGACGGGAAGAGCATTGCCAAACAGCTCCTTATTAATGCCTGGAATCAGCTCCTTCCCTAAATAATCCAGATACTCCTCTGCCTTGCCTCCGAAATCAGCAAAACGTTCATGAAGAGCTTTGGCCGGCCAGGGCGTATACTCGGAAAGCCGGTCCAGGGGCGGTATACCGACTAAAAGAAAGCGGTATGATTTCTTTTCTTCCGGGATTTTTCCCAGCGCCTTGAAAATGATGTCTGAATCCAGCGCATAGACGACCGGACAACTGCTTGTTCCGGGAGAAAAGCCAGATGGTACCAACAGTTCTAAGTCTCTCCCTGCTATATGAATTGTTTGCATCTGTATCCCCTTAATCAGTTATAAAGGAAGTCTGAAAGTTCTTCCAACGTATCGAAGTTGCGTACACCGTAGTCCATAAAAGCGTCATAGGGTATTTCGATGATCCTGTTGTTTACAATAGCTGGTATTGATGCCAGTATTTCTTCATCTTTTATACTTTCTACAGCCTTTGCATCAGTTTGGGCATTACGGTCCGCAGTAATATAGATAATAACATCAGGATTTGCTTCTACAAGGTTTTCCAACGTAAGATTGGAGCCGCCCTTATCCATGACATTTGCACAATTTAATGTGGAAAGCATTCCATTTTGCAGCTTTGCATTTGCACCGAAAACGACAAAGGTTCCTTCCTTATAAGTTGCCATAACCAGCACTTTAAGAGTTTTGTCTCCGGCAGAGGCTGCCACTTTTTCTGAAACTGTGTTTAAACGCTCTGTCAGGTTTTTGGCATATGCGTTTGCTTTATCTTGAACATCGAAAATTTCACCAAGGGAAATTACGTCATCGATAATATTCTTCATGGAAACATCTGTGCTCATATCACTTGCTTTTTGTGCATAAACATTGATTCCAAGCTCATTCAGTTCCGGAATGGAACCAAAGGTTCCCTCTGCAAACGTGGCGCTGCGTCCAATAATAACATCCGGTTCCGCCGCCGCAATCACTTCTTTGCTGATGGTCATTTTATCGCCTAAAATATCCAGTGAATCATACAGTTCTTTCCAGTCATCTCCCGGTGCATTATCAATGGCAATGGTACCGGCAATCTTATCTGAAAGGCCTAAGTTGTAAAGCAGTTCTATGGATGAGGCGTTTGCTGTAACGACTTTGTCCGGCGCTTCGTTATAAGTCTGCCCAACAGGGACATAGTCGCTGCCTTTAGTATCTGCCGTAATCGGATATACTGTATTTACAGCGCTGCTTTGTGATGCTTCTGATGAAGGAGCAGGCGTACTTTGTGAGGCGGGAGTATCTTGAGGGGTGTCCTCCTTTGGGCTGCATCCGCTTAAAATTGCTCCTAATATCATAGTGCCTGCTGTGAAGGCCGCCATTTTCTTTCTCATTTTATTGTTTTTCATTTCTTACTCCTTTATTTATAATATTTGTCATGTTACACAAGGGGAAAATAGCTGATTGCCATTCCGGCCTGACTGTCTTCCGTTATTTTACAATCAACGCGATAAATGCGGCGCACCATTTCACGGTTAATAATATTTTTTGGCGATCCAAAGGAATCAATCTCCCCTTTATTTAAAATGTAGATGGTATCGCAATATTGTGCTGCCAAAGATAAATCATGGAGGGCAGCCAATACATTAATACCTAAATTTTTGATAATACCTAGAATCTGCAGCTGATATGTGATATCCAGGTGGTTTGTGGGCTCGTCCAAAATAAGAAGGGACGGTTGCTGAGCCAGCGCCCGTGCCAAAACAATCCGCTGCTTTTCTCCTCCGGACAAAGTGGAAAAGCTTCGTTTGGCATAGCTCTCCATACCTACCTTTGCTAAAGAATCCGCCACAAGATCACGGTCCTTTTGCTTTTCTCTTTCTAATGTACCAAGGTGCGGGGAACGCCCCAGCATAACAATTTCTTCAACCGTCAAATCAAAATTTATACTGTTGAACTGTCCGACAACTGCCATTTTCCGGGCCAATGCTTTTGGCTTGTAGCTTTGCAGGGGCTTATCATTAAACATAACAACACCATCGGATGCCTTTTGCATACGGTATATGGTTTTTAGAAGCGTCGATTTACCACTGCCGTTGGGCCCTAAGACACCAATGAATTTTCCGTTTTTAACCTCCAGTGAAACGCCTTTTAAAATCTCATTTGCTGCTAAATGAACCTTTAAATCTCTTACAGTAATATCCATGCTTAAACCTCACTAACCAAAACGGTAATGCCGTTTTATTAAAATATAGGCAAAGAACGGTGCACCAATCATAGATGTTACAATTCCAATGGCAAGCTCCCCATTGGGTATTATAACTCTTGCCAGTGCATCCGCCCAAACCAGAAATATCCCTCCCATCAAAATTGTAATAGGCAGCAGACGGCGGTGATCCGCCCCCACAACCGCTCTTGCAATGTGTGGAATCATCAGACCGACAAAGCCGATCATGCCGCAGGCAGAGACCAATACGCCGGTTAAAAGAGCAGCCGCTGACATATACAGCTTTCTGTAAAAGCTGAGATTTACGCCCAGGGTAGATGCCGCCTCATCACCAAGCAGCATGGTATTCAGGGTCCGGTACTGGCTTAGAAAAAATATGCAGCTGGCAGCCACAATGCAGCTTGGCAAAATAAGGTTATTCCAGCTTCCCCGGGTCAAGGATCCCATTGTCCAGAATTTTATGCTCAGCATCCCATTGCCATCGCCGGATACTGAAATAATAAAATTTGAAAAAGAGGTACATATGGCGTTAATAATTGTACCGGAAAGAATCAGCTTGCCGGATGTGGCTTGTCCGCCCATAGAAGCCAGGAATAAAACTGCACCAGTGGCTCCGGCTGCTCCCAAAAAAGCAAGCAGCGATACGGAAGAGATGCTGCCGGCCAGCGGAATGGCAGTACCGATAAAAACCGCAATCGTGGCTCCTAATGATGCTCCGGAAGATATTCCCAAGATATATGGCTCTGCTAAAGGGTTTTGCACGGTAGCCTGCATGACTGATCCACACAGTGCAAGACCGGCGCCTGCGGCAACGCCCAGCAAAACTCTGGGGAAACGGATCTTCCATATGATTGAGGCATTGGCGCTTCGTAAAACTTCAGCGGTTCCCGGCCGCTCTATACCAAACAAGCGGTTCATGATTATGGCATATGTATCAGGAAGGGATATGTGTACCGCACCAAGTCCAAGCGCTAAAAAAATTGATAAAATGAGAGCGGCGCACAAAAGTGCAACAACCAGCCTGAAAGGAAATAACTCCGTATTGCCTGCTGCACTGCTTTTTTTACTATTTAATACTTCCTGGCCAAATGTAATCTTGTTATTTGCAGAACTGAATTTTACCTTATTCAAAACAGGCCTCCTACTTTTGTTAGGCACAACTAACTACTGGGTTATTATACACAATTTTATCCTCTGTTACAATGGGGAATAATTCAATGACATGGACTATTATTAAAAAACTAGACTATGCCAATCCTGATCAATGCTTTAAAAGAGAACACCGGCCTTGTATGGAGAAGTGCAAAAGACCGTGTTTAAGAATTTATACTTGACAATCATATTAATAAGTATTATATTCAAAACAGTGTTATGAAACACTGTTTTGAATATAGGAGGAAAATGTATGGCAAAACAAATTGAAGGTGTATATGAGAAAGTGTATGAATGTGCAAAAAAGGAATTCTTAAATAAAGGATTCAAGGACGCCTCCCTTCGTAACATCGCGCAGGAGGCTGGAACCAGCACAGGTTCTATCTATACACGTTTTCATAACAAAGAAGGATTGTTTCATGCCATGGTTTATCCGGTAGTGGTGGAATTGAAAGCATGGTTTCTGGGGATGCAGGAGTCTTTTCATCAAATGGATGCTGATTATCAAAAGGAAAATATGTTCTATTATAGCGGAATGGAAACTGAGAAGTTAGTGGCTTACATTTACGACCGCTATGATGTATTCAAGCTATTGCTGGAATGTTCAGAGGGAACGGAATTTTCGGATTTTGTAAATCAACTGGTTGAGATTGAGATGGAATATACGGTGAAGTATATGGAGGCCACAAAGGATGATGCATTGAAAAATGAAATGATCACAACTGAGTTTCTTCATATTGTAACCAGTGCATATTTTTCCGGAATATTCGAGATGGTGCGGCATGATATGAAAAGAGAAGATGGTATGCTGTATGCAAAACAGCTCAGGGAATTCTATTACGCCGGTTTTGCAAAAATCTATAATTGGAAATAAGGATACACATGCCTGAAAAATGCGGGATATCCCCGCATTATTTTAAAACATATGGTTAGCTAAAACTAACCAAAAGGAGGATTTATGGAACAAAAAAATCAAAGTCCACTAAAGCGGATATGGGCATTGGCAAAATCAGAGCATCCAAGACTTAAACTGGCAGTTTTACTGGCGGTTATTGGTGTTATGGCAGGTTTTATTCCATATTTGTGTGCGGGGAAAATAATTATTATGCTGCTTTCACAAACGGCAGATATGCAAAGCTGTATTCCGTGGCTGATCCTTGCCTTGGCAGGCAGTATTGGAAAAGTACTGCTCACTGCTTTTTCGACTGCACAATCCCACAAGGCCACCTTTGCAGTATTGGCAGAAGTACGAAACAGATGTGTACATAAACTGGCAAAGCTGTCTATGGGGACCTTACAGAATCAGTCTGTTGGAAGGTGGAAGAGCATACTGGTTGACCAGATTGAGAGCATGGAAACGACCCTTGCCCATCTTTTACCTGAAATGACTTCCAATGTTTTATCACCGCTGGTTCTTTTAATAGCCTTGTTTTTCATTGACTGGAGACTGGCACTGCTATCAATTGTCACACTTCCTCTCGGCATGATTTTCATGATGGCTACCATGAAATCCTATCCGGCAAAATATCAGGAATCCGTTCATATTGGAAAGAAAATGAACGATTCTATTGTAGAATATGTAAATGGCATTGAAGTTATCAAGGCTTATAATCAGGGTCAGGCAGCTTACGCAGGATATATGGATGCGGTAAATGCCAATGCATCGTTTTATTATAACTGGATGAAAAGTGCCCAGTTTGGCTCTGCCTGCTACCGGAATTTCAGCCCGGCTGTTTTGGTGGGCGTTTTACCGGCAGGCCTGGCATTTTATCTAAGCGGCGGTATTACGGCGTCACAGTTTATTATGGTCATGATTTTGTCCATGGGAGTCGTTGGACCGATTATTGCTGCCACTAATTTTGTTGATTCGCTGGCACAGACAGGTACGATAATAGAATCCATAGAAACAATATTAAATGCGCCGGAACAGCACCATCCAAAGGAGTCAGTCCTTCTGTCAGGAACGGATATTGAAATGAATCATGTTTCCTTTGCTTATGAAAAAGAAAAAGGGAATATCCTAACAGATGTCACACTAAAAATCCGTCAGGGCACAGTAAATGCCTTTGTTGGACCAAGTGGAGGTGGAAAATCAACGATTACAAAACTGATTGCAGGTTTTTGGGATATTGAAAAAGGAAGTATCAGAATCGGTGGAAAGGAAATCAGTGAAATTCCGCTGGCACAGATAGCCGACCAGATTGCCTATGTCTCTCAGGATAATTTCCTTTTTGACGATACCATCCGGGAAAATATCCGAATGGGGAAAGAAAATGCTACGGATAAAGAGGTGGAAGAAGTGGCAAAAAGGGCAGGCTGTGATGCATTTATCCGAAAACTGGAACATGGATATGAAACCAGAGTAGGCGGAGGAGGAGGAACTCACCTGTCCGGCGGCGAACGGCAGAGAATCGCCATTGCAAGAGCAATGTTAAAAGATGCACCAATTGTCATATTGGATGAGGCTACTGCTTATATAGACCCGGAGAATGAAGCCGTCCTTCAAAGGGCAATTTCCAAACTGGTGCAGGGGAAAACGCTGATTATCATTGCACACCGTTTATCGACGATCGTTGGTGCAGATCAGATTCTTTTAGTGGATCAGGGAAGAATCAGTGCCACCGGAACTCATGAACAGTTATTGCAGAAATCGGAATTATATCAGAATATGTGGAATGCACATATCGGAGTAAAGGACGGGGATAAGGAATGATAGAAATTTTTCGTAAAATATGGAGATTCGCGGGAGAGGAACAAAAAAACATTCGAAATTCTATAATCATAGGGTTTATCAATGCAATTTTCCATATGCTGCAGATCGGAGCGATTTTTCTTACCATTCAGGCGCTGGTAGAAAAAGAAGCGGATAAAGCAACCATATGGTATGTATTAGGGCTAATGGTTGTAAGCATAGCAGGTAAAACTGCCACAAATTATTTTTCTCAGCTTCAACAGACACATGCAGGATATTTTATGGCTGCAAATAAAAGAGTTTATATCGGCAATAAGATGAAATTAATACCCATGGGATTTTTTAACCAGAGCAGCCTTGGAAATATCACTGGGATCTGCACCACAGTTCTTGGCGATGTGGAAACCACTGCCCCCATGGTTATGGTAGTGACGCTGGGCGGTTTTATTACTACGATCGTATTTACGGTTTATATGCTGGTTTTTGACTGGAGAATGGGATTGATTACAGCGGCCGGGGTTCTTTTATATTGTTTGATTACATCCGCTATGGAGAAGAAGTCCAGGAATACGGCACCAAAGAGACAGAAAGCACAGGCTGTGCTTGTAGAGAATATGTTAGAAACCATTCAGGGAATGGGAATCGTAAAGTCTTTTAATCTTACAAGAATGGATAACAAAAAAGTCGATCAGGCGATTGAAAACAGTAAAATCACAAATCTGGCAATGGAGCAGCTGATTACGCCGTATACGATTATGCAGGAAGGGATACTGAGAATATTCAGTGTTATCATGATGGGGGCAGCATTGTTTTTCTATTTTAAGGGAACCATGGAGCTTACTTATTCCCTGATGTTTATTGTGGTTTCTTTTATTATCTTTGAACAGATTGAATCTGCCGGACACGGAGTTGCGGTTCTTCGTATCTGTGGAAGCTCTATTGAGCAGGCCAATCAGATGGATGATGTGCCTTTCATGGATGAAAAAGGACAGATTATAAAGCCAGACAATCATGAGATCATATTTGAACATGTGGATTTTTCTTATGAGAAGCGGCAAATTCTAAAGGACTTGAACCTTCAAATCAAAGACAAGACAACGACTGCCATCATTGGACCAAGCGGTTCTGGAAAATCAACAATTTGTAATTTGATCTCCAGATTCTGGGATGTGGACAGCGGTGAGATTAAAATTGGCGGAATTAATGTGAAAACTTATACGCTGGAATCATTGATGGAACAGATCAGCATGGTATTTCAAAACGTATATCTTTTTCAGGATACCATTGAAAATAATATTCGCTTTGGAAGACAAAATGCGACCAGGGAAGAAGTCATCGAAGCAGCGAAAAAAGCATGCTGTCATGAGTTTATCTGTAGCCTTCCGGAAGGGTATGATACCGAGATTGGAGATAAGGGCTTTGCCCTTTCAGGAGGCGAAAGGCAGAGAATATCCATTGCAAGAGCTATCTTAAAGGATGCACCAATTATCATTTTTGATGAGGCGACAGCCAATGTAGATCCAGAGAATGAAGTACATTTACAGAAAGCCTTTGAAGAATTGACAAGAAATAAAACGATTATTATGATAGCGCACCGCTTAAAAACAGTCCGCAATGCGGATCAGATCCTTGTGGTAGATGGAGGAAAAATTGTTCAAAAGGGAAATCATGAGGAGCTGATGGAACAGGACGGTATCTATAAACGCTTTGTGGGAGAAAGAAAACAGGCTGTTTCCTGGAACATCTAAGAAATGGGGCTGTCTCAAAATGAAAAATTTCAACAAGATATGGTTTTTGGTTGCTTGGTGAATCCCCATATCTTGTATGAAAAAATCATTTTGCGACAGCCCCCATCTCGTCACAACGGTATCGGTACTTATGTGCCTGATCCTTTGTATTTCATGGCCGAAACGTTCTTTTAGTTCATAACTCTCCGGTATTCTCCGGGGAGAATCCCAACATTTCTTTTGAAAAGCTCTGCAAATCTGCTGGCGTTGGAATATCCAATGGTCTGAGCAATCTGCGCGATACTCAAATCCGTATGTGATAATAAAAATTCAGCATGTTCAATCCGTGCCTGCTGGATAAATTCCGTAATGGTGCAGCCATGAATCAGCTTGAAGCTCTTTTTTAATTTAGTCTGTCCCATACATGCTATTTTGGATAACTGCTCCAATGTTAAAGGAAAAACCGCGTGATCCTTAATATAAGCTGAAACATTATAAATCTGTTCCATATCGTTATCCGAAATATGGGGCTGCTTTTTGCCTTGCTTATGAAAATGTTCCACTACCAGAGAAACAGCCTCATTTACCTTTGCTTCATAAAAAAGCTTTGCACTGATCCCGGTGCCCCGGTATTCGGCTACCTGATTAAGAAGTAACAGCATTTCTGGGAAGTGCAGGGTTTCATCGATGGAGCAAAAGGCATCATAGGGGTTTAAATAATCATCCGGGTATTTTTCTTTCAAATAGTGGAGGTAATAAGCCGGAAGTATTTCGATTCCCACTGCCTTAATGGGTATCTTTTTATGCATGACAGCTTTATAAGGACTTTTTCCGCCAATAATGGTCTTAATGCAATTCGCATTGATCCTCCGATACGGATTCAGCTCATGGCCGGCAATTGATTGATAATAGGACACGCTCATGCATTCCGGCAGTTGGCATTCGAATAAATAATCTTCGTAAAAAGAAAAATCATGTATCTTGATATCATATAAATCCGTTTCTGAATAAATCCAGTAAAATCCTTCCCCTAAGTCTTTGGAAAGCTCATAGGTCTGTCCGCAGGAATTAAATCTTCCGTTTGGTTCAATAGGTGCAAAACCTCTGTCTACCAATACATTTTCATAAAAAAAATCTATCTTCTCTTTCATTAAATTCTCCGTTCCCTATAAAATACCTTGATTGGACGAATGATTACCACGATTAGACGAAACTAACTGATAACCATTGTAAATGAAACGTCTATGTGGTAATTTTATTTACTGAGGTTAGCGATAACTAACATATATCATAACATAATTTTTTGTAACGTCAAGAAATAAAAAAAGGAGGAAAATTGTGAGTAATCAGACGAGAACAAACAAAAAAGAGCTAAGCATAAAGGACCTGGTAACGATCGGTATATTTACCGCACTTTTATTTGTAACCATGTTAGTGGGTGGGATAGCCTTTGCGCCTAATCCGGTTCTTACCTTTTATATGCCGCTGGGATCCGCTTTATTTGGAGGACCTGTCATGATGCTCTTGATTGCAAAAGTTCCAAAGCGCGGAGCGATTGCTATTGCCGGTATCCTGTGTGGATTGATATGGTTTGCAACCGGGATGCACTGGGCAATGGATTTAGGCTATATCGTTGGAGGAATCATGGGAGATTTCATAGCAGGAAGTGGAAAATACAGAAATAAACTGCTGAATATGCTTGCATACATCTGTCTTAGCTTAGGCGCTGCCGGAACCTATATCTGCTATTTTGCAGACCGTAATACATGGTGCAATTACATGTTAAAAGGCGGAACATCTTCCAGCTATATTAACGCCATGAATGCAGCAGCAAAGAACTGGATGCTGGCTGTCATTATAATTGGAACGGTTGTAGTGGCAGGAATCAGTGCGTGGGTTGGAAGTATACTATTGAAAAAGCAGACGATTTAAAAATCACCAATCTTTTAAATCGCAGTATCTTTTCCTTATCGGGCGGTGAAAAACAAAAGATAGCATTTGCTTCCGTGTATGCCATAAATCCTGAAGTTTACCTTTTGGATGAGCCATCCTCCAATCTTGATACCGATGCGATTTGTGATTTACGAGAATATATTCAAATCCTGAAAAACCAGGGAAAGACCATTATCATCGCAGAGCATCGCTTATATTACTTAAAGGATCTGGCTGACAAGGTTTACTACATGGATACTGGGGAAATCAAGTATCAATGGACACAGGAGGCTTTTTTAAAATTATCTGTAAATGAGAGAAAGCAGCTTGGGCTGAGAAGTCTTCAATATGTAGAACCTGAAATTGAGGAAAAATCAATAAAAAATGACAACGTTTCTTTTGAAATCAGGGACTTTTCCATTGGATATGGTAAAAAAGAAGTGTTAAATGATATTCATTTCAAAGCGAATAAAGGAGATATTATTGCAGTAACCGGACATAACGGAGTGGGAAAATCCACCCTGTTAAGAACCGTATGTGGCCTGCAAAAGGCTTTGGGCGGGACGGCCTTGTGGAATGGAGTAGTCCAGAGCCAAAAGGATCTGTTAAAAAGAACTTATATGGTCATGCAGGATGTGAACTATCAGCTGTTTGCTGACAGTGTGGAGCATGAAACCTGTTTTGGTATAAAAGATCCCGATTTTGCGAAGGTGGAACAGGTATTAAAGGAACTGGATTTATACGAGTTAAAAGAAAGACATCCCAATACCCTGTCAGGCGGACAAAAGCAGCGCCTTGCAGTTGCAGTAAGCAGGCTTTATGAAAAGGATGTTCTGGTTTTTGATGAACCGACCAGTGGTCTTGACTTAGAAAGCATGGAGCTGGTATCGGAATTAATGAAAAACCTGGCAAGTATGGGGAAGATCATTTTTGTTGTTACCCATGATTTTGAATTGGTTTCACTGGCGTGTACAAGAATTTTCAGGTTAGGTCTTGGAAATATTAAAAAAGAAACGAGGAACGATAATAATGGAGAAAAAAGACAGTTCCATACGTCTGCTCTTAAAATGGGCTGGTAAGGATAAATATTTTCTTTATTTGTCTGTAGTTTGCTCATTGATAAGCGGACTTTGTACCATGATTCCCTATTATGGGGTATACCAGGTGCTTACGGCAATTTATCAAAATACCTGCACAAGAGAGGTGCTCCTTCATAACAGCATATTGATTCTGGTGGCAATTGCGGTCCGTTTTGTCTTATTTGGATGCTCCGGAGGTTTATCACACAAGGGAGCCTACCGCACCCTTTATAAGGTCCGGTGCATGATCATAGACCACATGGCCAAGGTTCCATTAGGAGTATTAAGTGAACATAATACTGGTTCCATCAAAACGGTATTAAATGAGGATATTGAAAAGCTGGAACTATTTCTGGCACATCATCTCCCGGAATTTATCTATTATATGTGCGGTCCGGTTGCAGTATTTATCTATCTTTGTTCTGTTAATGTCCCGCTGGCGCTGGTTTCTTTGATTCCGCTGGTGTTGGCAATGGCAGTGATGGGCGTGATGTTTTCCGGTATGTCTAAGGTGTTAGGAGATGCAAATCAGTCTCTGGTAAATCTAAATTCGGTTATTATTGAATACATAAGCGGAATGAAAGTCATAAAAGCGTTCCACATGGGAAGCAACTCTTTTCAAAAATATAAAAATGCCATTGAGAAAGAAAACACGATATGGAATAAGATATCAAAAAAGATGGGTCCTCCTTATGCGGCCTATATCGTGATTACGGAATGCGGATTGCTTTTTATGGTGCCAATTGGCGGATATTTCTTTTTACACAGATCCCTTCCCCTAAATGTATTTCTTCTTTTTCTGTTTATCGGTTCGTTGTATTTAACAGAGCTAAGACCGCTTCAGGAGCTTGGATCAAACTTTGCAAAGGTTCTGCATGCAGTGACGAAAACAAAAGAAATACTGGATATCCCTGTTTTTGAGGGCGGCGGCGATTTTCCAAAGAAACATGAAATCTGCTTAAGCAATGTAAGCTTTGCTTATCCATCCAATGAGAACGAACCGGTTCTGACAAACTGTAATCTTACAATCCACCACGGAGAGAAGGTGGCTTTGGTCGGGAAATCCGGTGCAGGTAAAAGTACCGTCATTCAGCTGATTGCCAGATTTTATGATGTAGGAAAGGGCAGAGTAACCATAGGCGGAAAGGATGTACGGGAGTTAAATTATGAACAGCTGTTAGAGAATGTGTCCATTGTATTTCAAAAGACATTCTTAACAAGAGACAGTGTTTTTGAAAACATCCGAATGGGGACACAGGCAACGCTTGAGGAAGTCAGGAAGGCAGCAAAAAAAGCGCAGATCGATTCCTTTATCATGAGTCTTCCAAAGGGATATGAAACAAAGGTCGGAAGCTATGGCACCCGTTTTTCAGGAGGAGAAAAACAGAGAATTGCAATCGCAAGGGCAATCCTAAAGAATGCTCCCATACTGATTTTAGATGAGGCCACTTCCGCGGCAGATCCTGAGAACCAGTTGGAAATTGATAAAGCGATTCATAATCTGTGTGAGGGGAAAACGGTGCTTATAGTTGCCCATCGTCTAAGTGCATTAAAGATATGTGACCGTATTGCAGTTGTAGAAAACCATACTGTCAGCTGCATTGGAAGTCAGAAAGAGGTCTTAAGAGAAAACTCTTATTTTAGAGCTGCCTGGGAAAGCTTTCAGAAGGCAAGGACTATGGCTTATCAGATGGAAGGAGGTTTTGAAAATGAATGAGAATCATCCAATGAAATGGAACAAACAGCTTTTCCTCTCCATAGTTTGCGTTATGTTAGAAGGACTTCTGTCTGGGTGTAATTTTATGGTGATGTATTATATATTTCAGTCCTTGTGGAACCATCAGATGGCCATGGGAAAAATCATGGAAATCACAGGAGGGATTGCCCTTATCTTTCTTCTCAGGCTTATTATTTACAGCTTTGGTTATGTAAAAGGCCAGATCGGCGGTGCCAGAGTCAGTAAACAGATACGGCTGTTTCTTGGGGATAAGCTAAGAAGGATCCCGCTTTCCAGATTCCAAAAGTCCCAGACCGGAGAGTATATCAATGCAGCAACTGCAAATGTTAATAGTTATGAGCAGATTTTAACACATAAAATAGGGGATATCATAAAAAATCTCACACTGGCGGTCATGCTGGTCATTTTCGTGGCAACCTTGTATGTGCCTTCGGCATTGATCTTATTGGCAGCGGAACTTTTATTCGTACCTGCAATTGCCGCCTCTTTCTATGCCGTTAAAGAGTATGGGATGAGAAAAAATGCAATCTGTGCGGAAAATGTCAGCAGTATAGTAGAGTATATTACCGGAATCCAGACCTTTCGGGCTTATGGAATCGGAGGGACAAAAAATAAATCGGTTACCAGCTCTATGAAGAAATTTAGTGATATCAGTTTTATTTATGAATTAAAAATTATTCCGGTTGGAGTGGCCTATAGTATTCTGATCGGGTGTACGCTGCCGCTTGAAATTCTGGTTGCCGGAGACCGTTGGATGAGTGGAAGCATGGAAACCCCATCGTTTGTCATAATTTGTCTGCTCCCCTTATTTTTGACGAAATTATTAGGCACCATATTTATAGATATGACAAGCTATAAAAATCTGATGATCGCAAAACAGAAAATCAATGGGGTTGTTGAGATTCCGGAAGAAATACAAAGCAGCCTGGAATTTGCTCCGCAGAAACATGATATCCTTTTTGAACATGTTGATTTTTCTTATGAAAAAGGAGAACTTATCTGCAAGGATATGAATATCCGGATAGATGATCAGAAATTGACTGCTATTGTCGGGGATTCCGGTTCTGGGAAATCTACGGTTCTGAATCTGATATCAAAGTATTATGAGCCGGATGGAGGATCGATCAAGATAGGAGGATATTGCATTCAGAATGTGGGAACGGAACAGGTTCTCTCACAGATATCCATGGTTGATCAGGATGTATTTCTTTTTGATGATACCATCCGGAATAATATCCGGTATGCAAGACCAGAGGCTGGGGATGATGAAATAGAGTGGGCATGCCAAGAGGCAAATTGTGATGAATTCATACGAAAAATGCCAAAAGGATATGAAACAATGGCTGGCGAAAACGGAAACCAGTTATCAGGAGGTGAGCGGCAGAGGCTTTCCATAGCAAGAGCCATTTTAAAAGACTCTCCAATACTTTTGCTGGATGAAGCTACGGCAAATCTGGATGTGGAAAATGAATTAGCCGTAAAACAGGCAATTGCAAATCTGCTGAAAAAGAAAAAGACTGTCGTTATGATTGCTCATACCATGTCCATTGTTAAAAATGCGGATAAGATTCTTGTGATTGCCGACGGGAAAGTGAAGGAAGAAGGAAAACATGAAGAATTGCTTCGTTTAAATGGAAAATATGCTGCCATGTGGAATGCAGAGCAGATGTTATAGCTGTTGTATGATAAAAAAGACAAATCAGCATAAAAATATGCAGTGATGCGTATGCAAAATTGATTTACATTATTACTTTCGTCCAATTGGACTAAAATGGTCTGATTGGACTAGATTTTTCAAAAGGCTTTTTATATGCTAACAGATAGAAACGCTCCTGGAGCGTTTTTATTTGCTGGTTAAGTTAGTTAAGACTAATCAAAAGGAGGAGTCATTTATGTCACAAAAATCAAGTGGCGGCAGTTTGAACGGAAAAGACCTGATTACCATTGGCATCTTTTCTGCGATCTATTTTGTGATCAATTTTATTTTTATGCTGATGGGAGGATTGCATCCCATCCTATGGATTCTTATGCCCGGATTTATCGCTTTGTTTACAGGGGTTCCCTTTATGCTGATGTGTTCCAAGGTTCAAAAAATGGGAGCGATCTTATTAATGGGAGTCATTACAGGTTTGATTTATTTTATAACAGGTATGTTTACTGTTGTGATATTAGCCACATTTGCAGCTGCCTGCGTTTTAGGAGAAGCTGCACGTTTCATCAGCAGGTATCACAGCACAAAGGGAAATACAGCGGCGTTCGTCTTATTCTCTCTTGGAATGACAGGTTCACCACTTCCAATCTGGATCATGCATGAAAAATTTATGGCACAGATCAGCGGACAGGGAATGCCGGACAGCTACATAAAAGCCTTGGAAAGTTTTTCAACCCCGGCCATGCTTTTGGTGCTTTTCCTCGCACCGGCTCTGGGAGCGGTTCTTGGGGCATGGATCAGCAAGGGGCTGTTTCGTAAGCATTTTGAAAAGGCAGGAATGGTTTCTAATGTATAATAGGGCAGGCAGCGGTTCCTTTTTGGATCCACGAACCTTTTTATTGCTTTTGCTATTGGCAAATGCAATCACCTTCTTTCAAAAAAGCTTATGGATTGAAACAGGCTGGATAGTATTTATTGGTATTATGATGCTGGCATCCGGAAACTACCGGTTGGCAGTTCAATGGATCCTGTCATTTGGTATCCTGTTACTTTTACAATACATTGTGCTGCCTGCAGCACCTGAAATAATATCCACGATATTTGCCCTTCTGGTGAACTATTCAATCCGGATGTTCCCATGCCTGATGACAGGTGCTTTTATGATCAGAGAAATAACCTTGCGAAGATTTATTCTTGCTATGAGGAAATTACATATTTCAGAGAAACTAATCATTTCGTTATCAGTCACCATCCGTTATTTCCCGGCGATTAAAGAAGAAGCTCACTACATCAAAGATGCAATGAGTTTAAGAAAGATAAAATTTTCAAAGAAGCTGGAGGCAATGCTGGTGCCGCTTATGATGTCAGCTACTGCGACTGCGGAAGAACTATCTGCGGCAGCTGTAACAAGAGGGATTGAGAATCCCATAGAAAAGACAAGTTTACTGACATTAAAATTAAACTCCGCTGACTATATATGCTGTGTGACTGGCTGTTTGTTTCTTGTCGGAACCTTTATAATAAAATAAGGAGCAAAAGTTATGGTATCCATACAAGGTGTATCCTTTGGCTATGGTGGTCAGGACAAAATACTGAAAAATATTAATATAACGATCAGGCAGGGGGAATGTATCCTTTTATGCGGAGAATCAGGCTGCGGGAAAACAACAGTGACGAAGCTGGTGAATGGTCTGATACCACATTTTTGTGAGCAATGCCAACTGGAAGGAACCGTACTGATACAAGACGTGGAAGTGGCGAGGACAAAGCTTTATAAGATTGCAGAATCGGTTGGTTCTGTATTCCAGAATCCAAAGAGCCAGTTTTTTCAACTGGATACGGATAGTGAAATTGCATTTGGAATGGAGAATCAGGGAAAAAGCCAGGAAGAGATGAAAGCGAGACTTAAAGAGATCGTTCATAACCTTCATCTTAAAATGCTTTTAGGCAGGAGTATATTTGAACTGTCAGGAGGAGAAAAACAGATACTGGCGTTTGCTTCGGTATATGCCGTGAATCCATCTGTCTTTGTATTGGATGAACCTACTGCAAATCTGGATTTTTCTGCAATAAATTCATTAAAAAAGCTGCTTCGCATTCTAAAAGAAAATGGTCATACAATTATCATTGCGGAGCACAGACTCTCATTTTTATATGATTTGCTGGACAGAGCTTTCTATTTAAAAAATGGAGAGCTGATCCAGGTTTATTCCAGAGAGGAATTTCTGACCCTGCCGGAGCAGGAGCGTAAAAGAATGGGCTTAAGATGTTTGAAGGAGGAGGAAGGGGAGCTTCCAGGGGCACATTCTGCCGGAAAGGGAATTGGATTATCTGTTGAAGCGGTTTCAGTTGGATATAAAAAGAAGTCAGCCCTGTTTCGGGACATTTCTTTTTCGGCAGTTCCGGGTGAAATACTTGCCATAACAGGGTACAATGGAATTGGGAAAACAACCTTGATTCGTTGTATTTGTGGATTAATGAAACAAATGAGCGGCAATATATTACTGAATGGAAAGGCAATGTCCGATAAAATGAGGCGTAAGCAGTGCTTTGTAGTCATGCAGGATGTCAATCATCAGTTATTTGCTGAAAGCGTATGGGAAGAATGCAAAATGTCAGGAGACAGCCGGGAGGATTCTGTGATACAATCTGAATTAAAGCAAATGGGATTGTTGTCTTATGCCGATAGTCATCCCATGGCTCTTTCGGGAGGACAGAAGCAGCGCCTGGCGATTGTTACCGCTATCCTTTCTGATAAAAAGGTTCTGATTTTTGACGAACCAACCAGTGGACTGGATTATGCAAATATGAAAATTGTATCCACCCGGTTAAAGAAACTTGCAGACTCTGGGCGAATCGTAATTGTGGTGACACATGATAAAGAGTTTATGCTGTCTACCTGCGACAGAATGCTAAAGATATAGAATATTTATCAAGGAGAGGCTGGATAATGAGGTTTCAGGAAGCGAAAGAAGAAGAGCAGATGCTTCTTTTGGCAGAAACAAAAGAATGCAGTGTTTTTCAGATGAAAAATAATACCGGAGAAGGTATCATGACAATGTATCAGGTATTTCCGGGAGTAAGCATTTCCTATAATGATTACCATATGGAAAGTTTTGATTCAACTTATACCACGAATCGTAATCTGTTCTGTATTGATCATTGCAGGGAGGGCAGGCTGGAATATACAGCAGCTAAGGGAGCTTTTTCTTATTTTGAGGCTGGAGATTTAAAATTAGACCGGAGAATTACACACCAGGGACATTTTGAATTTCCCCTTGCACATTACCATGGACTGATGATTGCCTTTGATATGGATCAGGTGGGGGTAACTTTAAAAGAAGAAATAAAGGATTTTCCTGTAAATCTCTTAAGCCTGCAAAAGAAGTTCTGCAAGGGAAAGCAGCCTATGGTGATTCATAATGCACCTGCCATAGAGCACATTTTCAGTGAACTTTATATGGTTCCGGAAAAGATTCGCATACCCTATTATAAAATTAAAATATTTGAATTATTGCTATATCTGGACGCATTAGAGCTTCCAAAGAACCTGGAGGAAAAACCTTATTTTTATAAAAGTCAAGTAGAAAAAATAAAAGCGATGCAGAAAATGATGACAGAAAATCTGGAAAAGCACTATACACAGGAACAATTGTCGGAACGCTTCGATATTCCCCTCACTCCCATGAAGAATTGCTTCAAAAATGTCTATGGAAGCCCTGTTAATACTTATATGAGAATATACCGGATGAATCAGGCGGCAGTTCTGCTGAAAAATAAAAGCAATTTGAGTGTTACCGATATTGCCGGTAAAGTTGGTTATGACAGCCCGGGCAAGTTTTCGGCAGCTTTTAAAGTGGTAACAGGAAAATCGCCTTTGGAGTATCGTAAAATATTTGGTCCAAATGGATTAAAGTAGTCGGCATGGAGAAGAAAAAAACTTTGTATCACTTTATGATATGGATGGTCGGAGAATTCTGACGATCCATTTTTTCCTTTCAAAGGCTGAACAAGCAGCGAAAGCGGATTAGGAATATCCGCTTTTGCATAGGGAAAAGGCAGAATTCGATGCAGAAAGAAAGGAGATATCATATATGGAAAAGAAAAAAGAAAACTGGTTTTTCTGTCTGATGAATTATGCCATTGGAAATAAAGGGAAACTTTCGCTGTCTGTGCTGCTGTCTGTCATCAGCATCGTGTCAGGTCTTGTACCATATTATTGTGTGTACAGGATGATTGAGCAATTTACGAGAAATGAAGTGACAAATGCTTCCATGGTTCATTGGGGTGTAATTATCCTGGGAGCTTATGTGGTAAAGGTGGCTGCCTTCGGACTTTCAACCGGTATTTCCCACCAGGTAGCATATCATATTCTGGAGAACTTAAGACTTCGTGTCTCAGATGCATTTATGCATGCACCCCTTGGAGAGGTCACAAGCCATTCGATCGGAGAAATAAAAAATATCATGGTCGATAAAATTGAGAACATCGAACCTCCATTGGCACATTTGATTCCGGAAGGAGCCGGACATGCCATACTGCCGCTGGTAAGTCTTGCCGGACTTTTTATGGTGGACTGGAGAGTGGCACTTGCTTCACTGGTAACCCTGCCTCTTGCATTTGTCTGCATGGTGCTTACTTATAAAATCAGCGGAAAGAATTTTGATAAATATAATGAATCCAATAGTTATATGAACAGTACAATCGTTGAGTATATCGAGGGAATTGAGGTCATTAAGGCATTTGGGAGGGAAGGAGCTTCCTATGAGAAATTTGCCGGGGCAATTACGGATTACCGTGATTTTATCCTAAAATGGCTTTCTTCCACATGGGTCACCATGAAATTGTCATTTGCTCTTCTTCCGTCAACACTGCTTGGAACACTTCCAGCTGGGCTGTTATTATACAGCCGGGGAAGTTTTTCTCCTGCACAAGCAGCACTTTGCTGTATGCTATCCATGTCCATGATTGGTTCGTTGGCTAAGCTGGAGGTATTTAGTGAAGGCATTAGGGAAATGCAGTTTACTATAGAAAATCTGCAGCAGTTTCTTAACATGCCATCATTACCAGAAGCAAAAGCTCATGTGGAACTCAGTGAATTTGATATCAGTTTTCGAAATGTTACCTTCTCCTATGATGGAAAAGAAGAGCATGAGGTATTGCATGGAATCAACATGAGCCTGCCTCAGGGAAGCTTCACGGCGCTGGTAGGACCTTCTGGCGGAGGTAAATCAACCATTGCCAAATTGCTGGCACGTTTTTGGGATGTAACTGGCGGAGCCATAGAGATCGGCGGTGTGAATGTAAAAGACATTCCGCTCAAACAGCTTGCAGATACGGTCAGCTTTGTCACACAGGATAACTTTCTGTTCCGCTGTTCTCTGCTTGAAAATATTCGGTTAGGTAATCCGAAAGCGTCGGATGAGGAGGTATATGCCGCTGCAAAAGCAGCCCAGTGTGACGAATTCATCCGTAAGCTGGAAAAGGGGTATCAGACTTCCGCAGGAGAAGCTGGAAAAAGATTATCAGGCGGAGAAAAGCAGCGCATTGCCATTGCGAGAATGATATTGAAAAATGCACCGGTTGTTATTTTGGATGAAGCAACTGCCTTTACTGATCCGGAAAACGAAGAAAAGATCCAGCACAGTATTGCAGCGCTCACAAAAGGAAAGACGCTTTTGGTGATTGCCCACCGCCTTTCTACAATTAAGAATGCAGATAATATCGTAGTCCTGAAAAATGGCAATATTACTGCTGAAGGAAAACAAAATGAATTACTGAAAAGCTCACCCTTATATGCGGATATGTGGAAGGCTCATATTGGAGCAAAGTCATGGTCTGTTGGATTACAGGGAAAGGAAGTGAGCCAGAATGTTTAAAACCATAAAACGAATCATTGACTGGTGCGGAGAATTTAAAGGAAAATTGTATATAGGGTTTTTATTCTCCTTCTTATCCGCATGGTTTGCGGCAATGCCAGTTATTATAGCTGCATATACAATCGGCATGGTGATCGAGGAGAAGAGAGGAGGGGCTGGATTTGATACGAAATGGATAGGGCTCAGTATTATACTGATGTTACTTTTTATATTCCTTCGTTTTCTCTTTGATTATCTTAGAGCTATATTTCAGGAAGCAATCAGCTATGAGCTGGTTTCCAGAGACAGGCTTGCAATTGGCGATTTGCTAAAGCGGGTATCTCTGGGATATTTTCAGAATGTGAATACCGGCGATATCTTAAATTCAATCACAACAGGTCTGCATACATTAGAGAATATGGGAATCCGAATGGTCGATGATTTTATCGGAGGATATCTGAATTTCTTATGCATTTTCATATGGATTACTGTAATTAATCCAATGGTATCTTTCATAATAATCGCAGGTGTGGCCGGTTCCTTTTTATTTTTGGTGGTAATTTCAAGGTATAGTATGAGGAATGCTCCTGTCTCTGCGCAAACGGATCGTGATCTTACCAATGCGGCAATTGAATATGCAAGAGGATTGCCTGTAGTAAAATCCTTTGGTCAGGATGGTGCATCCATAGCAACCATGAAAAAAGCTTGTAAAGAGAGCAGGATTATTCATTTGAAAATCGAATGGGGGTTTGTACCAGCCAACTGCCTGCACCTGCTTGTGCTGAAAATTGCTTCTCTGGGCCTTCTCTTGTCAAGCTTTTATCTTGGCTGGGCGAATCAGATATCAGTCTCCAATATGTTGTTATTATCGTTTCTGTCGTTCAGCGTATTTGCTTCTATTGAACCAATCAGCGATAGCGCCCATGTTCTGGGTGTCATTGAAAACGCCATGAATCAGCTGGATGCACTGAAGTCGGAAGAATTTATTGATGAGGGCGGCAGGGAGATTCCGCTTACTCACTATGGGATAGAGTTTCGCGATGTATCTTTTGGTTATGATTCCAGATTGATATTAAATCATGTGAGCTTTAAAATTCCGGAAAAAACAACGACTGCAATTGTTGGATCATCTGGAAGCGGAAAAACGACGATTTGTAACCTGATAGCGAAATTTTATAATGTAAACAGCGGATGCATTGAAGTCGGAGGTGTTAATGTAAAGGAATTTACCTGTGACAGTCTGCTGTCCAATATTTCAATGGTATTTCAGAATGTCTATTTATTCCATGACACCATTCGGAATAATATCTGTTTTGGAAATCCTGAGGCAACAGAGGCAGAAATGATACGTGCAGCTAAAAAGGCTTGCTGCCATGATTTTATCACGGCCTTGCCGGAAGGATATGATACGGTAATTGGAGAGGGCGGCGGAACGCTTTCAGGCGGTGAAAAGCAAAGAATATCTATCGCAAGGGCAATATTGAAAGATGCACCTATCGTCATTTTGGATGAAGCAACCGCTTCTATTGACCCTGAAAATGAACACTATATTCAGGCGGCGATCTCTGAATTAACAAAAGGAAAGACGATCATCACGATCGCGCACCGTCTGGCAACCATAGAGAATGCTGATCAGATACTTGTTGTTGATCATGGAGAAATTGTTGAAAGTGGTAACCATAAGGAATTGGTAAAAAAAGACGGTATTTATAGGAAATTTGTTGAAATACGTGAAAAGGCAGAAGGATGGTATATTGAATAAAATAGAACAAGCCATTGGTGGCCGTAAGTGTAATAGCTTATGGCTGCCGTTCTTTTTTGATCCATGGAAAAGTTCAATGGTAATATTTTTAGCATAAGGAGTGGAGAACGAAAGAAAAGACAGGTGTAAATAGCAAATCAAAAAATATTACCAGTTTTTAGACAATTAAAATATTCATAACGGGAACATAAAATGGTAAGATTCAACCATCAAAAAACAGGAGGAAACGATATGAAAAAACAATTAATAAGCTGTTTTCTTGCAATGCTGCTGGCGGGATCCTGCCAGACGGGATGTGCAGATTCAGCGAACGGAGTGGCCGCCAGTGGACAAGGCGGTGATGAGGTAGTTCACTTACAGTTCTGGGGAGGAATTCCGGAGGATCAGGGACCGCAGGATACGGTAGACGCGTTTAACGCTTCACATGAAAAGATTCAGGTGGAATATATCCGATATACCAATGATGACGCGGGAAATACAAAGCTGGACATGAGCCTTATGGCCGGAGGCGATCATATGAAAAATGTAAAGAGCAGCTATCCGGTAGTGTTTCGGATTCGGATCGATTAATGTTAATACAGCCTGGGAGAATATGTGTAATGAGCGGGCTTATAATAAGACCACAAAGGCTATCATAGCTTTTGCGGTCTTTATTTCGTTCGATGCCATGCCAGCTGCAACAAATGACCGCCATATTCCTCTTATCGGCTTTCGGCTGTCTTTTGTTCACAGGTTCATAATAGAATCGTCAGTTCGTTTTGATGCAGCGACAGGTGATAGTCGTGTTCGTCAATTCGGAACGATACAAGGAAGAGACCATCCGTCCGGAACTCTTTGCAAATGTCAGTAACATCCGGGAGGGCGATTCCGGCGGGAACCGGATATGCAATGGATACAAAGCCATGACGTCCCCCTGCAAGATGCTCTGCCTCAAATTGTGCAATCATGGTGTCGTGAGCGACATCATCTCTTGTGGACCTTCTGGCAGGAATGAGGGAAGGAACTGCCTGGCCGTCAGAGAAGATACCGATATTGGCCTCATTGGACAGGGAACGGGCAAGACGGCGTTCGGAATCGGCCATGACAGTGGGACTGTCTATATGGAAGTTGATCTGAACACTGGAATCAGGTACCACCTTATCGAGAAGATCCAAGACCAACAGGAACCGCTTGTCCACCAGGGCAACAACGCGTTTGTGTATGGCCGGAGTATAGCTTAGATGCTCTGCTGCAGCATACATCAATCTCTCGGTTGAGCTCACTGACAGAATATCGCCTGGTTGCTGCGGGCCGTAGTCCCATGAGGAGATATATTTCCAAGGGTCCTGATGATTAAGAGTCAGACAGTTGTGCCAGTGGATGGATTTGAATTTTCTGCGGTCTTCGTCGTCACGGAAACAGAAGATGGCAGGATCAGTCAGGAGGGGGCGTCCATAAGCAGTAAAATCGAATCCGGCCGGATCCATGTGCGCGTGTGCGTTCTGGATTGGTGTGCGGCAGGCGAACATCAGAGAGAGGGCATTTTGAGACCAGTCTGTCCGTATAAATACCTGCTTTAAGTCTTTCTGCCAAGAAAACGCAGGCAAGACAGGAAGCGCAGGGCATTCTTTTGTATTTTTAAGGACGCGGTGTAAATCAGATAAGTCATCCACTTCCCAGATATACTTGGAAGCGGCTTTCTCCAGCTCTTCATAACGGTAATAGGTCCGTGCCTGAGCAATATAACTGCTGTCCCCAAACGCCAGATAATGGCAGAAAGCTCCCCAGGTGAAGGTTCCAGTAAAGGTATTACTGTCTCCCCATGGGTAATTTCCCCCGCAGGGGCGGGTGGCGTGAACGGAATATTCAACCATTCGTTCCAGGCGTTTCCGGTAGTCATTAGATATGGTGAAATGATATTTTTTTGACAGCAAAATAGGAAGAACAAACCAGTAAAGGCAGCCATTATGATAAGACGGACACCCCTCGATTTGTCCGCCTCCTGTAGTTACCTGAGCAAAAATACTGCGTTCCAGCTCATTCAGTGCATGCTGTTTCCACAGTTCAGAATCTTTAAACTCCGGAAACATACAGGATAAGTAAAGCAGTCCGTTATTTTCCATCAGATAGTGGTTATGATCCGCCTTAGGCCAGAGAATCGGCGGAATAATATAGAGAACTTCGGCATGTTGATAGAGACTGGTGAGATAGATTTCCAGAAAGTTTTCGTCAATATAACTAGTATCAATTAGATGGTGGATCATGTCCGGCCATGTCCGGTACATCCGGATGCCGATTTCAAGGGAACGCCAGATACCCTGATTGCATCCGCAGCCGCCAAAGTTTTCTACGATCACGTTTCCGGATTCATCATATAATGGCTGGCGTGGGCAGTTCTCAATCCAGTGATAGAATTCTTCCATCACTTTTCCTGCATATTTGTTATCACCGGTCAGAGAATAGGCTTCTAACATGCTTCGCCAGTGGTCCATACGGTTTAAAAAGTAAGTGTATTCCGCATCGTTAAAAAGGTTCTCATGCCATTTTACCGGATTGCCGATAAAATGCGGGGAAGCGGAACCCGGAAGAACAGCCATTCCGTTAAAGTGGTTTTCGCCCTGTTCCACCTGCGCTTTGTAAATGTCAGGGAACAGATGGAGTATGGTTTCTCCGCGCTGCAGAAAGGACATACCCTGTTGGAAATCCTTTTCCCGTTCTTTAAGATTCACGAGGACATCATGGACGGTAATTCCGTCCTTCAATACTTCGGTAATATGTTTCATGTTGTTTTCTCTGGCCCTGCCGGACCGAGAAACCTCCTTTCACTGTTGCGTTTTTAGTTAAAGTTTATTGACTTTCAGATTAAAACAAATCTGCATGTCTTCGGAGACAATCACTGCTTTTATGGCTTGTAATCCCGGAACCAGATTATAACATCGTTCCAGGCCATGGGGCAAAAGCAACTGGCCATGTTCTACGGTTAAGATGATTTCTGCGAGCTCTTTTCTGATGACAAGCTGGTTTCCGGTTAGTACTGCGAATTCTCCTGCTTTTGAGATCAGGGGGCATTGGTAATAGACACGGGAATCGCTTACCCCGGTTTCGAAACGGAGACTGTCTTTCTGGAAAATATAGCGGCTCTCATGCGTTACCGGCTTTGCAGGCAGCACATGGTTAATCTTTGGAAGCTGGCCCAGTACATGTACTGTGTACTCACCGGGTATGTCCTGATGTGACATCACGCAATCAAAATCGTATAGGGACGTAAAGCAAATGCCGTCTTCCTCATATTTCAGCGCCGGGGAAATACACTCGTGGAAGGCAAAGCGGGGAAGCTGCATGTTTGGCGGTTCTTCTGTCAGGTACTGGCTCACCGAGGCGCACAGAATGGGGCCGGCAGCATGGTGCCACAGCATGGTTATATTTCCGCCGCTGGCGTGACCGCCGGAAATATATTCCCAGTCGTTTGCAGTGATAGAAGCAAGCATACCGTGGCAGTTGATGAAATAACTGTCAATATCAGCAAAATGCTGGATACCTTCATTTCCGGAAACCATAGAAGGCATTGACGATTCAGGTAGAGAAAGTTCATGATTTAAAATGTCCGCCAGAACTTTAGCGTGAGTAAATGTGTGGTGCACACAGGCACGCTCACCGGCCGCATGATAGTGAGGGCCGCCGTAAAGCAGGCCGCCGTGAGTACACTGCCGGAGTAACTGGAGATTAGCGTATGCCGCCTGAGCGAATGCGGGATTATGGTTTGCCAGCAGGAGCAGGCCGAATGCGGAACCATCTGAAGTACGGCTTCCCCAGTAGGTCCATTTGTAATTCCTTGTACCGAAGCTGTTATTCCAGCCTCCGTCAGGAAGGAACGCATGCAGATGGGTTTCGAAAGACTGCGTCACCCTGTTTTCTAATTCTGTATCCCCGATAATTGTGGAACAGGCGGCCAGTGCAGGCAGGGATTCTTCCACGTTGTAGCCAATATCAACGGCACGGCATCCCCTTGGGGTCCGGCCATCCGTCGGATATCCTTCACCAAATAAAAAACTATCCCCCGGCATGTGGTCCAATGCCTTTTGAATATTGTTCCGGGCATATGCTTTATATTCCGGGATATTAAGTAATTCACCACAATAGAGCATGGTTAGTGCATTGGTAATGCAGTAGTTGATGTTATTGTTGTTTAGTTCTTCAAAATGATACAGGAATTTTGCCGCTTTATCTAACCGTGCCATCCATATCTGCCGTGTATCCCCGTCTAGAATATGACCGTGAAAGGTCAGTGCCTCTGCCAGTTGAAGCGCGCTAAACACAGTGGTTCCCTGCCAGTCACAGTCCATGTCATTAACGTAGGAACCATCAGGACGTGAGACGGTCTGTTCAGCCCATTCAAACAGCCTCTTTGCGGCGTCCAGAAAACGCAGATCATGATGGGTATCGGCCAGATAGAGAAATGGATAGATGGCTTCAAAGCATCTGCCGTGAATCCGGGCGCAGGCGGGGCACAGAATACCTCCGTACAACCCGGTTTCGTCAGAGTGTGAAATTTGCAGGGTTAAAAGCTTTTCACTCCAGTCTTTCAGCAGCCCTTCACATAAAGTGTTTATCCTGATTTTTTGCACCATTGTTTCTCCCTCTTTTTAAGCTCGGTAGTTTTTTAAGCTCGGTAGTTTCTTGTATTGTGTCTGGCATTATGCTTGATTTCAGTGTAATTTCAGAATGAGATTTCTTCAATGATACTTTTTAGCAGGATAACAATCTTTTTGGGGAGCGTGCATGAAAGGATGAAAAAAGCTGCTGAAAACTATAAAAATAGTGGGTATATCCATGAAAATGATTGAAAATATGAGGGAAAAACACCATGCAAAAAAGTGTTGTTTTACAATTATTTGATTATTGTGCTTTTAGAATATGCATGATATGTTAACTTCAAAAGATGGGAATTTGGGGTGGAAGGCTATTCAGACTTACTGTGTTTTGTTCTATGCTAAGATCAAATGAATAGTATCAGCTTTTAGAAACATATGAGGAGAAAGAGAAAACATGAATAAGAATGGCAAAAAGGAAGATATGCCAAATTGTATATTAATAGCTGCGGATCAGCTTCGTTTTGATGTATTGGGTAAGGGATACACTCCCAATATTGACGCCCTGATGAAGGACAGTGTCCGTTTTTCCAACGCATACTGTGCAAGCCCCCTCTGTGTACCGGCCAGAGGCGCGCTGTTTACCGGAACTTATCCGGGAGTAAATGGAAGCCTGATTAATGGGTGGTTTCCGCCCGAGGAACCGTATTCCAGGGTAAAGGAAGGAACTGATCATCTCTACAGCGTTATGGAACGTCTGGGGATGGAGTGTATCCACAGTGGAAAACAGCATTTATTCGTAGAAGGAATACCGCTGGAAGCGCGTCCTGATACGAAGACGAGGTGGCTGACAACGGAGGCGAGCTACCGTGCCTTTGTGAAGGGGCAGGGGAAACGTCTGCCGGGAGGCCCGCTCTTTACCACCCCGATCCCGGAGATGGCTGATGGTGTGCATACTACAGTCTGCGCTTATTCCAATCCCCATACCGGACGGTATGAGGGAGGATATGACTGTTATTTTGACGGGTACTTTACAAATACCGCAGTAAAGGCGCTGGACGGGTTTGCCGGTGAAAAGCCGTTGTTTTTGAGTATGATGTATGTGGCTCCCCACCCGCCGTTTGATATTCCGGACCCATGGTATTCTCTGGTGAAAACGGAAGATGTGGAACTTCCTGACAATGTGAACCGGTGGTATGAGCACCAGTCCCCTTTACAAAAATATAATCTTACGGGGTACATAGGGAGTTCTTACCGGCTGGAAGACTGGAGAGAGGCTTGGAGGACCTATCTAGGGCTGGTATCTCTGCTGGATCAGTGTGTGGGCCGGATTATCGGGAAGCTGAAGGAAAAGGACCTATATGAGAATTCTATTATTGTATTCACCTCTGATCACGGTGAGATGCTGGGTTCTCACTGTCTGTTTCAGAAAATGTGCATGTATGAAGAATCAGCCAAAACTCCTTTCAGCATTCACCTGCCAGGGGGAAGAAAGAAGGGAACGGTGAGGGAAGAGTTTATCAGTCATATTGACTTATTCCCTACTATCTGTGATTTTTACGAAGTCACTCCAACCGGTGAAGTGAATGGCACTTCCTTAAAAGAACTTTTAGAAGAAACAGAAAGCTTTAAAGAACGTCCTGTCTATATCCAGTACGATGGCAACGGTTCACGCGGCAATTTCCAGAGGTGCGTGATCTGGAAAAATTATAAATATATTGTGGATGTTTTCAAGGATGAGTATTATCTGGAACTTTACGATTTAAAAAATGACAGACAGGAGACGAAAAATCTGTTGTTTGAAAAAGAGGAGGACAAAAAGAGCAGATATTGGGAAGCAGCACTGGAACTGAATCGCTTGCTGAACTCCCATCTTCAGGAGATACAGGATGATCTGGCTCTTTTGCCCTGGAATCCCGCAGAATTTTTGGAAAATTATAATTTTAACCGTTTTTGTAAAGGAGGTTTTTAGGCTGTGGAAAAGTGGTTAGAGCTTTTATTTCAAAAAATGGATGTCAAATTCCATGCAGAATGTGAGCGTATGGGTGATAAGATTCCTTACCTGACGACGGAAGGGAGCTATAAAACGGATTATGGTGAATCGGATATTTACTGGTGGACAAATGGTTTCTGGCCAGGTGTTTTATGGCAGATGTATCATGCCACGGGAAAGGATAACTACCGTAAGTGTGCAGAACTGGCAGAAAGGAGGCTGGATAAGGCGCTGCATGGTTTTCTGGGGTTGCATCATGACACCGGATTTATGTGGCTTCACAGCGCAGTTGCGGATTACCGCCTGACCGGTTCGGAGGGGGCCAGAACACGCGGGCTTCTGGCTGCCAGTATTCTGGCTGCCAGATATAATCCGACAGGAAAATTTATCAGAGCCTGGAATCCTGAATGTGTGGAAGAAGGACAGGATTGTACCGGTTGGATCATCGTGGACTCCATGATGAATATTCCGCTTCTTTACTGGGCATCTGAAGAACTGAAAGATCCGAGGTTTTATTATATTGCAAAGGCTCATGCTGACACTGTAAAAAGAACTCTTGTCAGAGCCGATGGTTCATGTGGCCATATTGCATGCCTGAATCCGGATTCCGGAGAACTTACAGAGATTATGGGGGGACAGGGTTACTCGGACGCCTCTTCCTGGTCACGCGGACAATCCTGGATCTTATATGGATTCGCGCTCAGCTACCGTTATACGAAAGATCCTGAATATCTGGATACGGCAAAAAGAACGGCTCATTATTTTATCTCCAATATCTCTTTAACGGATTATATTCCTCTGTGTGATTTCAGACAGCCTGAAAAGCCGGTATATTGGGATGTGTCGGCCGGTCTTTGCGCGGCCTGTGGTCTGTTGGAGATAGCGGAGCATGTTGAAGAGCAGGAGAAACGGCTGTACCGTGCCCATGCGGAGCGAATCGTGAAGGCGGTGTCAGAGCGGTGCTGTGACTGGAATCCCGAAAACGACTCCATCGTTCAGAATTGTAAGGTAGATTACCACAGCACCGGGGATCAGCAGACGGATCTGATCTATGCGGATTATTTTATGGCGGAGGCTGTTCTGCGTCTTGCGGAGAAGGATTTTCTGATATGGTGAGAATCGGTACGTGCCTGGGAATTGACATTGGGGCGGCGGCACCTTTGCTGGCAGAATAAATACAAAAAGGGGTTATTGGAAAAGTAAAATACCAATGACCCTTTTAAGGTATAGCTGCGACTGATGGGATGATGAGATCAGGCTGTGATATAGATATCAAATATCCGGCTTAAAAATTTTGAATGCATATAGCAGAGGCCGGCCGGTGCGAAGATTAGGAGAGGCGGAAATGCCAGGAATCCCACCGCCAGGATGAACAGAGAAAGCATCAGCATAGCCAGGCTGGAAGGCCAGTGGCAGAGGGCCATAATGCAGGCGTTCTTTATAATATGGAAGGTGGAGTTCTGAAATTTGGCCAGAACCGCGTACACATATAAATTCATCAGGACAAAGACCAGCGCCAAACTGAAAAACAGGGTCATAAATATCATATGTCCGAATTCAGTCTGTTTCCCCCTGTAATAGACCACAAAATCAAGACCCAGAAACAGACCAGCCAACAGGAGTATGAGCCAGATGAGAGTCCCCTGCTTAAGATTCTGCCGGAAAGCGGTGAAGAAGGAGGCGGTTAAGTATCCTTCTTCATTGCGGACGTATTTCAGTGTTATGGAATAAAGCGCGGAGGTTGACGCTCCTATGGTGACAAGCGGAAGGCTGCAGACCAGCCATAAGATACTCAGCCATAGAAAATTCAGCGCTTTGCTGGATATACTCCAAAGGGGACTGTTGATCGAAAACAGACCATTCATGATGTTATCTTCCTTTCTATCAATATAATTATTTTATACGCAGGAATAAGTCAAGAGCCGCGGTAAGGTTATCATGTTCTGCGTGGGAAAGCAGAGTGTCACACAGGCTGTCACAATCCCTGATCGTAGGAATGCCATCTGTTGCATCCAGAATCAGCAGGCTCTGTGACACCGGGCCGATACCGGATTCTGCATCTATGACAGGTGTAAAGTGTGCATCTATGATGGTGGACAACTGATTCCGGTCTTTGACGATTTCAGGGTATAAGTCCTCTTTCTGCCAAATATGCAGACTGGGAGTTCCGCTCCATAAAAGAAGAGTAAGAATACCATTCTTTTCCAGAAGGACCCTTCGGTCATCAAGCTGCCGGTATGATACGTCAGGAAAAAGATTCCACCGCTGTATGTGGGGCTCAGGAATGCGGTCACCACCCCGGATACAGTCATGAATCAGAAAACCTTTCTCACGGCAGGCGAGAATCTTTCTGGTATGGCGGCAGAAAGTATAGGCATCATGGTACGCGCTGACAAAACAGCCCTCTTTTCGGGAGGAGAAGTGCTCTACAGGAGAATCCGGCCTCATCACGCCCCATTTTAAAGTATAGAACCGGTCATCCTGAACCGGGTTCCCATATACCAGTACCGTATTGTGGGAAGTCATATTATACATGTATCCGCGTTGGGGGCTTCCAGCCCGTACTGAGTGGTAAAGATGTCTTGAATGAGGCTCACCGATAAGTTCCTGACCTCTCATAGTGATAAAGAGAGAAAGCATATCCATGTGATTATGACCGGAGTCTCCGCAGTCCACTTTGGAGGACATTAAAGCATAGTTGGCGTCGGCAGAGAGGTTGCTCCTGGAACAGAAAAATCCACTTTTGTCATTACAGTAGTCCAGAGGAATTTTCGGGATATCCTCCGTTTGCCCCAGGCGGTATTCCAGCAGCTGTCTGCAGGCGTCATTGCCCGTACGGTAAGCGCCGTTGGATAAGATCTGCTTCACCTTGGGGCCGCCATTATCTCCGAGAGACGGAAAACTGTCATCAGGGGGGGTGATTTCAGCCAGGATATTATAGCTGGCCTGGATTCGGCGTCCGCTTTCTTCATCCAGAAGCTCTGTGCGGTTTAATTGCCCTAAGTAAATGCCGTTGCTGATCATCTCGCCCAGAGCGGCACCGCACCAGTAGGCAACAGAATGCTCACTGTAACCGCCGGCCTCATTGAAATCATCTATGACATGCTGCCGGACTACTTCGGTACCCCTGTCTTTCATGGCTGCAAGTGCCGGAAACTCAGGAAGCAGGGTGGCCAGCATAAACGGAACCAGACCTCTTTCCCACATGTGATGGTTGAATTTCCGGTATGTATCTGTGTCGAATCTGCGGAACTGGATACCCAGGAACCAGATTCGTTTTAAGATTCCAAAAGCCATTTCTGTAGAAATCTCATAAGGAATCCTCGTATAAAACAAACTGAGATAGCAAAGGGTCAGAAATCCGGTACTCATAACATCACGGTCCTCGGTATGTAAAAAATGGGAGATATCCGGATCGGTAAATTCCAGATCGAGAGGATAATGATCCCAGAACATTTGAAGGGTTACTTCAAAGTTTTCCAACACTGCCGGATCCCCAGTCTCATGGTAGAGGATGGCAAGGTATTCAAAAAACTGTCCCCTTGAAAAGATATCCAGAACCGTACGGTGTTTTTTGCCCAAATCTTCCTTAACATTAAAATGTGGGAGGTTTTCGTAGTCAGGCCCAAGCTCGACTTCTATATCTCCGCCTGGACGGACATAGACATGTTCCATCATTCTTTTTCCGGCATACAGGCAGAACTCTTTTAAGCTGCCTTTCAGTCCCAGAGCTGCCTGAAAAAACTGCGGATTGCTGTCGGTATCAATTGGCTTTAAAGGCAGGCTGCGGTAATTGTAGTAATAGATTACATTAGTCCGGGTCTGAAAATAGCTGACTAGTTCTTTTTTTGCAAGAAGTGTGTTTCCTGCTTCTAACGCAAGACGTACATTTGAGAGTCCGGGATAAGACAGCTGAAGAGCAGAAAATAAATCTTCATCAGTCACTTCCCCTTCCTTTACCGGTATGGGAATCATAGATAAAAATCCTCCTGTATAAGTGATGATTTCATTATAGGAAAAGCCGTCTCCGGCTTCAATGATACTTTTCTGCATTATGATAGTTTCTTGCTGCGCAATGTCGGAAAAATACGCGTAAACGAAGGAAATAATAGGGATAATCGGGAAAAGGTATAGAAAGGACGGAGTATATACCGGCTGCAAAAAAGTGTTATTTTGCAATTTTTTGCTGATTGTCTGGGGGAAAGACATGTGCTATTCTCACATTAACGGTACGGCCCATGTGTTCCGCCTACTGATACAGACAGGCGCCAGGCTGGGAGTAAATCATGGGGTACTAAAGGCGAAGTCAGTTAAAAAGCGAATTTCAAATTATAATGGAGGACAATGAAATGAGAAGATGGAAAAGATGGACCGCCTGCATGATGGCAGCAGCCATGGCAGGAAGTATGCTGATAGGGTGCGGTTCCGGCGAGACAACACAGTCAACCGTATCTGATAAAGGAAGTACAGCAGCCAACAAAGGAAGCGCAACAGAGGCGGCCAGTGAGGAGCCGGTTCAAATGTCATGGCTGACCGGTCAGACTTCCGCAGAGGTAAATGATGATGCAGAAGTAGTAAAAATGATAGAGGAACGCTTCAATATTGATTTAAAGGGTTTTTATGTAGATACCAATAATTATCAGCAAAATTTAAATGTAAAGTTTGCCGGCGGCGAGATGCCGGATGTTCTGGTTATCGGAAGCCCGGCTGATCTTGCTACATACGTGGAGGGTGGTATCATTGCGGAAATTCCTATTGAAACTATCAGGGAGAAAGCACCAAACTTCGCAAAATGTGCAGATGAAAACGATGATGGCTCATTGTGGAGCACCATGATCTATAAAGGAAAGAACTATGGGGTTTCCAATCCCATGAGCGTTGTGCCTATGGCCATGTTCTGGAACCAGAACTGGCTGGATAATCTGGGGTTGGAAGTACCGGAAACGCTGGAAGAATATGAAGAAGTGCTGACTGCATTTGTAGAGCAGGATCCGGATGGAAACGGTAAAAAAGATACAGCAGGTATGGCGGAGCGTGCCTTCAGCGCGGTATTTGGTGCATTTGGCCTTCGCTGTGTTACCGGCGGTTTTCCCGGCTTTACAGTAGAGGAGATGCAGCTAGGTGACGACAATGTTCCTTTCTTCCCGTATATCCGTCCCGAAGCAAAACAGGCTCTGGAAGTATTAAACAGATGGTATGAAAAGGGAATCATCGACAAAGAGTTCATCACAGGCGAAAATCATGGCGGTTACGAATGGCTGTCTCACTCCTTTATGAACGGACAAATAGGTTTAACAAGCGCTATGCCATATCACTATTTCTACTACAGCACAGATTGTGATGATGTAAACAATCAGGCTATCTGTTTGAAAGAGATGAAGGCTTTAAATCCAGAGGCTAAAATTGTAGCCGGACCCGCGCCGATAGGCCCGGATGGAAAATCTGGAACGGAGGCATGGTCAAAAGTAGGACGTTTAACCTGTCTGACTACACAGGGCGCTTCTGACCCAAGAAAAGTAGATGCATTCCTGGCGATTTTGGATGCTTACTATTCTGATGAGGAATTTATGGAACTGTCAAACTATGGTCTGGAAGGCAAACACTTCGAGATGATTGGAGAAACGAGAAAGCGTATCGGAGACGGAGTTGAACTTCGTAAAGAGGGTGTCATGCAGGTAGACTTTGGTGATACAGTTCTTTATGCCAAAAAATTAAATGCATCGAAAGTGAAACTTGGAAATGATATTACAGGAAATGGCTACTACCGCTTTAACGCTCCCGCTACAGAAGAATTTGCCAATGTGAGCGCAACCCTGGATACATTGACCGAGCAGGCTTATTTTGACATGATTACAGGTGCAAAACCTCTTGACTATTTCGATACCTTCGTGAAAGAATTTAAAGCTGCCGGCGGAGACGCCGCTGAAAAGGCTGTTCAGGAAGCTTATGCAGAGCAGCAGAAAGTGCTGCAGAAATAATGGAAGAACAATTCGGGAGGTGGATATGACAGCACCTAAAATAAAAACAACCCGCAGTAAAACAGGTTTTTTGGGCAATTTATCACAATATAAAGAATATTATATTATGCTGGTTCCAGGAATTTTGTTCTTTCTTGTATTCTGTTATGGACCTATGTATGGACTCATCATAGCATTTCAGGATTACTATCCTTTGAAGGGAATTGAAGGAAGTGTCTTCGTAGGATTGAAACATTTTAAGAGTTTGTTTTCCAATCCTTTCTTTTTATCAGTGTTGAAAAACACATTAATTATCAGTTTATATAAATTACTGATATGTTTCCCGGCACCGATCTTCCTGTGCCTGGTGTTGAACGAAATTAAAAATGTCAGATTTAAAAAGGTGGCTCAGTCTATCTCTTATCTGCCGCACTTTGTCTCCTGGGTTGTTGTTTCCGGTATTATCATTGAGTTTTTATCCCCATCAAGAGGGCCGATTAATATCCTCCTGCAGAATTTGGGATTTGCCCCCATATTCTTTGTGGGGAACGCCAAGTATTTCCGCGGAGTTTTAGTGCTCTCTGATATGTGGAAGTCCATCGGCTGGGGCTCCATCGTGTACCTGGCTGCGGTGACCTCTGTCGATCCGGCTCTTTACGAGGCGGCGGAGATGGACGGCGCGGGCAGAATACAGAGGATTCTGCATATCACCCTCCCGGCCCTGGCGCCTATTGTTACGGTTATGCTGATTATGGAGTCCGGTAAAATTTTGAATGACAGCTTTGAACAGGTATATAACTTCCTGTCTCCAACAACTTATGGTGTAGGTGATGTAATTTCCACTTTCGTATACCGGATGGGTATTCAAAATATGCAGTACAGTTTTACAACAGCAGTTGATTTATTTAAAAATATCATCTCTTTCATGCTTGTCATGCTGACGAATTATATAGCGCGAAAGACGAATGATTACGCATTATGGTAAAGGGGGAGAGGTCATGAACACCATACGCAGAAAAAGAAAAAGATCTGCAGAAGACTGGCTGGTAGACGGAGTCGCATACGGATTTGTGCTGATACTGATGGTATCGATCCTACTTCCCTTTATGCAGGTAGTCACCATATCTATGAGTCCGGCATCGGTTGTAAATGAGACGGGTTTCCATCTGTTTCCGACCAAGCTTGATTTTTCCGGATATATGCAGATTTCCACAGACCCCAATTTCTGGCATAGCTATCTGGTTACCATCGTAAGAACGGCGGCAGGTACGGCAGCAGGAGTGCTGGTGACAGTGCTGACCGCCTATCCGCTGGCAAAATCCAATCTGCCTTACCGCAGGTTCCTGATGATGTTTGTAGTGTTTACCATGTATTTTTCAGGCGGTATGATACCCAAGTACTTGTTGATCAAGGAACTGCATTTAACTAATAATTTCCTGGTGTATATTCTGCCCTGCCTGATTACAGGATTTGCCCTGATTATCACAAGGAACTTCTTTATGGGAATTCCGCCGGCGCTGGAGGAGTCAGCGAAGCTTGACGGCGCTTCAAACTTTCAGGTATTGTTTCAGGTGTACTTACCGCTGTCCATGCCGGTCATGGCTACGATTTCCCTGTGGTACTGCGTACAGCACTGGAACTCATGGATGGATAATATGCTGTATGTGTCGAAAAAAAGTCTTTATGTCCTGCAATATGTGCTGCAGACAATTCTGACCAATGGGCAGACCGCGGATATGGAAGCGGCCGCGGATGTCCTGATCCATACGGAAACCATGAAGATGGCGGCGTTGGTACTGTCACTGATACCGATCGTATGTACTTATCCGTTCCTTCAGAAATACTTTGTTAAAGGCATGATCGTTGGATCTGTAAAAGGCTAGACAAATATGTTATACTTTAAATAAAAAAGAGACCGCCAGGTGTCTGTATCAGGAGGTGGGTTATGAAACGCAAATTAACTGTCAGAAGGAAATATTTACAATCGTCAGTATTTGCAGTGATTTTATGGCTCAACCTGTTCAGCATCGCAGTGGTCTCTTTATTTAATTATTTTGTGTTTCACCGGATGAGCAATGACGCATATTTAAAAAGTTTTATTGAGCACAACAGCCAGGTGACGGATTTGGCCTTCAGCAATATTGATAAGCAGATTATGATGTCCGTATACCATATCCCTCAGCTTTACTTTTCTCCTATGGCGGAGAATGATGATCTGCTGTATCCTCAGGAAAAGGATATTACTGGTTCGCCGGAGAGGATTCTGGCGCAGGCGGCCGGAATGCGTAAGCTTAAGAAGGTTTCCCCCTATGTAAAGAGCATGGATATTTATTATGAAGGTACAGGAACCGTGGTGACCGGTTTTGATAAGGTCCATTTCCCTGAAAGTCAGGAGCTGTTTAAACGGTATCTTCCATGGTTTGAGCCATGGAAAGAGGGCGGTGAGGAGACCGGCTTTATGGACCGGTCTATAGAAGCGTATTCAGTAGATGAGCCTGTGATCACGTATGTGGTGAAGCTGACCCAGCACAAGTGGAAGGGAAGCTCTATCTATCTGGGAATCCATATCGCGAAGTCTGCATTTGGAGAGTATATCAGTGAGCAGGAGGGATCTCTTGCCATTATAGGTAAAGAGAACCAGGTGATTTATGATACTCCTTTCTATGAAGCGGAACGAATGTCGGCGGGGGCCGTTATGACGGAAGCCGGCAGAAATGGAGTCGTATTTGAAAAAGGCGGACAGGCGGTATCGCTGAATGTGAGCGGAGACAGCCAGACCGTGTTTTATACGGTGTCTGCAGACACGGGGCTTTTATATCTTTACCGGGTTGATGACAGCAACTTTTATCAGGAATATAACGTGACAAAACGTATGTTTATCATTGGCTATCTGGTGTCAATCGCCTTTAACCTGCTGGTACTGGTCATGATTACTTACTATAATAACACGGCCTACCGAAAACGGATTCAGCAGGTATCCAGGGGGGCAGGAATTGATATCTCACACAATAATAGAAGCTTTGAGGGAACGCTGCAGGTGCTGACCAGTGAAATCAGTTCTCTGCATCAGTCGATTGACTCCTCTAAAGCGCTTTTGTTTCAAAGCGCGGTCCGGTCGATTATTCTCAAAAAAAATCCGGAGATGGGGTATGACAAGCTGGAACCTTATTTTACGGGTGAGTGTGTATGTACCTTTTTCCTTTATCTCTCTGAAAAAGATGGCGGACGGCTGTCGTTGGAAAGTCTGCAGGAAGAGTATGAGATTGGAAGCAGGCCTTATGAAGTGTTATTTACCACCATGGAAAACGACGGTCTGGTAGCTATTATGATTGCTTCGAAACAAAATATGGCAGCAGCCAGACAAAGCTTCATGAAGGAGATGGAAGCCCGATGGAATACGTGTCACATAGTTTCCGGCAGGAACTGTTCCATAAAAAAAGAGGGAGTGAAGGAAAGCTACAAAACCGCGGCTGAAGCTGCAAAATATCGTTATATTTACACAGAGGAGGCATGCCTGTCTTACGAGGCGCTGCAGCTGGAGAAACGCAAACACTCAGGAAGTCATTTAAAGCTGTTTGAAGTCATGGAGCGTGACATTGCCAACGAGAACTTCCTGGATTTTAAAAAACGCATGGAGGGACTGATTGTGTCCTTTAAGAGCGGAGATTACGATATCACTTACTGTAATTCCACACTGCGGGATTTAGTTGCCATGTTCTATCAGATGATGCAGCAGTACCAGCTGGATATGTGGGTGGTGTTCGGTTATGACATCAGGGAATACTATAAACAGATTCCGGATATTAATGCCTTTCACCAGTGGGGAAATTATCTGTGCGAAAGCATCATCAGAAATATACGGCACCAGAAGGAATCTATCGATGTGAATTTAAAAGATAAGATCATCCGGATTATTGATGAAAAACTGGAGACCTGTATTTCGCTGGATTATCTGGCCGATGAACTGCACATGCGTCCCGACGCGGTCAGCCGTATGTTTAAGCAGATGATGGGGAAAGGATACGCGGAATATATTAAGGAACAGAAATTAAACCGCGGAATCCAGTTGATGGATGAGGGATACAGTGTGAAGGAAATCGCGGAGCAGCTTGGATACAGCTCTTCCCAGTATTTTATTAAGGTGTTTAAAAAAGCGTTCGGGATAACGCCGCATCAGTTTAAGAAGAACAGGGAAAATACAGACTGGTAAAAGGGCGAAAACTGGCTTGGAGACATACGGAAAAACCCAAGCAATGACAGAATTTTTGTATGGAGTTTTAAAGAGAAGGAGGCTGCATCTGCGATAGCTTGTCGCAAATGCAGCCTCCTTGCTGTCCACAGCTCTGGCTGGAGTTCTCAGACAGAAAGCCGGTCATTTAAAAAGGTTAATTCGTAAGTTTGACCGGAAACAGTAAAGGATACTTTGACGGCTCCATCGGCACATAACTCTTTTTTTATCTCTGTAACCATTTTGGGGGTCTCGCCGGTCTGAGCCGGCATGGCAATACATACGAACGCGCATCGCGTGTCGTTTAAGTGCTCAGCTTCAAAACGAGCGATGACAGTATCATGCCAGACATCATTTTTGGTAGAAATCTTGGCGGGAACCAGGGTGGGTTTTAAGCATGCGTCAGAATATACGGCAACGCTGGCATCACTGGTTAAGGAGCGGGCATAAGAAGCTTTCGTATTGACCAGAGCCTCGGGAGCGTCCATGTGGAAATTTATCTGGACGCTGGTGTCTGGGACCACATGATCCAGAATATCAAGAATTAGTAGGAACTTCTGATCAACAATGGCGACTGCGCGTTTATGTATGGTTGGCCGGTAATTACTGTGTTCAGCCACAGAGTAGATCAGCTGTTCCGTTTTTTCTACTGCCAGAATATCTCCAGGCTGCTGTTCGCCGTATTGCCAGGAAGAGATATACTCCCAGGGATTTTTGCGGTTTAAGGTAAGGCAGTTGTGCCAATGAGCCGATTTTAAGTTTTTTCTTTTCTCGTCATCCTTATAATAATAGATGGCGGGATCACCCAGAAGGCAGCGGCCATAAGCGGTAAATTCAAAACCGGCAGGATCTATATGTGCATGATTATTCTGAATAGGAGTACGGCAGGCAAACATGACATACAGCGCGTCATTGGACCAGTCGGTTCGTAAGAACACTTGCTTAAGCTGCTTCTGCCAGGAAGTGACGGGCATATCAGGCATCGTCATTCTATTGGTGATTCGTTCAATCTGTTTATGTAGGTCATATAAGTCAGGAACTTCCCAGATATAGGGAGCCATACCCGCCAAAAGCGCATCCATGGAGTAATAATAATGGGCGTTTTCCATGTGGGAAGGATCACCAAAGGCCATATAATGGCAGAAGGCGCCGGTAGACAGTGTGCTGCTGTAGGTATGGCTGTCACCCCAGGAAGAATTGCCTCCGCAGGGACGGGTAGCGTGGGCGGAATATTCCACCATCCTACCGAGCCTTGTCTTATAGGCGTCAGAAACGGTAAAGCCGTATTTTGCAGAAAGCAGAAGGGGGAGGCAGAACCAGTAAGCAGAGCTGTTGTGGTAGGAAGCACAGCCTTCGATCTGTCCGCCTTCCTCGGTTACCTGAGCTTCGATACTCCGATCCATCTCATGGAGCGCATGTTTCTGCCAGAGTTCAGAATCCTTAAATTCAGGAAACATGGAGGCTAAATATAAAAGCCCGTTGTTTTCCATCAGATAGTGATTATGATCCGCGTTGGGCCACAGCTTCGGTGTCACCAGATAAAGTATCTGAGCATGCTCATAGGCGCTTGTCAAGTAAGCTTCTAAAAACTTCTCATCGATAAAGCCGCCGCTTATTAAGTGGTGGACGACCCATGGCCAGGTCCGGTACATGCGGATGCCCACTTCAAGAGAGCGCCAGATCCCCTGATTGCATGCACAGCCGTCAAAATCTTCTACCGCTAGTTCGCCGTCAGCGCGGTACAGAGGCTGTGAAGGGCAATCGTCAATCCAGTGATAAAATTCACTGATAATCTTTTCTGCATAGCGCCGGTCGCCGGTGTAGGAATATGCTTCTGCCAGGAAACGCCAGTGATCCATGCGGTTTAGTTGATATGTATATTCATCGTAATCAAAGATATTCTCATGCCATTTTACCGGGTCTCCGATGAAATGAAGAGAAGAGCAGCCAGGAAGAATCATGCGCCCTTCCAGGCTGTTGTCAGCCTGTATGATCCTTGTCTCACACACCTGTGGGAAAAGCTTTCGAATGATGGCTCCTCTTTCAGCAAATGTCATGCCGTTTAAAAATTCTTTTTCCCGCTTCTCCAAATTTTTCAGAACATCACTTACGGACATGCCGTCCTTTAATACCTCTGTAATATGCATCCTTGTTTTTTCCAGTCTCTTTTTGAGGCCGGTCTCCTTTCCGCCTAATCTTTTGATGGGATTAAAATTGATCCGGATTTAGTATAGCAAATGGGCTTTTGGAGTGGCAATGACAGGTTTTTGTAAAAGTATACTATATTGTGATACAGGCCAGTTCTTAATGGTAAAAATATATCGCACTAAAGAAACTTGAACCCTATGAATTTCTGTGCAGATGAAGTAGCTAGCGGAGGCTCTCTAGAGGATACAACCTGGGCTTTATGAAGGGCTTATTGCCATGGTCAGGGCCGCTTCCCGGCGAACGCCAAATGCAATAGAAAAATCATATGCCGCCAGAAATGGCGGCATTTATTTTTCAAGATATGCATGGACTACTGTTTACCGGATAAGTCCTTGCGATAAGATCATATAAGGGAAAAGATAGAAAAAGGCAGAAATGTTTTGGTTTTATTTTTCTGTAATACTCCATAAGTTTATTAATAATAGCAGAAAGCTGGGCTTATGGGAAAATGAAAATGAAATGGAAAGCGGCCTGTTTACTGGTTGTTTTTATATTGGACATTATTTTTATAAAAGCTATGTACCAATCATACACAGAGGCAAAGAATACCCTGTTCCTTCCAGTGGGTGCGGATGCAGAGGCAAGAGATGAGGTCAGGAGGCAGTTTTCTGGAGATAAGCAGATCGCATTGACCTTTGATGACGGCCCTCATTCCGTTTATACGCCAAGACTTCTTGACGGGCTTCGCAAGAGAGGGGTCCATGCCACATTCTTTATTCTTGGTGAAAATGTGGAGGGGAAAGAGGCCATTTTGAAACAGATGAAAGAGGATGGCCATTTAATCGGGAATCATGGATATACTCATGTGCAGATGAGCAAGGAATCTGTGTTGACTGCTTGCCAGCAAATAGAACAGAATAACCGACAGATCGAAGAGATTACTGGTACAAGACCTGAGTATCTGCGGCCGCCTTATGGTTCATGGAATGACGAATTGGAGTGTACAACCGACATGACGGTTGTGCTCTGGAACTTAGACCCTCTTGACTGGAAAACAAAGAGCGTCAAAAAGGTGGTGCGTTATATTGTAAAGCGTGTGGAGCCTGGAGATATTATCCTTCTTCATGATGTGTACCCGACTTCAGTGGAAGCGGCCCTGGAGGTAATTGATACTTTGACAAAGCAGGGATATACCTTTGTTACGGTCGATGAATTGCTGATCGATTGACCGAAATCGGATTTTATGCAAGTTTTGGGCTTAGTGAAATATCGAAAACTCAATTTTACTATAATGGATTTAGAGAAATAATATCTCATATTAGTTGACGGTTCGAAAAGCCTGGCATTGCCGGCAGTTTTTTTAATTCAGTATCATCAGCACTGATGATATGTTTGGCATTGGTGATGTTAAATCTTACAGAGTATAAGTGCTGTACAGATATGAGGACATGCTGCCTGAAGAGAAAAAAGATATAAGGAAGCAGTTGATATAATCAGCTGCTTCCTTATCGATTGTAATATGTGGAAACCATGTTCAAAATGTATAAGGGAAAGGTGAAATTCTGGCCGACCTTTAATGAGATCAATGCTTTTCTGCATGGGCACAGTCTTTCGTCTGATGATTTTTTCTATGGATTGTATTCTTTGATCAGTGAAAGGCCGTGGATATAGTGCAGCTGAAGAAGCTGGGACGCAAGATCAAAATTACCGGAGCTGTAGGCATCGACGATTTCTCCGTGCTGCTTGATGGAACAGGACCGGTCCTCAGCTGTACGGATAGCAAACTTTATCAGAAGGAAACGGATAAGATTGTATCTCTTGTAGGTTTCTTTCAAAAACTGGTTGCCGCAGAAGTCAAAGAACGACTTATGAAAATGGAAGTCTGCCTCAAAGTAGGCATCGTCATCCTGTGCAATTGTCTGCTTTTTCAGATATTTTCTCAGATGCTTTGTCACTTCCTTGTCTGCACCCCTAGTAGCGGTCATAGTTAGGGCTACACAGGAGATAGCCGCAATGAATTCATTGATTTCTGCCGCATATCCATAGTCAAAGTTGATTACCTGGGCACCTGTTTTTGTAACCTCTTTAACGAGGCCGTCCTGATAAAGCTTGTTGATAGTGTCTCGCACCGGTGTGGAGGAAACTAAAAAACGCTCCTGCAGTTCTCTGTTTGTAATTTTGCTTCCCAGAGGAATGGTTCCGCTCATGATTTCATTTTTTAGAATGTCGTATAACTGTTCGCTTAGGGTCATTTTCACAAGAGTATTCTTCATCTTCGTCTCCTTCCTGATCGTCTTAATTGCTTTTATTTTACAGTTTACTATAAATCTATCTTAAAAGCAATAAAAGGGTCAATTGTTGCTCTGATTTGTCTATATAATTCCCAGAACTTTTAGAATATAAATATATTGAAAATTTTAAAATAAATATTGACAAATCTGCATATTAATGTATAATAAACACGACGATGCATGATGCATCACGCATCAAACATCAATAGAACGGACTGAAAGTGAATTACATAAAATTAGATTTTTGCACTGGAGATGTTAAAGGACTGATGACCATGTTCAATATGCTGGCGATCAGTCCGTTGTCAGGCCATTGCATCGCTTAAAGATTACGAAAAGGATTTTTCAATTTAAAAAAAAATAAAATCATTTTAAAGGAGGAATAACAATGGATATGATGAAATTTGCACCAGAACCTTTTAAAATTAAGATGGTGGAGCCTATGGGCAACCTTAACAAAGATGAGCGAAAAGAAGCTATCAAGACAGCAGGATACAATACTTTCCTGCTAAAATCAGAGGAATGTTTTATTGACCTTCTGACAGATTCAGGAACAAATGCAATGAGTGACAGACAGTGGGCAGGACTGATGTTGGGTGATGAAGCCTACGGCGGCTCCAGGAACTTTTACCATCTGGAAGAGACTGTGCAAGAATTGTTTGGATTCAAATATGTAGTTCCTACTCATCAGGGACGCGGCGCAGAGAACATCCTGTCTTCTCTTACCATTAAGCCAGGAGACTATGTGCCAGGAAATATGTACTTCACCACAACCCGCTTTCATCAGGAACACAATGGTGCTACCTTCCGCGACGTGGTTATTGACGAAGCCCATGATCCAAATGCAATCCTGGACTTCAAGGGCAATGTAGACTTAAATAAATTCCAGGCCCTCATTGATGAAGTCGGCGCAGACAAGATCCCATATATCTGCCTTGCAGTTACTGTAAACTTAGCAGGCGGGCAGCCCGTTTCCATGGCTAACATAAAGGCTGTATCCGAGATGGCCCATAAGTATGGCATTAAGGTAATGTTTGATGCCACCAGATGCGTGGAGAACGCATATTTCATCAAGACAAGAGAAAAAGGCTATGAGGATAAGACCATCAAGGAGATTGTTCACGAATTGTTCTCTTACGGCGATGGCTGCACCATGTCCGGAAAGAAAGACTGTCTGACCAATATCGGCGGATTCTTATGCATGAATGACAAAGATTTATATATCCGTGCAACTGGAATGGTCGTACAGTATGAAGGTATGCCTACCTACGGTGGAATGGCAGGAAGAGATATGGAAGCAATGGCAATTGGTCTTAGAGAGTCAATGGAATTCAACTACATCAGTCACCGCGTAAACCAGATCCGTTACCTTGGCGAGAAGCTGGACGCAGCAGGAGTTCCTATGGTTAAGCCGAGCGGCGGTCATGCAATCTTTGTAGATGCCCGTGCATTCTTAGACCATTTGGATCAGAAAACGGACTTCCCGGCACAGGCTCTGGCAGCAGCTGTTTATGAGTACTCCGGCGTTAGAACCATGGAGCGGGGCATTATCTCCGCAGGAAGAGACAATAAGACAGGAGAGAACCATGTGCCGAAGCTGGAGACAATCCGTCTGACCATTCCGAGAAGGGTTTATACATATGCACATCTGGACTATGTTGCTGACGCAATCATCCAGTTGTATCAGGTGAGACATGACATCAGCGGTCTTACATGGGTATATGAGCCAGAAGTTCTGCGTTTCTTCACCGGACGCTTTGAACCAAAGAATGGAGAACTAATTAAGGGATTCTGAAACTTAGAATTGAAGAGATAAACCATAAGTGGATTTTTGTGCAGAATGGGATTGATAAGACTTGCTCCGGAGTTTCATAATGAGCCTCCGGAGCAAGCTCTTCTTTTATATAACAATATCTTTGAAATAGATGGGACTCTATGTAAAGGGTGTATCTTGTGTAGATGATAGCTTTCATATATTCTTCATGAGCATGTTGATTTTCTGAACGGTTTGTTGTATACTGTCATAGTAGGCAGGAAGCAATGTTCATGGTGTTTCGGTGCTGGGTAACAGTGTGCAGTTTGGATGGAATCCTATTACCGTCTGATATGATAAATGTACGGTTAGAAGACTCCTTGCAGTGCAGGTTTTTTTTTCTTTAAAATAGGGCGTCCAATTGCTAAGGGCAGATTTACAAGACAGAAGAGTCTGTAATGGTTGGAGAATCAGGAGGTTTAGTTTCTTTGCCTGGTTCATTTAAGTCCCTGTTTACTGTAAGAGTAAAGCCAGACTGAGTTTAATTCTTTTTATATGGAAGCGTGCTGCTGGGATTGATAAAAACAATTATGCAGCAATCATTTGATTTTTCAAGTCAGTATCGACAAATATTCCCGTTTATTATATTGTTAAATCGTATATGTTATCTAGCTTTATTTGGGTCATTTGATGGTTCGCCACCGATAAATGGACTTTTTGTTTTTATATCATTGTTTGATCTATTCTGGAAGGAGGTATATTAAATGCTTGTATTGACATGGGCTTGCATTGAATAGAATCTTATCTGAACATAACTTATTCAAATATGTTTCTAGTACCATATAATTGTCTGGCGAGGCAGGCAACATTTTTCATATCTAAACTCATTTTCTATGATCCCATTTCGTTGAATCCCATTTTAAATATTATATATTGTAAGTTTTATTTATTTCGGTTTGCTTTCATATAGACGGTGAGGAACTTATTCAGTGTGTTTCATTGTTTCTGCGGTGGTATATTTTACCTTTTATTTTCTCTAAGTTCTTATTCATATCGGTATATTCTGTTTTCATTTTATTCCATTGTTAACGTATTTTTAAGCTTATTTATTACATTTTGCATATTGAATAGAGCAAATTTACTTATTAATTAGAGATTGAGTTACCAATAGGTTGGCGGCTTTGGTATGCAATTAATTGATCCGGGTATTTGGAATGTTTTCGTAACCAATGTTATGTGGATATAAAAAATATTAAATCGTTATTTCTGCAAAAAGACATGAAATTTCATGTGATATGACTATCTGTTATTCTGGTAATTCAGGTGTTACTTCTTTTGGATTATATTTACTTCTCCATTACATTCCATAATATTTATTAATTAATTTAATACAAAATGGCCATAGAACTTATCTCTATAAGTCTACTTTTTTACTGGGAACAACCTGAAGGATTAACCCCTGCAGGAACCATATATCCCTTCTTGAGCAAACAGACTAAATGTATTTCTGTATACCTAACTATCCCATTTAATACGGAAAATTGCAGTGCTTGAAAGTTCTTAAATGAATATAAGATATCATCAAAAAAAGTCTGTTTGGAAGAAGAAAAAACAAATAGTAAGGAGTGATGAAATTTTTCAATGAATAAAAGAAAATATTTTGTTATATTAAGTGCGGCTCTAGCGGTAATGTCTGTTCCAATTCCAAGCTATGGTGCTTGGATACGGAACGATAACCATTGGATCTATGAGGATAATCAGATTTATGAAAAGAACGCCTGGAGGCTGATTGACGGGGCTTGGTATTACTTTGATGATACTGGCTATATGGTTACTGGTTGGAAACTGATTGGCGGGGCTTGGCATTACTTTGATGATACTGGCTATATGGTTACTGGCTGGAGACTGATTGACGGCAAATGGTATTTTTTGAACCCTGTCTCTGACGGGACGAAGGGAAGAATGCTGACCGGCTGGCAATGGATTGATGGACGTTGCTATTACCTGTCTGACCTATCTGAAAATAATCATCCGAAAGGAACCCTGTACATAAATGAAAAAACGCCGGATGGGTATCCTGTAGACTCTGTTGGAGCCTGGACTGATGAATACGGTACAGTACAATATGTACCTGGAAAAGGGATACAGACAGTCATTGCAAAAGAGGCAGCTTCGGAAAGTAAACTTTCCGGAAGAGGCTCTGGTGGTGGAGGATCAGGGAGCCGGGGAAGCAGTACAAAACCAGATAAGGACCCTAAGCCAGACAGTGGTCCCAATGATTCGATACCGGGTGTGGGAGATTCAGAAGCTGTTCCAGGGATTCCGGCGACGGACGCTCCCCCTGGGGAAACCAACGAGCCAGAGGAGGAAAGGAAGCAGTACAGATACACGGTACGGTATATGGAGGTTATGGATAAGACCATATTACAGGTTGTGGCTGGTGTGGGCACGGAAGGAGAGCTGATTGCTATCCTGCAGCCGGTTATGGATGGATATAAGCCATGCGAGGGTCAGAAGGAAAGTTTTAAACTGACCAGCGATCATATGCTCCTAAATGTCTATTACGAGAAAGAAAGCGCGGCCTCCCCTTCAGAAGCCCGAAGAGTTGACTGGAACCTCTATTTTGTTGAAAAGGGAAATCATAGCAACGAGATATTGAAAGTCCAGCAGGGTCAGACGGAAGAGGATAGACTCCTTGTTGTTGATTTTCCGGAAATCATTTTAGGCGCAGATCGGTATTATTATCATTCCCTTGTTTCAAGTCCGTGGAGTGTTATTGTAAACGGCAATGGGACCCAGAAATACTATATTGAGTATGAGAAAGGAGATTACCTCCAAGAAGAGGAGGACCCGGATCAGGAGGCCAAGGCCAAGCGGGAAAAATGGCTCGGAATTGCTAGGGATGCAGATATTATGCTTAGCGGCCAGGAGCCATCAGAGCAGCAGCTTATCACTAAGAGCATAGAGGAAAGCAATGAAAGGCTTCTTAATCTGGTGTCCATGGCTGATGGTACGGAACGGAAGGAAATCTATCTCATTGCAAAGGGGCATGTGCCAAGTACCGTGATTATAAGTCAGATATTCCAAAACATTAAGGATCTATCTGAGCTGGTCATGGATGAATTCAACATAGCTGATGATAATTATACGATTGTGAGAGTTGGGTTTGAAAAAACCTATGATGAAAGCACCTGCAGTCACGATTATCAGGTTATAGATAAGGTCAACACCACATGTACAGAAAACGGTCATGAAACGGTCCGATGCCGGAAATGCGGAAAAGAAGAAACCGTGATACTGCCAGCGACCGGCCATGTGGATTCCGATCATGACGGAATCTGTGAAGTATGTGATAGGCCAGCCAGCGAAATACCGAAAACCATGCATTACAGCATCGGAGATGTACAGGCCCGTAACATTGGAAACAAAGTCTATCTGTTCCGCTGCGTCGATGAAGATTATGAGGATGCAATGAGTAACAGCCAGCAGACGGCATTGTTTCTATGTGACAGCGTGATCCGCTCAGACATACTTGAAAAAATGGGGCAAGCTGTTGATGGAGCGGATAATAAACTGAGCTTTGGGTCTAATAACAATTATAAATACTCTGAGATCCGGGAATGGCTTTTGAATCATGCGGAAGCTGATTTTGTCCACGAAACCAATATCGGGATCACCAGGTCATACATAGGTGCTACCTGGAAGGGAAGCTATGAACAGTTCAATGATAACAGCCTGATGGCTATGAAAGAGATGTTTCAGCTTTTGCAGGATAAAGTATTCATTTTATCAGTTGATGAGGCACTTAAGTACCGGAATGCTCTCTGGCGGTTTAACGGAAGTGAAACTAACAATCCGGGAACACAGGTTTCCGCTTATTCAAAAGGATATTATCTTCGTACCCCCCAGGATGGTGGACGAAAGGATTTCCTTTATGGTGACGGAATCTATGCAGTCAGCCTTGTAGATGGAAATATCCAGCCGGTAAGTGTAAAAGAGACAAGCTTTGGAATCCGGCCAGCTATGGCAATTCCCCAGGGATAGGAGGGGCAATGGGAATCATTATTATTTTGTTTGGAATTGTTGTATTGACATTATCCGGTTTCTTTTTTTGCCGTATTCTTGCAGTGAATCCGGAGCAGAGGGAACTAGAAGATAACGAGCAGATGGACTGGCTGAGAAAATACCAGGAAACAAAGTATACGGGATAATAATATAGAGAAAGGAAAATGAATATGAAAAAAAGAATGAAAGGAATCATCTGCTTGCTTTGTACATGCATGACAATAATCACATTGCCATCATGGGCAGTATATGCGGAAAATGGGCAGATCGCAGAAAAAACATTCCAGTTAGCCACTCCTTCCGAGGCGGACCGGGATACGGAAGACAATGAGGTGTTGGAGGAAGAGAAAGAAACCTGCGTGGATCTGGAATCTGGTTTAGAAACTGATGGAAAGATGGACGAGGATTTAAGAGAAGCTACTCCTTCTGCAGCGGAAGAAAAACCAAAAGCTGCACCTATAATCCTTCCCGCTAAAATAGGGGTAACGGCCACAGCGTTCAGCTCCCTGGGTGATATCTGGGATGCTTGGGCGGGAAAGACCAGCTTTGAATTCTTGAGCGAGAACCAGGGAGAAGGTACAAAAGAAAAACCCTTCCTTATCAAGAACAGGGAACAGCTTATGGGCCTCTCGGAGCTGACCGCCATGGGAATGATGGTTCCGGAGTCCGGGGAGACGAAATATGCCGGTGACTATTCCGGATGCTATTTTGCCCTAGGAGGAAACATTGATTTACAGGGAGTGGATTGGATACCCATCGGTTTTTACAGGGATTCCTCTGAAAATTCCGGTGAGGTCCCTTATCCCTTCAGCGGTGAGTTTGACGGGAACGGGTATACCATCAAGAACTTAAAGCTTTATTCTTTCGCCAGTTATAACAATGTAGGGCTGTTCGGGGCAGTCTTGGATGCGGAGATCCATGACATGGCTATCATACCGGACGGTAACGAGATAAAGGGAAAAGACCGGACCGGAGTTGTGGCCGGATATGCTGAGAATTCCAGGATCCGGAACGTGACCGTGAAAAATGCCTATATCCGCTCTAGCGGCATTGCCGGGGGAATCGCAGGAGAGGTCAGAGGTACCGTCATTGAAAATGCTATCTGTGAAAAGATGATGATTGATGCCACCGGTGGAACCGATGTGATTTATGTTGGAGGGATCGCCGGGATTGCATCGGATTCCTATATCGTGGACTCTAATGTTTCCACAGGGGACGGGACCACGGCCAGAATCCAGGGGACAGGGTATATCGGCGGGATCGTCGGATACCAGAATGCAGCCTATATCTATAATACGCATGTAAGCGGAACCATCGGCGGCTACCGTTCAACGGCTATCGGAGGGATCACTGGAAGATATGCAGCCGGGAAACTTAAAGTGGCACGGTTTGAGGGGACCATCGGAAACTCTCAGCTTGGTTCCTTAGCAAGAGAGGGAACCTTTATCGGAGCCAGACAGGGAGCCGCAACAAATTTTAATTACATAGAAGATGTGGCCTTTCTGTATGCGGATTCTGAAAGCAAGATCAGCTCCAATGTATGCGGATCAGAGATCAGTGATGATAACGACTATAGTGCGACACGTTCGTAAATGAAAAGTTTACGCACAAAGTCGAAGGCTCATAAAGCCAAAACTTTGGAGAACTGTTTATCCAAGAGGTGGAATGACAGGGTAACGCCTGAAAACGCCTCCACTAATACTCCGACTAGCTCTATAAGAAGAAATTCTAAGGGTTAGAAGCTCGGTGAAGTCGGCTGAATGGTATTGTAAATTTCCAATAACTAATAGGAGATACGAAAGCTCTTTGGAGGCAGAGGGTGTACCGGATAGGTCGGGTGTCGATAATGCATGGTGAGAATGTTTTAACGAACTGACGAACTTCTGAATGTACGGGTCTATACGTTGAATATGTAGAAATGCATATTATGCTAATTGCATAGTGAGTGTGGTCAAGTAAAAATTATAGTTATGAAAAACCATATACTGTTACAGGCAGTATCAAGCTCACAGGCTCAGAGGAAGCACCTAAACAATATCAATGATAGGATAAATGGAACGTGGAAAGGTATTGGGTCTCTTAAGAGATAATCTGACGAAAAGCTCAAGGCGTTTTATAAGCAGATGAACCAATGCTAAAGAGCGGAGGTCGCACCAGTGAAGTTCCTGTAATGGGAATGGAGGAATGGCCTCTAGTCAGTTGCATTTGTGTTAAATTCATACATCGCTCATGGAGTCGAGTATGACAGCAGAAATTGTCATCTCTTAAAGTAGGTGGCGCATACATGAAACCTACGGAAAATAGCCCCAAAAGGGCAAAATCGAGACATGCGGAATACTATGATTACCAACAAATTCAAGATGAACTTTATGCGAAAAGTCAGCGAGATGAAATCTTTGGACATCTGATGGAATTAATCATCAGTCAGGAGAATATCAAGATGGGATACCGCAACATCAAGAAGAATCATGGCAGTCATACCGCTGGAACGGATAAGAAAACAATCGATGACCTCGCTGAATTACCAGAGAGAGAATTTGTTGCCTATATCCAAAAGCTGTTTACGAATTATCAACCAAAACCTGTAAAAAGAGTAGAAATACCTAAACCTGATGGAAAAACTAGACCGCTTGGAATCCCATGTATTCAGGATAGAGTGGTACAACAATGTGTTCTGCAAGTTTTGGAACCTATTATGGAAGCGAAATTTAGCGACCACTCCTATGGTTTTCGGCCATGTAGAAGTACAGAGCATGCAATCGCGGAGACCTATAGACTTATGCAACAGTCTCATCTGCACTATGTGGTTGATGTGGATATTAAAGGTTTCTTTGATCACGTGAATCACAGAAAACTCATGAGGCAATTGTGGACGCTGGGAATTCACGACACAAAGTTATTGCAGATTATTAAGGCCATGCTAAAAGCCCCGATCCGGTTTCCTAACGGAAAATTGGTTTATCCTACAGAGGGCACGCCTCAAGGTGGTTTATGTTCCCCATTATTGGCGAATGTAATGCTCAATGAGTTGGATTGGTGGATTATGTCACAATGGGAACTGCAAAGTGACCATATGAAGAATCCTCTAAAACCGCAGTTTAATAAAAAAGGAAAAAGAGACCTTGGTGGCGAATTCACAGCATTGAGGAAATCAAATTTAAAAGAAATGTATATTGTGCGTTATGCGGATGACTTTAAAATCTTTTGTCGAGACTACAAGACGGCCCAGAAAACCTTTGTGGCAGTTAAACAATGGATAAAGGAACGGCTCCATCTTGAAATCTCGCCAGAAAAATCGAAGGTGACAAATCTGCGAAAACGATACAGTGAGTTTCTGGGATTTAAGCTAAAGGTCCACCAAAAGGGTAAGAAATATGTGGTAAAATCACATATTTCTGATAAAGCGGTTTTAAAAAGTCAAGAAAGCTTATCTAAACAGGTTAAGGAAATGCAGAAGCCCAAGGACAGTAAAGAACTTTATCAAAGAGCTGGAAAATACAATTCTATGGTAATAGGAATGCAGAATTATTATTCATTGGCAACGAATGCAAGCCTTGATTTTGGAAAGATAGGCTACAAGGTTAAAGCTCTGATTAAGAACAGGTTAAATACAACAAAAACAGGTGAAATTGGTCAAAAATATATTCGGGACAGATATGGAGGTTCTGGTCAAATAAGATGGGTGCAGGATATTCCTATAGTACCTATTGCATATGTTAAATGTAAAAATCCCATGAACAAAAAGCGTAAGGTTTGTCCATACACAGAAGCAGGCAGACAAGAAATACATGCTGGCCTGCGGATAGATGTGGAAAAACTCAGACAACTTATGCTAAATCCAGTCATGGGGCAATCCATTGAATACAATGACAACCGAATCTCATTATACGCAGCCCAATATGGTAAATGTGCTGTTACAGGTAGGATTCTGGAAGTAGAGGAAATCCACTGCCACCACAAAATCCCCTGTCACTTGGGAGGTGGAGACAGCTACCAGAATCTAATCATAGTGCAGAATATCGTACATAGATTAATTCATGCATCAGTAACAGAGACCATAGAAAAGCTGATAAACCAAATCAATCTAACCAATGACCAATTACAGAAAGTAAACAAACTGCGTGCTGCGGCAGGACTGGAAGCAGTCACAGCGGTTCCGTAGAGTTAGATGTATGAATAACAACATAAAGCAATTGATGGCAAGCCGTATGCGGTGAAAGCCGCACGTACGGTTTAGAGCGGGGGAAAATCTGGAGATAACTTCAAAGGATTACCTATCGCTATCCTATGCTGCGCATGTAGGCTACTGGCATACCGGGGATCTGTATTATACCTTGGTGCAGGGCGGGGCTAAAAGGACCATATTAGACCGGTATTTTTACGAAGAATTAGAAAATGGCATCCTGACTGTCATGGATGAGGAAAGTGGGGATTACGTTCTGGATCATTTTGCCCCAAATTCCCTTGGGCGTCCCGTGAGAGGTTACCTGTTAAATGTGAATCAGATCGACACGGTGGCAAATGGCCAGAACTTTTATGATATCGCTACACTTGAAGTGAGGGGAAGCTCCCAGCACTCCAGACCTCTTGATAAAGAACATCGGGGTGCCATTGCAGCCGGGACAACGGTAAGCGTAACAACAGCTCCAAAGAATACGGACACAGAAAAATTCCAGATGGAAGGTTCTCCAATTTACACAAACAGTAAAGGAGTAAAGAAGAGTACTGCCTATTCGGATAGCAGCCATGCCTATACCTTTACGATGCCTCAGGAGAATATATCTGTATCATCGGTTTATAAGAAGGTGGCCGTGTCCATTAAGGTGGAACCAGAGGATTATTCATTTGCAGTAGTACAGACCAGGACAGGTAACCGGAAAAGCCCGGTAAAGACCACAGAGATCAGGAATAAGGAAGGGAAGCTTATTGCCCGTTATATCAACGGAGTGTTAGAGCAGGGAACCGAAGTTCAACCAGTAAATATCAAGGCCATCATTGATGCCAATAATGACGTAGAGGACGGCCGGGTGAAATGGAGCATTGACGATCCCCAGCTTATCAGCCTGGCGAAAAATGATGATGAGGGAACTGATGGCTATACGGCCAAATCAGCCAGCCTTACCGTAAACCTTTTTTCCTCTTTTTTTACAAGCATCACAGAAGAGGCAGAAAGAACACAGGCGGAAGGGAATTACCGGTATAAGATCCCCAATACGATTTATGGAGCTGGTCACCAGAACGGCGGCGTTGCAGTCCTGACAGCACAGACCAGGCCATCCGCTTCCTTTGAGGGAAAGCCTTGTACGGCAAACAGCCGGATCAATGTTACATTTCAGATCCTGGATAATACCTTAGTGGCAACGGAGGGAGCGGCCCTTGATAAACAGGCCCTTACTTATACCGTAATAAGGAACTTGACCGGGGAACGGGCTAATCCACAGGAAACAGTGTCAGTAACGGCTCCCCAGTCATTAACGGCTGCATTTACACCGGATTTTTTCTCAAGGGATGAAGTAACCTGGTCAAGCTCGGACCCGGCAGTGGTCTTAGTATCCCAGGATCAAGAAGCTTACCGGGAAGCATCAGTTTCAGCCCTTAAGGATTCTGCCTGGATCAGAAATATCATGGCGACGGATAATGGAATCCGGGAGAGTGATAAGTATGTAAAGATCTCCGGGGCAGGAAACCGGGCTGTGATTGTTACGGTAACCGGGAAGGACAAGCTTGGAAATCAGGCTTCAGCTACATGCCAGGTAAACGTAAAGTTTGCAACCAATGACAAGACAAGGATCGTTCCGGAAGGGATCACCCTGGATAAGACGGCGCTTTCTTACAATCTTGGGTATCGGAAGGCAGGGGATATCCATTCCGAAACGGTTCAAAAAGTCGGCTTTGTAACGAGAAAACTGTCCGCAGCCGTTCTTCCGGAAGTGGAGGATAACACAGAGCATAATCCCTATGATCGCAGTGTTTTATGGACCTCTTCCGATCCGGAAGCAGTAACGGTGGATCAGGAAGGGAATGTAGCACCGGTTGACGGAGCGCCGTGGATCAGAGAAGCACTTTCAAAGGCGCCGTATCGGGCAGAAAAGAACGTGGAGATCACGGCCGTAACAAAAGATGGCCGGAAAGCTGCTTCCTGTAAGGTGACATTAACCTTCCAGGCAGAATGCATTGAGGCAGACCGGGAGAACGAAAAATATGACCTGATACTCACAAAGACGGGAAGATCAAGCAACCCCGTTCTATCATGGAAAGGATTTGAAAGCAAGAAATTCAATGCTTCTGTTTATTCTGGAATTCAGGATATGAAGAATGTTCTATGGCGTTCCTCTGATGCCAGCATCCTTACTATGGATCAGGAAGGAAACGCGGCTCCTGTAGTTTTTAATGAGAAACAGGAGATTACGGCTGACTGGATTAAGGAGGCTATGACAAAGTCCCCATATACCGGAACTGTAGCGGTAACGGTTTATGCATCTACAAATGATGGAAAGATGTTTGATTCGGTAACTGTTACTCTTAATTTTAAAGTAATTGACAATACGACCTCCGGCAGCTCCGGAGTAGGCGGTGGTTCTTTAAGCGGAGGAAGTGGAGCCCGCTCCGTGGGAGTAACGACTGCAGGGAATACACAGGGGCCAGCAGCTCCGGCCGGAGCAGTAACGGGAACCTGGACACAGGTTGCAAATGGAAAATGGATCTTTGCGTCTAATCGAACGTATACAGATGAATGGGCATATATCAGTAACCCATACGCAACCGGAGAGCAGGAAAAAGCCTCCTGGTTCCGGTTTGGCAGGGATGGGTTTATGGTAACGGGCTGGCAAACAGATCCAGATGGAAATACCTATTACTTAAAAACTGCAATGGACGGAACCCAGGGCCAAATGCTTACCGGGTGGCAGTACATACCCTGTGAAACGGGGCAAGCTGTAGGGAGAGCATGGTACTTCTTTAACCCGGAATCCGATGGAACAAGAGGTAAACTCTTAATCAGCACAGTTACACCAGATGGATATACAGTAAATGGGAAAGGCCAATGGGTACAGTAAAACGACATAATAAAAATACATATCCCCTGCCCATAGTGGCAGGGAGGAATGGAGGAAAATATGAATCGTGTAATATTAATGGGGAGACTAACCCGTGATCCAGAAGTAAGATATTCCCAAGGAGAGCGTGCTATGGCAGTTGCAAGGTATACCCTCGCAATTGACCGCAGAGCCCGCAGGAATCAGGACGGCAATGAACAGACAGCTGATTTTATCAATTGCGTTGCATTTGATAAAGCAGGAGAGTTTGCAGAAAAATATTTTCGTCAGGGTATGCGAGTGCTGATTTCCGGAAGAATCCAGACCGGGAGTTATACAAATAAGGACGGAAATAAAGTATATACAACGGATATTATTGTGGATGAACAGGATTTTGCTGATCGTAAGAATGCATCTTCTGATAATTCCAGGCCGGAGCCGTCTGATGTAGTAGGGGGCGGCTTTATGAATATTCCAGATGGAGTGGCTGATCCAGACTTACCATTTAATTAGGGGATAAAATAGTGATCTTGTACATTGGCAATAGAATATATTTAACTGATAGAAAAAAATGAAAATAGATTTTAATTAAGGCCGATTCTTGTAACAACACATATAAAAGCATGTGTTGATTGACACATATAATTGTATGTGTTACAATAATTATATCAGAAGGGAAGATACATGAAGAGTTATTCATCACGGGAAGTTATTGCAATGCTTGAAGTTGATGGATGGTATGAGGTTGGAGTAACTGGAAGTCATCACCAATACAAACATCCGATTAAGAAGGGACGTACAACAGTAAAAAATCCTGACAAAGATATTCCGCTCCCAACGCTGAAAAGTATTGAAAGACAGTCAGGGTTAAAATTCAAATAGCCCTTATTCTCTCACGATAAAATATAAATAGAGGAGGCCTTTTATCATGAAAAAATCAGAACGCTATTTTTATCCTGCTATTTTTACTTATGAATCTGGAAAGGAAATTGCAGTTGTTTTTCCTGATTTGGATTGCGCTACCAGTGGAAATGATGATGATGATGCATTTCTTTCAGCGAGGGAATTACTTGGTTGCGTCCTATATGGTTTAGAGGAAGATGAGGAGTATATACCAGATCCTACGCCGCTTTCGCAGATAGAAGTACATGAAAATGAAAGAGTGGTTTTGATTGACGTTTATATGCCTTCCATTCGTATGGCTCGAATCAACCGTTCCGTTAATCGTACAGTAACACTTCCGGCATGGCTCAATGCTATTGCCATGGAGCATGATATAAACTTTTCTCAGTTGTTACAGGAAGCTATAAAGTCCCAGCTACACATTAATAGATAAGTCCATTTGATAGCGAAAAGTTCTATAAAAATATGCTTACAAGGGAAGATGATAAATTAACAGACTGGAGTTAGCTATCCATTGTACCTTTTGAATAACACGAATTTATAGAGTTGTCAAACCGGAGATTTTTAAATAAGCTTTAAGGGAGGAATTAAGTATGAAAAAGAAATTATTGACGGCTGTTATGTCAGTTGTTTTAATAATTGGATCAGCAACAACATCTTTTGCAGGACAGTGGAAGCAGGAAGGTGCTGCATGGAAATACCAGAATAACAATGGCTCTTATGCTACAGGCTGGAATTGGATTGATGAAAAATCCTACTTCTTTGAAATAAACGGGAAGATGCTTGCAAACACGACCACTCCTGACGGTTATTCGGTTAATGCAGACGGGGCCTGGGTTATAAATGGTGTTGTGCAGACACAGAATACCAGTGAACCAGCTATGGACAATATAGGCGATTATGATCCGCAATACCCCTTAAAAGGCTATATGGAATCATGGTTTGTGACCAGTCCAGTTACTGGTACGACTGCCTGGAAGAGTGACCCGGATAATTTTGTCTACGAGGCCAATAATCATAGTAAGTATGCCTTTGATCTTGTGGTCCAAAATAGAGACCCACTTTCTCTTAACTATTTTGGTGGAATAGAATTGGCTGCTATTGCGAAGTTAACGAATTATCAAACTACGGGATTAGATCCGGATCAGGAAAAACTGGAACGCCTGACAACAGAACTAAGAAACTTTTTAAACAGCTTTGATTGGAGAAACGCATCCGATTATGAAAAGGCGGTGCAGATTGCAAAGCGAATTACTAAGGCGGATTACTTGGATCGGGAAGGTACCCAGTATCCCTACAGCTGCTTGGTGGAAGGAAAAGCTAACTGTAATGGCTATGCTTGGGCAGCACGCCTACTTGCTACATGTGTTGGATTACCTATAGAAGAACTTGGCTCAGTAAGTCATACTTATCCAGTGTTTTTGGTGGATGGTGTATGGTTGTCTTATGAGCCAACTAGTAAGGATAATTATTTTACTGTAGCGAAAGTTTATACTCCAGCATTTTATTTAGCAGGTGAACCACAATTAACGCCATTAGGAGAATATTGTAAGGCAACTGGATACGAAATCCCCACGCTAGAAAGTGTGGAGGCAATGTTCCCCGATGTTAGAAGAGGTATTATTTACGGAGAACAGGCTCCATTCATACATTTTGAACAAACAAATAATTAATTAAATAAGTAAAGAAGAAAAGCTATCGGTTGATCATAATCGGTGGCTTTTTTTGTTCAAAACATGAGAGAAAATTAAGGAGAATAGATGATTAGATATTGGAAAAATGGAACAAAACTAAATCAGAAAATTGCTGGGCTCCTTGCAACTGTCTTATTGTTAACACCTATATTCACCTATTTGCCACCAGGTATGTTTAATTCGTGGGGGTTTGGTTTGGTCTTTGTCAGTTCTGGACAGGCTGGACATCCCTATTTGATGGGAAAAGCGCCTGGTGACGATGAAAACAAATGGTTCTTGTGCATGAACCAAGGAGCATCAGCCCATAGCAATTATGACTATTCCAAGGTTAATATGGATATTGATTATAATCAAGGAACCATTGAGCAGAAAAGAATGTTCTGGGCTTACATTGGTGCCTTTAGAAGTTATGATAATGACATAACTCTGGATCGATTAGGTGTTTGTACCAAAGATGAAGCAAGAGACGTTGCATGGTCAAAAGGAAAAAGTAATGGTGGTTCGACCTGGGTAGAAAATATGGCGAATGATGGCTTTATGTCATTGGAAAATATCCCTGAAGGTTGTAAAAACCCAAAAGATATTCTTGAATTGATCAGTAAATTTAATTCCGAAAGCAAGGCCATGTATATCAATGACTTAAGAAGTGGTCCCGGTCAGATCGATACAAAAAAGCTCTATGAATTAACTGGGCTTTCCGATTGGGAAACATTTAAGAAATATTGTAAAATTGATCCTGTAACGCCAGGACTGGTAATTAACACGGAAGGCCAGAATCTCTCATGGAGCTTCCCTAACACCCCGGCTGGGCAGAAACCAGCTGAAGCGGTCATGAAGATTAGCTATGATCCTACCATTTTTAGAGTATTGGAAGTCACAGGCCGCATGGAGTATTTCCAGTGTAACGTTCCAGGTTCTCAGCAACTATATCGTGCAAAAGGAAGATTAAAAGAAATAACTTGTGAATTTTTCCTTACTACAAAATACAGTGCAAATGCACCTACTCCTACACCAGGGGATGTTGGAGAGATATCTTTAAAGGTTTATCAGCATAACGAAACCTTTGAATCCAATTATAAAGTTGATCTAGAAAAAAGGGATTATGAGACTGGAAATCCTTTACAGGGTTCCACATGGCAGGTATTGGAGCAGTTTGACGATAGCCAGTTAAGCAATGATGAATCTCGTGGAGGAATCATTGAAGACAACATGAGGGAAGACCCAACAACCTGGCAGGATTGGTTAGTGTTTGATGATGACCTAGTAACAGATGCCAGTGGCCGTGTTTCTCATAAGGATACCCGCTATTATGATTTTAATCACGCCTATTGTAATGGACATCCGATCCCCCCGGAGCCAGAAATAGAAGAATCAGAAGGTGGAGAAGAAGGAGAAGGAAGCAGCGAGGCTGACGAAGCAGCGGAAGCGTATGAAAGATTAATGGAGGAATGGCAAGCGGCAGTAGACGAATGTGAAACCCGTGCGGCAGCTAGTGGAGGAACATTCCATCACTGGGAATGCGGTAGTGAAGATGAGCCATCTGAGGATGATGCATTTGAAGCATCAGGCTGTAAAGATGCCAGAGATAATGCTTATAAAACTTTTATTAATCTTGAGTATGACTACTCGTTCAGAGAAACAAAGCCAAGGGATGGCTACATTATTCATGATCCAGGACATCCGGATGATGTTCCGATTGAAATCATTACGACGGCGGCATCTGAATCCGGAAGAGCTAAAAAGTGGAAAAGTGTCAGTAATGCAGATATAAAAGTCACAGGATATGTCCGTAACATAACAAAGGGCGGCTCAAGCGACATCGAGAGTTTTTCAGGATTAGCAATGGGGAGCTTTGCTGCTAACGTGGAAATCCCTGGATTAGAAGATTCTAACCTGTTAGAAGAAAGTGAATTCTTACTTGATGATAATGATACCAATATTGCAAGTCCTTCTACATATGCTGATGCTCCTGAGGAAAGCGGAGATTTAATCCTGAAAGAAACCTATGATCTCCCATTAGGAGAAAGAATCATCAACAAATTACTTAAGTTTATAGGGCTTCCTACTGCCTTTGCAGAGGAAAAGGAGATAACCGTAAAACTTACTGCTAAGGATGATGAAGAATTATATGATGAGGAGTTTGATGCAGAAGAGGAAGAAGAATTTACGGATGAGTATTTTGATGATGATGCTACTCCGTCGCAGGCTAGGAAAAACATTATGAGCCTTTCTTTCAGATCTGCATTGACTAATAGCCTGGCAACAGAATCTGAAGCATTTATTCCTAAGAAAGAAAGAGGAATAAGACAAATTAGTCTTTTGGCAGAAAATACTGATGAAGAACCAGTTATGACAACAATGCTTGGTTCTAGTGCTCTCAGCAGAGCTTCCAAAGGGATTGAAGAAGGAGAAGAGGACAGCCAACCGGAAGTGGACAAAGGACCGAGTAATAATACGGCCCAAACCTTTAAAGTATACGATCACCGTGTACCAGGACAGGTTCATTTCAATAAAAAAGACATGGAATTAAAGGCTAGAGAGTCTGGAAATTATAATTCTTATGGAGATTCCCAGGGAGATGCAACCTTAGAAGGTGCGATATACGGTTTGTTTGCGGCAGATCCAATTTACGGACCGGATACCCAACGGGATGATAGCGGAAATGTAACCTCCGGAATCGGAGTGGTATTTGACGCAAATGATCTTGTCGCAGTCGCATCTACAGATAAAAATGGGGAAGGTTCCTTCTTAACGATTACGGAAAGACCTCATAGTATCTACGATTATAAAGCTGGAAAGATCCAGTACACCGGAAAAGGGTATCCGGAGAACCTGTATGTAAAGGACGGATATGAAAAAGCACAGCCACAGGAAGAACGGGACCGTATCTACAAAGATAATAAAACTATGAATGGGGACAGCTGGATTGGAAGACCTTTAATCCTTGGCAATTATTATATCAAGGAACTTACCCGATCCGAAGGCTATGAGCTTTCCATCACCGGAAAGGATATGGAGGTTACGAATGCAAGCGATAGTACCCGTGAGTCCTATGGTGACACGGCTGACGCAAAGGCAGCTCCGGTAGGATCTGCATGGATATCAAAGCAGCTATATAATGCAGTTACTTTCCCGGAGGGAAATGAGGCTTATGGAAATAAGGAGAACTTACTTCTTCTTGAAACAAAATCAAAGGATGCCACAAATGGTTATAACGTAGTGCTTGACGGGATTCCGGAAGGAGCAGATGTTTATCTCAATAACGTCACATTGAATCCGGTAGTGATCCAGCAAGTTGATGGAGGAAAGTATGTTGATGCAAAGGAAGAACCATATTATCTGACAGCAGAATCAGACTCTGTTTATAAGCGTGACATCAATGGATACATGATTGAGAAACCTGGGGTTACTGCAAGTATAAAAATTCCATACGAAGCGGTCGGAACGGAAGCAGATAAACTTCCTACAGAAGGAACTGCTACAGCCAGTGATCCTGCAAAGTTTACCAGCACCTTTACAACCTCAGATAGCAACTTGAAATATGTAAAAGCCGAATTGGAGCAGATGATGCGTAACTCTCTCCATATGGAAACACCGAAAGATGGTGATTATTCTACGGTAGATACCCCTGTCTATGATGAGAACCGGACCATGAATGGTAAAACTGTTTATGGCAAACCGGAGATGGTTCTGGAGATTGATAATGTCACGACGAATAAATCAGTGATCGAAGCAATTTTAAATTATTACATCAACGAAAAGGTATTTACCTATGGCGGACTTCAAAAAATAGAATACAGTGCCGGAAAAGCTATTGTAACGGTCGTTGTAGGTATGAGTCCGGCGAGAACCTTGCTGTATCAGACAAATTCCAGTGGTGACATTGTTGCAGCTTACTTAACAAAACTGAATACAACCTATGGAAGATATGTCATTAGAAAGTATACAGGGAATGAATTAAATGCCGCAGAAGTAGGCAATACAGGTAAATATATAATTAACGTAACACCAGATTATGAAGTGGGCGATGATGGAATACCAACGGACAAGACTATGTACCCGACAGATAGCGAGAGGTACCTCCGTTATGCTACAGGAGAAACCTTATACGATTACTGGTACTTAAATGGCGGCTCTTACGTTGGACATGCTCCCGTAACCAGGAAAGTCTGGGAGCCTAATTATAAGGAGGTCACTGTAAATGAAGAGAATGTAAGCACATCTAAAATCACGAAGGTTGGCTCCTTGGAAGAAGTGGTGGACCGTATTGGCAGTACCTATTATTACTATGACAAGGTTGCAAAGCAGTACATCATTCATATTGGCTCAAAAGATATGGATCTTACTGGAGTAAAATCAGGTAACTTTACAATCGCACTTAATAATGGAAAGACCGTTGTAACAAATGAAGATATAAGTAAGATCGGTTCAAATAATGTGTGGGGGTATATGGCCGGGGCCGGCATATCCAATTCAGAATACGTAATACGTATTTCCGGAGCAGGGGCAGGAGTTTCTACTTCCGCAGAATTTGATTCGAATAAGACTTTCATTAAAAATCAGCATTTGATTTGCAATGGATATCACGATCTGCTTGAGGACGGAAATACAAGAGAAACACCAACCCCTGTGCTGGAACGTATCATCGGACAGCAGATTAAGGTAACGAAGGCCATAGATGAAAAAACATACAACAACAACAACTCCTATGCCGAAGTCCATGATGACTGGTTTACAAGAACCTTTGGCGGTCATCCTGGAAGGGACACGGTGGCCAGGAAGATGGACAACTTCCGCTTTAAGGTGTACCTAAAATCAAACCTGGAACGACTTTACCGTGACAACGATGGAAATGTAATCTGGCAGGACAGACTGGGGAATGAAATTAATGCAATTGACCGAAATGAGAAATTCCCGGCCCTGGTAAACAAGGTTTTCACAAAAGTGCAGCATGTCACCGCTCCTTTATATAAAGACTCAGAGGATGCAATTATAAGCAATAATACCTTGTACAGCTATACAAATGATTTTATAAATGGAAACCAGAATAATGGCTATACTTCCGTACTGGAAACCATATCGGTAAAAACGGATAGCAGCGCTGGAGCAAGAATTGTTTCTGTTTACAATTATGACAAGTTCTTCGATGCCATCAATGTGGCCAATGATGATAAGTGGGACCGTACAGAGAATGGAAGCACCTCTTTTAAGCCCTTTGCCTTTATAAAAAAGCTCCTCTTTGGAGCAAGCGGGGCAGAAAAGCAGTATCCAGCGGTACACAATAATCCGGAAATTATAAACCATAGCAACACATCGGATTTCGCTACGGATAATGCCTTACGTTCTGATAATGTTCGCCAGTTTGCCATTACCTGGTATCTGGATGACGAAGTGGCAAAGCTGGTGAAAAAGAATCCTGCCGGAGAAACGGAAAGCGCCACAGGTGGCAATGCTTATTCCGATGAAGTTTACGATAAAGCCCTTTCAGAAGCAATCTTAAAAGCGGAAAACTATTTAAACCCCTTCTTTGAATATGACCTTGACCGGATATATTCCATTGAATGGGACAGCGCACAGGATGGTGGTTCAGATAAAGATCTCACAACACTTTCAGCGGATACGCTGTTCGGAGATGTTTCTGGAAGTAGCGACGGTTATTACTTCGCCACATCGAAATATCTACCATACGGAACCTATGTAGTGGCAGAACAGCAGCCGAAATTCAGTAACCTGGGGGATTTAAAGAACAAGCATTACCAGGTTGACAAGCCAAGGGAAGTCTCTCTCCCTTCTGTATATGCAGATTACGATGGCTCCCAGGCTACACCGGAGGTAACAAATAATTATTACAATTATTCTGCCGGCATAACACAGGCTGAGATGGAGAGTAAGTACAAGATCCGTTTCAATGAGGAGAGTGTGAACGTAATCAAGGGTAGAAATGCGGATGGCGACTTTGAAGTTTACAAGTACGGCATGGACATTGACAACATCAGAAATGGCATGACTGGAACTGGATCAGGTGATTATTTTGCACTGAGTCAGAACGAATTCAAGCCATATAAAAACTACTACAATGATCAGGATGACAGGCTGAGTGGAAGTGTTCCCTATTATTTGTCAAAGGGCATGAGTGGTAGAGAAGCGGTATCAAAATATTACCGTTTCAGCTCAGTTGCAGAAAATAAAGGTATTGCAAATGATGTTCCATTCCCAGGGGGAACCATTACAGAAAGTAATGGTGCTGGTATTCAGTACAAAGATAATATAACGACCATGCAGGGTGCACAGGTTGCTTATGATGGAAAATATGCTCCTATGCTTGTGCCGTGGACGGTCGTGGCCTCTAACAATGCAGTTACAGAGATAGCAGACAGCGCCCTTTCATCAAATGGAGAGAGTTCATATAAGGGCTTTGGGTATACGAAGTTTCGGAACAGTTTTTATAAAGCAAAGCTAAGGATTGAAAAGCTGGATTCTGAAACAGGTGAAAACCTTCTCCATGACGGAGCCTTGTTTGCTCTTTATGCAGCATCCAGGGAGGATGAAAAGAATACGGATGGCCTGGTGAAGTTTTGTGAAACGGATACCCGGATCGAAGGATCACAGGAGTTTTTAGAAGCTATGGGAGCCAAGAATATTACCATAGAAGGGAACACCTGGAAGGGAACTGTCATGGCAGGAACACCCATATGTAAGGAATCGGAGCAGGTGGTACTTGTCGATCAGGAAGGAAGAAGAACAGGACAGTTTGAAGCCTTTACAACCACCAGGGACGGCCTTCAGGCCAAGGAAGAGGATCTAACAAAAACTTCCTATCAGGACCAGAATACCGGATATTTAATTACTCCACAGCCTCTTGGAGCCGGTACTTATGTCCTATGTGAAATTAAGCCTCCAGCTGGATATGTAAGGACAAAACCAGTAGCCATAGAAATTTACTCCGACCGGACCACCTACTACCTGGACGGAGACAGAGATAATCGGGTAGCGGCAGCTATATATGAGGATCAGACAGGGGATGTGACAACAACGGACATGGCCAGAATCTATGTAGGTAATACCCCGGTACGCTTAGAAGTTTCCAAAATTAAGGATTCCGCTCAAACTGTCACTTATAAGACCGACACCAGGTTAGAAGGATCAGAACTGGAATTAAAACAGAAATATGGTACAGAAAACCTGGAGTTTGCCTATAAAAACGGAACTTATTTAGGCTATGCCTGGTTCAAAGGTACCCTGGAGTACTTAGAATCCAGAAAGGCCGCAGGCGAAGATGCAGAGCCGGTCTATGTAGATAGTGTATTTGCCGGATATGGCCTGATATCTAGGCCCTTAGATACCGCCGACGATAACAACCGCTACGTGGCCGGGGCGCAGATGACTCTTTATGACGCCATAGAAATCAAGGAAAATGGGGACAGCGGAGATTATGGATATGATGGTATTGAGATAATAAGGGACCGGAATAACAATGTTCAGTCCATTCAGGTATTAAAGGGACACGCTGGGACAACTATTGAATTTATTCGAGAGGAGGATGAGGAAGGAAGCTTAAACGGAGAGTCAGGGGAAGGAACCTGGACTTACCGGACGATAGAGCGATGGGATACAGATATTCTTTTCTATTCCCTTGGAGAGCTGAAGGTAACAGAAAACGGGGCGAATGGGAAGCTTTATGGCTATGATCGAAACGGGAACCAGGTACAAGTGAAAAACCAGGAATCCATTTACGTGCTGAAAGCCGGGCAGCCTGTCTACGAGCTGACTGGAGGTGATCTGACTGCGGTGAAATATTCTTCAACAGACAAGTGCTTTAATTTAAGCCATGGAACGATCTTTTATCACCTTGACAGCAATGGCAACCGGGATGCATTTGTTAATCCAACTACCGGCATGGCCTACGCCAAAGAAGGACAAAAGGTCCTGGTATGGCCGGTAAAAGTATCCCGGATACCCGATAAAGCGGGGCAGGCCCCGAAAACCGGAGCGGTCATAGCCAGAGAAAAAATCAAAACTTGGAGAATCGCTGCCATCAACGCCGACACGGATCAGGAATATATCACAGGGACTTATAACGGAGTTCTATTTGATAAAAGCATGAATCCGGTCTTGAATAGCCATGGCCTTCCGGAGTATTACCAGAGATCGGCTGAAATCTATAAAAAGGGCGATCCTGTCTATGATATTGATGGTGATTTCGTCCGCTACAAATACGATGACCTTCTTTCTGCCTATAACAATGCAGCTTATAGGATCAATGACAAGACCGGCATGGAAGATATCGGGAAGGAAGAGGACATTACAGATGATAAGAAGCTTTATCACCGCAAGGGAGAAGCCTGGATCATGGAGAATACCTGGATTACCGGAGAGAAGTACCCCAATGATCCATTTAAGGCAGATATGACAGCAGGCCAGGCCGATATGCTAAAGCGGGTGATCCCAGGAACGTACATCATGGAAGAGGTCAAAGCTCCATCAGGCTATACCAAGGGATTTCCGGTAGGTGTTACCGTTATAGAAACCAGAGAAGTCCAAAAGACCGGGCTGGAGGATGAGAAGATTAAGGTGGAGATCGTAAAGACCGATGCACCGGACCAGTACCGAATTGATGTACTCAGTGATTATCAGGAGGGTCTTACAGTCACAGAGCCGAAGGGAGCCTACCGTTATGGTCAAGTTTCCGGGGCGCATTTGGCACTTTATAAAGCTAAGCGGGTTTATACCACGGACAGCGAAACCTATCCGAAAGGATACTATTTTGCAAAAGCAGAGAGTAAGGCGGCAGAATGGACGGTAGAAAATACAGCTGATAATGCGCCAGTGCAAATGATAGCCGACTGGATCACAGACGGGACTCCGAAATACTTTGAGGGAATTCCTGCAGGGGACTATATTCTGGAAGAGATAGATGCAGCTGTTGGGTATGTCCGAAGCTCCATGGAACTTACGATAAAAGCTGCCGGAGAAGTGCAGACTGTAAATCTAAAGAATGACCATACCAAGCTGGAGGTCTATAAATACTACGTACCCGATAAAACGGGGCAGGCTCAGGATAGCACCGGAAAAAAGGTTCAGCTTCCGAACAGCCATGCGGCTGGCCTGGCCCTTTATGAAGCGAAAACAGATAAAGACGGAAACATTCTGATGGATGGAGTGAAGCCAGTATATGACGTGGAAAAGAGGGTAGTGGGATGGATGACCGATGACCTGACTGAGTATACAGATAAAACAGAAAAAAGTGCTGGTTTTATGAACCGCATAAAGGACTTTTTTGGCCTGGCAGAAAACCAGTCCAGTTTTATCACGGACTTTGAAGCAGCTTACCAGGAGAAAGGGGAGGACCTTACTTCCCTCATCTGGTACACGAAAGACGGGGAGCGGAAGGCCAAGCGGAGCGAAATCATTCAGACCGGAAAAGGGGAGGGGACCGTCCAGACCTGGACCACTGATGCCGGAAAGACAATTCGAATCACCATATACCGGAATGTAAAGAATGGTTTCCTTGATCCAGATGGAAAACTTCCTCTTAACTTTGAATATCAATTCAACTACAAAGTGGAAAACGGGATAAAGAGTTATGACACCTTAGAAGGCTTGCACCGGATTGATTATTTGCCCTTTCATGCAGTAAAAGAAGGGAAGAAAGTAGGGAATTACGTCCTGGTGGAAGAAAAAACACCGGCTGGCTTTGAAACAGCCGATCCAAAGGCTATTGTCCTAATAGAGACTGGAAATGTGCAGAGATTCAGCCTTGAAAATGAGGAAAAGTACATTAACGTTCACAAAGTAGTAAAAAATGGTGCCGGAGAATATGCCGCAGAGGGCGCAGAACTGGCCCTTTACCGGGCTGATGAAGCTGGGAACTTTGTGGAAGATGAAGCCCACCTAATACAGACCTGGATTTCCGGATCAGATGGAAGGTATACGGAAAACGATAAATTTAATGGGGACATTCTGGAGGGATTCACCGTGGGAGATTTAAAACCTCACCAAATCGGCAAAACCCCTTATGGAACCTATTATATCGCAGAGCTTACGGCTCCAGCCTACATGCAGAAGATAAGCCCAATAAAGATCCTCGTAGGAACAGAAAAAGTTCCTGTTTACCGGGTCGTAAATATCCCAACCGTCGGGAAGCTGGAAATTAAAAAGAAGGCTTCCGATACCGGAGAGGGACTGGAAAACGCCCGTTTTAAGGTATCTAATAAAGATACCGGGGCTGTCTGGTACATGACAACTGGAACAGATGGAAAGGCAGAAATAGCCGAACTTCCGGTGGGCACAGTGCAGAAAGACGGAACTATAATACCTTTCACTTATGTTATTGAAGAAATTTCTCCACCGGATTTTTACCAGATCTCAGAAGGAATGAAGAAGTTCCAATTTGATGGAAAAGAAGTCGGAAAAGAAGTACTTTATACCTGTGAAATTGAGGACCAGCCAACAAAAATTCAATTCAAAAAAACTAACTTTGATAATGGGATGGCTGTGGAAGGTGCAGAAATAGCTGTGTATGAGGCAGTGGTCATTGATGGAGTGTACCAAAAGGCTGGAGAAGCCACCCAGACTTTCATATCAGGTCCGGATGGTTTTATCCTGACAAAGAAGCTGTCAGCGAACCGGGTTTACATCATGGAAGAACTAAAAGCCCCAGCCGGATATGCCCTTTCAGAGCCGGTGATCTTTACCTTAAATAAAACGGGAACCGGAATCAGGAATGTATCTAATGATTTTAGCATTTTAAAGCTGGCCTGTGACAATGATGCCATAGAAGCCTTAACCGTCACTTCAAGAGTTCCAGTAAAGGTATATACCATATTAAAAGACTTAGACGCAGGAATCCAGCTTCCGTCCTTTATTGGGACAGGCAGCGGTCAGGTTATAACGGCGGAAGATGGTATCATAAACGGCCATTTATATGAAATCACCGAATACACCAGATATTCTGATGGCAGGACAGAAAAGTCCTTTAAGGAAACGAAACGGATCTATCTTGACGAAAATGGATCTTATTCCATTCCTTCCAGGACATACCTGGAAACAAGGCAGGAGCTGGCCGATGGAAATGGTAACGTCCTTGCAAGCTGGACCGTTAATGAGGACAATCATGATTATACGATCAAAAACCCAGTAACAAGGGAAATCCCTATAGCACAAGTAACAAGCAGCATAGGAGCGGATCACAGTGCAGTAAAAACCGGAAGTGTCATAAAATACACGGTTACCTATACCAATCCTTACAATCATCCAATTGATATCCGTATCAATGCGGTCCTAAAAGATGGACTTGATTATTTAAGATCCACCAATTATGGAGTAGAACAAAACGGAAGTATTACCTGGAATCTTACGGATATCGATGCCCATGAAAGTGGTACGGTGGACGTGGTGGCTGTGGTCAGCGGTGAGACGGGAATGCAGACAAATGTGTATTTTGAAACACAGGCGGAGGCAGTTACGAGGCGTACTACTCTCACAAATCCCATTGTCCCGGAAGGTTCCATTACTATCATAAATAAGCTGACTGGAACCGGAAAGGATCAGACGGATGAATTTACTTACCATGTAAGACTTATGGACTCTGCTGGAAAAGCCTTAACTGGATATCAGGCATACGGTGGTACATCGGAGGGACGGATCAAAGGAGAAGGAAATATCACAATAACCGGTGACGGGTACCTCACCTTTGGAGGCTTGCCCTATGGAACCAGATATGAGATTACACAGGAGCAAAAAGACGGCTATGACAGCGTACTCCGCGCTACCGGGCAGATAGAAGAGGGAATGATAACGGGAGAGGTTTCAAAGGCCATACAGAGCGCAGTATTTGAAAACAACCGGAACAATGAAACGATCCGGGAGATCTTGACAGCAGGAGGTAACTACCGTCTCATAGAAACCACAATGTATAGTGACGGAAGCAGCCTGATAAGCGGAGTTTATCGCTTTCAGCTAAATGCTTCAGGAATGGTTGATAATGTGGATATGGAAGATCGGCCGGTACACTTATATTTCACGAAAGTGGATGGGCAAACAGGAGAGGAGCTTACAGGAGGCCGTTACAGCCTGATTGATGCAGAAACAGGAAAAATCATTTATGAATTCACGAAAGAAAAAGGAAGGGAGGTTCTTATTCCGGCAAAACTGATTACTCCAGGAAAAGAATATATCATCTTGGAAGAGCAGCCCCCAGCTGGATACTCTTTTGAAAAAGAGATCCGCTTCACGGCGGAGGAAAGCGGCATAAGGTCAACCATCATCATGCAGGATAAAAAAACAGAAATAAAGATTTTAAAAGTAGATGCAGAGACAGGAGATATTCTATCAGGCGGCCGCTTCTCTATCCGGGAAACGGATACTGGGACATTAATTAAGAAGTTCACTGCTACTGGGAGACCGATAGTTTTAACGGGACTACTGATTGCGGGAAAAACTTATGAACTTTCAGAAGAGAAGCCTCCGGCTGGATATAGCTATAGCAAGAGCGTGACCTTTACTGTTCCGGAGGAACCAGGTCTGATTACTGTAGTCATGAAGGATAAAAAAACGGAGGTCTTGATAAAAAAACAGAAAGGTTCCCTTCTTATTGGAACGCCATCAGAATCAGCCGGTCAGTTGCCGGGAAGTACGCTTCAGATCTTAAATGAAGATAAGACCCCGGCAAGGGCAATCCGTGATGAAAATGGTTTTAAGGCCGGAGAAGATTTGATCTTTATCACAGGAATCCAGTTGAAGGAATTAACAGGCCAGCTGGAGGCCGGGAAAAAGTACTGGGTTCACGAAATCACTCCGGCAGATGGATATGCCTACGCAGAAGATATCCCATTTACAGTCAGTATAAACAGTGATAAGGACGTTATTATCATGATTGACAATCCAACCCATCTGATCCTATCTAAAAAGGCTATCACGGGCAGTGAAGAGCAGCCAGGAAATCATATGAGTATAAAAGATAAGGATGGAAATATTGTGGAAGAGTGGATATCTGGGGAGCAGCCTCATGAACTCATTGCAAAATTAAAGGCGGGAGAACGGTACTGGCTCCACGAAATCCATCCTGTAGATGGATATTCATATGCAGAAGATGTTCCTTTTACCGTAAGCAAAAATGGTGCGGTAGACATGGTTGAAATGAAAAACGAAGTCACTGCGATTCGGCTTAACAAAGTGGATTCATCCGGTGTGCTTCTAAAGGGATCCATTTTACAGGTGTTGGATCATCAGAAAAATGTGGTTATTCCGGATTTTGAGACAACAGGCGAGGCCATAGATATCACTGGAAGCTTAGAGGCGGGAAAAACATATTACCTTCATGAGGTGAAAGCTCCATCAGGGTATTTTCTTTCCTCTGATATAGCATTTACAGTGCCAAAAGGCTCCGGACTATTGGAAGTCACAATGACAGATCTCAAGCAGCATAGCCCTGGTTCTGAAAAAATGTTTCTATATAAAATAGACGCTGCTACAGGGCAGGGAATAAAAGACGTGGAATTTTCTATTTACAGACCTAACGGAAGTTTATACCTGACTGTAAATACGGGAGAGAATGGGTATGCAAAATTCGATATGCCGGAAAACGGAACCTATACCTATAAAGAAGCAAAGTCAGCTCCTGGTTACCTTTTAACAGATCACATCTACTCCTTTACCATTCATAACGGTGAGGTATCAGGAAACAGTACAATATCAGTTGTAAATCATCCTTCTCCGGAGGTGTTAATCCAAAAGGCAGACGCTGAAACCTCAGAAAAATTAGCCGGTGCAGAGCTGGAGATCAGAAATGAAGCCGAAGAGCCGGTATACAAAGGAATAACAGATGAAAACGGTGAAATTTCCTTCCTTCCGCTTCGCTCTGGAAAATATACCGTACATGAAATAAAAGCCCCGGAGAGGTATATAAAGACGGATACCTGCCTGACCATTTATGTAACGGATGATGGAGCTGTAACAGGAGAATTTATATTGTATAACAATCCGGAACACGGGAAGAAAAAGGGTTTCATCACAGCCACATATCAATCCGGCCTAAATGGTCTTGGAGTTACTAACTATAAAGGAAAAGGATTCTGGGGTTGGCTGAGAAGGCTGCCTAAAACAGGTGATGTAGATCTGAGAGGAGGACTGCTCTTAAGTATAGGGCTGGTCGGTATCGTTACTTTCATCGCAATCGTAAGGAGAAGAAGAGATAAGAAGGATGAAAAATAGGATTAAGAAAGGTTTTGCTGCTATGTTCCTTGTCGCACCCCTTGTTTTGGGGTGCGCTGGAATAGCACATGCGGAAGAAACGTTCATTGAAATAAAAAAAGAGTATAGGACCTTCATGAAAGAGGAAGATGGAAGGCCCCGATTTAAAGAAGTTTATGAAAAGGGCGGTATTGTCTATCGGTTAAAGTCTGTTCAAATAAACAATGTGGAGGAAATTCATCCAGGGGATATTATTACCTATGACTCTGATCCCTTTGTTGGAGATCCAGAAGGATATGCACCAATAGAAGAGATAGTGAAAGAAGGAAAAAAATACACATTAAAAACCAGCGGGTTTTCAAAGGTGGTCACGGAAGAGACTGCGAAATATTCAGAAGCCTCCATATTGTATGAAGGAGTAGAATACATAGATTCTCTGCCGGAAGATGCCCAGGTCAAGGTTATCAATGAGGATTTAATGCAGGAATTAAATGTAACACTTCCAGCGGTTGGCTATAAAGAAGAAAGTGCCTACTGGGATTATAATTTTACATTCCCTATAACCGTGAGGGGATACGATGCGGACTCTTACATGCTGGGTCAGACTGAGATTTCTAACCGTTCCCCTTTAATAGATCACGCAAAATTATTTTTAAGTTATCTTAATTTGCCATCACAGTACTATGAGATAACAAGCATAGAATGGGAAGGGGATCCTGTGTCAAAGGATGGAGAAATGATCCGAAACGCTACTGCTCATGGGCGTAAATTTGTAAAAGATATCAGGGGAATTTATGGAGGGGATGTCACCTTCCCTTCCATAGAAGCCAATATTTATCATGGAACTTATATTGATGCAGAAGCTGAGAATCAGACAGAGCAGATTATATATAAGAAAGAAGCAGTAGCGGCCTATGAGCGGGATGGGCGAAAGGGGTTTTGGAATTTCTTAAAATGGCTTCTGACAAATTCCGTCACCTTGTCAATCCTTACAATTCTACTGATCATACTTTTATTACTTGTCATAGTTAAAAGAGTGCGAAAAAGAAACAGAGTTCAGAAAAAAACGGATGAAAGAACCGACATCCAGGCATACAGATAGGAAGGGAAACATTTATGATCTACAATATTGAAGTTCAGAGTGGAAGGAATACAGAATAACTGCAAAAGTTCAAGGTTCAGCCCTATTTGCCAGACAGGCTTTCTGTCAAAGTAAATAGGGCTTTTTTGTATGCAAAATGCAATATTGCGTTCCAAACCATAAGACTCTGGCTGCAATACTTGACAAAGGAACAGGTACTGCCCATAATACATTATATAGAAGAAGTTTTGAAGAAGCAGAATTATACGGGCACATGAGGAAATGAGGAGCATTAAGGAGGATCGGGTATGAAAGAGTATCGCTGGGCGACATTAGGCTGTGGAGTAATTGCAAAGCAGCTGGCAGAAAATTTGAAGAAGCAGGGAAGAACTTTATACGGGGTCGGAAACAGAACTTATGAAAATGCGGTTAAATTTGCAGAAACATACGGAGTGGAGAAGGTTTACCATAATGTCTATGACATATTTCATGATGATGATGTGGATATTATTTATATTTCAACACCCCATAATACCCATATTACTTATTTGAAAGAGGCATTAAAGAATGGAAAGCATGTACTGTGTGAGAAATCGATTACGCTGAATTCTGAGGAGCTTTCTGAGGCGGTCAGCCTTGCGGAGAAAAATGACCTGGTACTTGCTGAAGCAATGACAATTTATCATATGCCCCTTTATAAAAAACTGCAGGAAATTGCGAAAAGCGGTCAACTGGGCCCTCTGCGCTTTATCCAGATGAATTTTGGAAGCTATAAGGATTATAATATGGAAAACAGGTTTTTTAGTCCAAGTCTTGCCGGCGGAGCACTGCTTGATATTGGGGTGTATGCCCTTTCCTTTGCAAGATGGTTTATGGCAGAGGCCCCGGACCAGATCCTGTCACAGGTAAAGCTTGCCCCCAGCGGCGTTGATGAACAGGCAGGAATCCTGCTAATGAACAATCAGCAGGAGATGGCTTCCATTTCTCTGTCTCTTCATGCAAAGCAGCCTAAGCGGGGAACAGTGGCCTTTGACAAGGGCTATATAGAAATATATGAATATCCAAGGGCAGACAAGGCGGTGATCACTTATACGGAAGATAACCGCCGGGAAGTGATTGAAGCAGGAAACACCGACGATGCCCTGTTGTATGAAATCCTGGATATGGAGAAAGCTGTTGCCGGAGAATGTAAGGAAATGCGCCTGGAATATACGGTAGATGTCATGAACATAATGACAAAAGTACGAAATGACTGGAATATGAAGTATCCGGAAGAATTATAAACAATTTTCTTACGAAGGTTCGGGAAAGCGGGATATCATTGACACTTTATCAAAGCAGGGATATACTCTTGTTACAGCCGGAAGGCTTCTTTCGGATTATCGCAAGAGGTTCTTCCTCAAGGGATTTTAGAATACGGGAGAATAATAATGGATTTGTTTGATTATATGAGGGAAAATACCATGAAAAAAGAGTCCCCCCTTGCATCAAGGCTTCGACCGTCGACACTTGAAGAGGTAGTGGGGCAGCAGCATATCATTGGCAGGGACAAACTGCTTTACCGGGCCATTAAGGCGGACAAGCTGGGATCTGTGATATTCTACGGTCCTCCGGGAACCGGTAAAACCACTCTGGCAAGGGTGATTGCCAACACCACCAGCGGAGAGTTCAGACAGATCAATGCCACTGTAGCCGGAAAAAAGGACATGGAAGAAATCGTGAAGGAAGCCAAGGATTCCTTAGGAATGTATGGTAAAAAGACAATCCTGTTCGTGGATGAGATCCATCGTTTTAACAAAGGGCAGCAGGATTATCTCCTTCCATTTGTGGAGGATGGGACACTGACTCTCATAGGAGCCACTACAGAAAATCCTTATTTTGAAGTAAATGGAGCTCTTCTTTCAAGATCCAGGGTATTTGAGCTTAAGCCTCTGGAAAAGGAGGACATCAGAAAACTGGTCCACCGGGCGGTATATGATAAGGATAAAGGAATGGGCTCCTATAACGCAGAGATTGACGAGGAGGCGGAAGAATTTCTGGCGGATGTTTCCAATGGAGATGCAAGAGCCGCTTTAAATGCGGTGGAGCTGGGAGTCATGACCACGGACCGGGATCCGTCAGACGGAAAAATCCATATCAGTCTCCAGGTGGCAGAAGAATGCATCCAAAAGCGGGTGGTGCGTTATGACAAAACAGGAGACAATCATTACGATACCATATCGGCCTTCATAAAGAGCATGCGGGGTTCGGACCCCGACGCGGCCGTTTACTATCTGGCAAGAATGCTTTATGCGGGAGAAGATATAAAGTTCATTGCCAGAAGAATCATGATCTGTGCTGCGGAGGATGTAGGTAATGCAGATCCCCAGGCTCTTATTTTGGCAGTGGCAGCCGCCCAGGCAGCGGAAAGGATCGGGCTTCCTGAAGCACAGATCATTCTGGCGGAAGCGGTCACCTATGTGGCCTCGGCACCTAAGAGCAATGCGGCCTGCATGGCGGTGTTTGGGGCTCTGGATACAGTACAGAACCAGAAAACCATGCCTGTGCCGGTTCATCTGCAGGATTCCCATTATAAGGGAGCGGCGAAGCTGGGCCATGGGCAGGGCTATCTCTATGCCCATGATTATCCGGGCAATTATGTGAAACAGCAGTATCTTCCGGACGGGATGGAGGACATATCGTTCTATCATCCTACGGAAAATGGTTATGAGCGTAGAATCAAAGAGCATTTAAGGGAACTGAAAAAATAACTTTTCTTTTTTAATATTAAGGTATATAATAGGCGTATCGTACGACCTGGTTTATCATGATTTGGGCCGGAATAACATTTCCGGCCATCTGTTGCGATATTCTATCGTGAAGCATTCCCAAGATTACGAAACAACTGTTATAAGGAATCATGAAGGAGAATAATATGCGTGAAAAATTACAAACATTGCCGTTAGCGGAATTAAAGGAGCTTGCCAAAGCCCAGGGAATCAAAGGGTGCAGCTCCATGCGAAAAGCTGAAATTATAGATTTACTTTGCGAAAAGGGAGAGGAGGCTCCTGCTTCGCCGGGGAATGTTTCAGTAGAAAAGGCGGAGGAAGTAAAAAAAGAGGCTTTTAAGACTGTTACGGCACAACCAGCCGCTCAGACCCAGCCTCATACGGATTCTGCGAGCCAACAGGGACAGATGAACGGGGATCAGCAGATACAGTCTGCGGCCGGCGGCCAAAGGAAGACTGTTGTCCGTTCCTATCGTCCGGAAAGTCAGCAAAGGCCTGCAGGCTATCGGCCGGCACAGGGAAACAGCACAGAGCCATCCGCCAGGAATGAGGCAAGGCCCGAAACTGTTACGGAAGAACCAAGAGGAGATTTTCAGCCAAGCCCTGAACTGCAGGAACTGGACAGCGGTATCGAGGCTCATGGAATTCTGGAGGTCATGCCAGATGGCTTTGGTTTCATCCGCTGTGAAAACTACCTTCCAGGTGAAAATGACGTCTACGTGGCTCCTTCTCAGATCCGCCGGTTTAACATGAAAACAGGAGATATCATTCATGGAAGCCGCAGAGTGAAAACGGCGGCAGAAAAGTTTGCTGCCCTTCTATATGTAAAGAAAATCAACGGCTATCCCACCAGTGCGGCAGAACGCCGTCCGAATTTTGAAAATATGACCCCCATATTCCCGGATGAAAGGCTTCATATGGAGACCCAGGGAGGAAAAAACACCACCGCCATGCGTGTCCTGGACCTTTTAGCTCCTATTGGAAAGGGGCAGAGAGGTATGATCGTATCCCCGCCAAAGGCAGGAAAAACGACCCTGCTTAAAGATGTGGCAAAGGCAATAACCGTAAACCACCCGGATATCCATCTCATGATTCTATTGATTGATGAGCGTCCTGAAGAGGTCACGGATATTAAGGAATCCATTTACGGAAATAATGTGGAAGTGCTCTACTCCACCTTTGACGAGCTTCCGGATCGCCATAAGAGAGTGTCGGAAATGGTGATCGAAAGGGCCAAGCGCCTTGTTGAGCATGGCCGGGATGTGGTGATCCTGTTAGACAGCATTACTCGTCTGGCAAGAGCCTATAACCTGACGGTAGCTCCAAGCGGACGTACTTTATCTGGTGGTCTGGATCCGGCAGCCCTTCATATGCCGAAGCGTTTCTTCGGTGCAGCCAGAAATATGAGGGAGGGAGGCAGTCTTACCGTTCTTGCCACCGCTCTTGTGGAGACGGGCAGCCGTATGGATGACGTTATTTATGAGGAATTTAAGGGAACCGGCAACATGGAACTGGTTCTCGACCGGAAGCTGTCTGAGAAGAGGATATTCCCTGCCATTGACATTCTTAAGTCGGGTACCAGAAGGGATGACCTGCTGCTTACAAGGGAAGAAGCAGAAGCGGTTGATGTCGTCAGAAAGGCTACAAATACCCTGAAACCGGAAGATGCGGTGGAGAAAATACTGGACTTATTCTCAAGGACAAGAAACAACAGGGAATTCGTGGAAACCTCCAAAAAAATGCGCTTTTTCTAGAGAATACGGGTTTTTTATAGAAATAAAAGCTTGCATTAAAAAAATTTCTATGTTATACTATGTAAGCTGTTTATTAGACAAAGTCGGTTTACGGACTGCGATTTAATAGAAATCAAAGTATGTGAGGTGAAAATCATGAAAGAGGGAATCCATCCAAATTACTACCAGGCAAAAGTTGTTTGCAACTGTGGTAACGAATTTGTAACTGGTTCTACTAAGGAAGATATCCACGTAGAGGTTTGTTCTAAATGCCATTCATTCTACACCGGTCAGCAGAAGGCTGCTTCCGCTCGTGGACGTATTGATAAATTCAATCGTAAATATGGCGTTAAGGCTGAAGCATAATTTACTTATGAAGGCAAAGGTTGTGCAGCCTGAATTTAGTAAATTAATCGTTCGAGGAACCTCGGGTGAATCGGACTTCCTTCATGAATTCAGGAAATCAGCCGTTCTATGTGCACATTGGGCGTATGGAACTTCCTTATTATATCAGGGGCAAAGAAGAGGTTGAGTTTGGTGGAAACACTTTAGCTCAGCCTTTTTTGGGATTTTAACTAGTGAAAAGCTTCCATTTTAAACGGAAAGGTGGTTTGGCGTATGAAGTATTCAGGAATCGGCGGGCAAGCCGTGATTGAAGGCGTTATGATGAAAAACGGGGATGAGTATGCCACGGCAGTCCGAAAGCCGGACGGAACCATTGAAGTGAAAAAGGATACTTATGTCAGTATGGGAGAAAAGGTAAAGCTTTTTTCTCTGCCATTTATCAGAGGAATATTCAGTTTTGTGGATTCCATGGTGTTAGGTATGAGGGCTTTGACCTTTTCAGCCAGTTTTTTTGAGGACGATGAGGAGGATATGGAGCCTTCCAAATTTGAAAAGATGTTGGAACGGCTGTTTGGGGAGAAGATGGAAAAGTCATTGATGAGTATTGTGATGGCATTTTCTGTGGTAATGGCCATCCTGATTTTCATGGTACTGCCGATGTTTCTTGCAAATATATTCCATAGTTTTATAAAATCCCAGACGGTCATGGCGATTCTGGAAGGTGTGATCCGAATCGGAATTTTTATCGCTTACATCAGTCTGGTTTCACGCATGGAGGATATCCGAAGGACCTTTATGTATCATGGAGCGGAGCACAAGTGCATCAACTGCCTGGAGCACGGTCTTGATCTTACTGTTGAAAATGTCAGAAACAGCTCCAAGGAACATAAGCGCTGCGGAACCAGCTTTCTTTTGATCGTCATGATCATCAGCATTCTGTTTTTCATGGTGGTGAGAGTGAATACTCTGCCCCTTCGGATCCTCAGCCGGATTATACTGATTCCTGTCATAGCCGGAGTATCCTATGAATTTTTACGTCTGGCAGGGCGCAGCAATTCCAAACTGGTGGATTTATTGAGCCGCCCAGGCATGTGGATGCAGGGACTGACCACCAAGGAGCCGGACGATGAAATGATTTTAGTAGGTATTGCTTCTGTAGAGGCTGTGTTTGACTGGAGGGGATTTCTTAACAGGAATTTCCCGGAGAAGAGAGCATGAATCTGACTTTACAGCATTTATTGGAAGAAGGAACAGAAAAGCTATCAAGGGCAGGAGTGGAAGAGGCAACTCTTGATTCCAGATACCTGCTTTTTGAGGCATTCCGCACGGATATGGTCCATTTTCTTATAGACAGGAACAGAGTGCTTTCGGATGAGGACTTTTCTAAAGAGACTGTTTCCAAATACCGGTCCATGATAGAGAAACGTTCCAGGAGGATCCCTCTTCAGCAGATTACAGGAAGCCGGGAGTTCATGGGCCTTGAATTTTTTGTAAATGAGCATGTGCTGATTCCAAGGCAGGATACGGAAACTCTGGTGGAGCTGGTCTTAAAGGATTATAAAGGAAAGCAGCCGGAAGTACTGGATCTATGTACGGGAAGCGGCTGCATCGCCGTCAGCCTTGCTAAGCTTGGTGGATTTGACCGCGTAACTGCCGTGGATATCTCCAGGGAAGCCCTTGAGGTGGCGGAAAGGAATGTGGGGAAGCTTTTAGGAGAGGGAAAGGTCACTTTAATAGAAAGCGATTTATTTGCCTCGTTAGAGGAAGAGAAAAAGTTTGATGTGATCGTGTCAAATCCTCCCTATATTCCAACGAAGATAATAGAAGGACTGCAGCCGGAAGTCCGGGATCATGAGCCGATGCTGGCCCTTGACGGGAAGGAAGACGGTTTGTATTTTTACAGGAAGCTTGCTTTGGAAAGCCGCTCTCATTTAACCCTGGGAGGCGCGGTTTATTTTGAGATCGGCTATGACCAGGGAGAGGCTGTCAGCGGTTTATTAAAGGATGCCGGCTTTGGAGAGATCCAGGTGGTTAAAGATGCGGCAGGACTGGACCGCGTGGTTTGTTCACGAATGCCCGTGAGCCCTTAAACCGCAGGTTTTAAGGGTTGCAATGCGGATTCATGATAAATGTGAACAACAGTCCTTTCCATGAAATTCAGGAGGTTACCAATGTTTGATAGATTAGATGATATTTTAATACATTATGAAGAATTGATGCAGGAGCTTAACAATCCTTCCGTAGCAGAGGATCAGAACCGGTTTCGGAAGCTGATGAAGGAGCAGGCGGATCTGGCGGACTTAGTAGAGACTTATACCCAGTATAAAAAGGCTAAGCAGACCGTGGAAGACAGCCTGGCACTTCTGGAGGAAGAGAGCGACGAGGAGATGCGGGAGATGGCAAAGGAGGAATTATCCGATGCCAAGAAGCAGATCGAGGCGCTTGAGCAGGAGCTTAAGATCTTACTTTTACCTAAGGACCCTAATGACGACAAGAATATTATTCTGGAGATCCGTGCCGGAGCAGGCGGTGACGAGGCGGCCCTGTTCGCTTCTGAACTTTACCGTATGTATGTAAATTATGCGGAGGGATATCACTGGAAGGTAGAACTGATCAGCGTCAATGAAAATGGGATCGGCGGTTTTAAGGAAGTAGTTGCCATGATTACAGGCAAGGGCGCTTATTCCAAGATGAAATATGAAAGCGGCGTCCACCGGGTACAGCGGGTTCCGGAGACAGAGAGCGGTGGCAGAATCCACACCTCTACGGCCACTGTGGCAGTTATGCCCGAAGCAGAAGAGTTTGACGTAGTGATCGAGGATAAAGATGTGAGAATCGATGTTATGCGTGCTTCCGGAAACGGCGGACAGTGCGTAAATACTACCGACTCTGCCGTTCGTCTTACCCACATGCCTACGGGAATCGTGATTTACAGCCAGACGGAAAAGTCACAGCTTCAGAATAAGGAAAAGGCCTTCCGCTTATTGCGTTCCAAGCTTTATGATATGGAGATTGAGAAACGGCAGAATTCAGAGGCCGAGGAAAGAAGAAGCCAGATCGGTACCGGAGACCGTTCTGAAAAGATCCGGACCTATAATTTTCCCCAGGGCCGTGTAACGGATCACAGGATCAAGCTGACTCTTTATAAGATTGACTCTATTATGAATGGAGACATTCATGAGCTTCTGGATTCTCTCATTGCTGCGGATCAGGCTGCGCGCTTAAGCAAGTTAAATGAAGAGGTGTAAAGAACCCGGATTTGTGGTGTTTTCCGGACTTGTATAGATTAAAAAATATGGACCCATGTCGTCGCCCCGTTCCGCAATGGAATGGGGTTTTTTGTATTAGCTATCGGTAAGAAGAGTTTACCACATTTAAATTGGAAAAAAGAATCATTTAGTTCCCTTGCAGATTATGGTATTATGTAAATATGCATAAAAAATATAGCTAAAAGTATTTCGTATTTGGCATGAATAAATAGGAGTGAATAGATATGGATAGGCGAAAGAGACAGATCCTGGATATTTTGTCAGACAGTGAATACTATACGGCAGAAGATCTTGCAGGGCAGATCTGTATCGGGACAAAGACCATTCGCAATCTGCTGAAAGAAATGAATCAGGAAATAGAGCCCAATGGGGCCTCGATTCTTTCAAAATATGGTGTAGGATATTATCTGAACGTTTCGGACAAAGAAAGGTTCGGTTCTTTTATTCAGGACACCCATCATTCCGATCAATATCTGCCTGATACGTCGGAGGAACGGATACAATACCTGCTGGAATATCTGTTTAACAGCCCTTCCTATGTAAAATTGGATGAATTGAGTGACAGTCTGTATATTTCGAAGCGGACATTGACTGCGGATTTAAAGGAAGTAGAACAATACTTAAATAAATTTAACATAAAAATCATCCGAAAACCTAATTACGGAATTAAGCTGGAAGGAGGAGAGTTCGAGGCAAGATTATGCATTGCGTCTTTTTCTGGAAAACGGCTTCATAAAGGCAATCAGAGTATGGATGAGATTGCGGCATGCGTATCGGATGTTCTTAAAAGGAACGATTTTCTGATTCCCGGAGCTGCCTATCAGAATCTTGTTGTTCATCTCTACATAGCGATCAGCCGGATCATGGAATGCCATTATGTGCCCATGCCTGAGGAGCCTTTGAAGAATTTGAACGGCCGGTATGAGTATCAGATCGCAAAAGAAATTGCGGAACAGATAGAATCCACATTCCACATCACATTCCCTGAGACAGAGATCGTCTACATCGCCATACATTTAGCAGGGAAGAAGATGATATACCATGCCGATGAAACGGATCAGAATATCATCATCACCCAGGAAATCAGTGATCTGGTAACTGTCATGCTGGAACGGGTGTATGATCTGTTCAAATTTGATTTCCGCAATGATCTGGAGCTGCGTATGCTATTGTGCCAGCATCTGGTGCCATTAAGCATCAGGATCAAATATGATATGGACTTGAAGAATCCTCTTCTTCGGGATGTAAAGGAAAGGTTCTGCCTTTCCTATACCATGGCCTGCAATGCGGTCACAGTCATAAACGAACATTTTCATATCCTTTTGTCAGAAGATGAAATTGCATACTTTGCCTTTGCTTTCGCGTTTGCCCTTGAGCGGAAAAAGACAGAAATAGAGAAAAAGAATATACTTCTGATATGCTCTTCCGGTCGGGGAAGTGCGAAGCTTCTCCAGTATAAATACCAGAATTCGTTTAAAGATTATATAAACGAAATCACTGCCTGTGATGTGGGAAGTATTTATAAGGTGGATTTTTCAAAATATGACTACATCTTTACCACCGTACCAATCACGGTTCCCGTACCTCTTCCGATCCTGGAGGTTCAGTATTTTCTTGATGACAAAGACATTGTTAATGTAAAAAAGGTTCTTACTTCCGATAAGGCATCTTCCGTGCGGAATTACTATGAACGGGAGATGTTTCTGCCTCATTTAAAGCTGCAGACAAAGGAAGAGGTCCTCCGCTGTATGTGCCAGTTTGTTATGGAAAAGAAGAAGCTTCCGAAAGAATTTTATGAATCTGTGCTTAAGAGGGAGAGGTTAGCTAAGACAGCTTTTGGCAACATGGTGGCAATGCCTCACGTTTACAAGGCGATCAGTGAGGAGACATTTGTATGTGTTGGTATCCTTGATGAACCGGTGGACTGGGAAGGGCAGAAGGTACGCGCCGTTTTCCTGGTGTCCATAGCCAATAAGGATCATACCAGTGAAGAACTGCAGCGCTTTTATCAGATGACGGCGGCCTTTCTTTTAAGCCAGAAACAAATCCAGGAGCTGATCAAAAAGCAGGATTATGATGCATTTATAGAAGCCATGAGCATCATAGAAGCCCAGATCCCAAAGGAAGTATGAGGAAAAGGCGTAATGAATAAAGAATAAAGCGGGACGTGTACAAGATGATGATCATTTTGTGCACGTCTTTTTCTCTGTGGGGGATCAGCTTCGCAGAGGCTTATATTCCACCGGAAAAGAGAGGAAAAAGGTACCATTACGAAAATGGAAAAAGGCATCATGGAGTTCTAAAAAAAAGTATGATAGTATGTGAATGTGCAATAGATAACTGCATTATTTTCAATGGAGACAGGGAAGTGATAAGGGGAAGTTTATGAACGGCCTGCTTGCAGCAGCAGGGGCTGCCGTTCGTTCTGTACCAGCTGCCAACAGAGGGAGAGGTTAACAGCAGATAGAATAATACAGATAATACAAGATCAGCATGAGGTAGTTATGAATCACTTCATTACATTTGTAAGACTCATAATTACAGGTTAAGAGAGAGGCAGTGTGAGAATGGATATTGAAATGATTGTTATGAAGCTTGTAGTCTGCGGAGGGAACGCCAGAAGCACTGCGATTGAAGCGCTGCGTTCGGCAAAAAACGGTGATTTTAAACATGCGGACCAGTTGATGGAAGATGCAGAAAAGACGATTCAGGAAGCACATGAGGTCCAGACAGAAATGATCCAGAATGAGTTAAACGGCAAAAAGGCAGAAGTCGGGCTATTAATGGTTCATGCCCAGGATCATCTGATGAATGCCATGACGGTCATGGACCTGTGCAAGGAAATGATTGATATTTTAAGAATAAAATAATTCATTTATAGAAAGGAAGGCAGTTATGAGAAACATTATTTTGTTTTGTGCGGCAGGAATGTCCACCAGCCTCTTGGTTCATAAGATGAAAGAGGCGGCAGAAAAAGAAAATTATGAGTGTAAGATCAATGCCTATGCACTTGCAAGCACCAAGGACAAGGGAAAGGATGCGGATATCATCCTGCTGGGGCCACAGGTTCGTTTCAGCAAGGCGAAAGTAGAAAAGGACTGTCCAGGTAAGATCATTGAATGCATTGATATGCAGGTATATGGCACTATGAACGGTGCAAAGGTCATAGCTCAGGTCAAAAAGGCTTTGGGCGATTGAATTTGAGCACACAATAAGGGGGAAATAAAGATGGATAAATTGATGAACTGGCTGCAAGACACGATTATACCGCCCTTGTCAAGATTGGGGAATCAAAGACATTTGGTAGCGGTACGTAATGGTTTAACCTTAACGTTACCGGCAATCATAAGCGGAAGTATTTTTCTTATCATAGGAAATATTCCAATTGAAAGCTGGACTAATTTTTTAGCACCTTATGAAGACATGATTAATGCTGCTGTCGGTGTCTCATTTGGCATTATTTCACTTTTAGCAGCGATCGGAATCGGTTATGAGTTAAGTAAAAGTTACGACCTTGATGCTATTTCCGGTGCGGGCCTGTCGGTAATGGCTTTTATTACCACTCAGCTTTCAGACGGCTTTGTCATTGATCCTGCAGGTTTTGATTCTACGGGTCTATTTACAGCAATCATTGCGGGTATTGTTACGACTGAAATTTATCATTTCTGCATTAAAAAGAATTGGGTATTTAAGCTGCCTGAGGGTGTGCCGCCAGCAGTAAGTAATTCCTTTGTTTCTTTGATTCCGGCAATGCTGATTTTAGTTCTGTTCTGGACCATTCGTGTTCCGCTGCATTTTAATATTACTGAATTTATTCAAAGTATCTTTTCGCCGTTACTTCATGCATTAAATAGTTTACCTGGTATTTTGCTCTACACATTTTTAGTAAGCTTATTGTGGTGTGCAGGAATCCATGGAGATATGACATTAGAAGGTGTTGCAGATCCCATATTTTTAGCCTTTGTTGCTGCAAATGCTTCTGCATATGCCAAAGGAGAAGCGCTTCCTTATATCACTGCTTCTGGATTTTCCAGCCTGTTTGTCAATGTAGGCGGAACAGGAGCCACATTAACCTTAGTTCTTCTCATGATTTTTTCAAAATCAAAAACCTATAAGGAATTGGGAAAGGTGGCACTGCCAGGTTCGATTTTTGAAATAAATGAGCCGGTAATCTTCGGATTTCCAATTATCATGAACCCATTGATGATGATTCCGTTCATATTGATTCCGTTAGTATTGGCTGCCAGCAGTTATTTTCTTATGTCCATTGGATTGGTTGGCAGACCGATGATGATGGTTCCCTGGACAATGCCTCCGATTATTGGACCTTTAATGGCTACTGGCTGGGATATAAGAGCCGCAATCTGGTCCGGACTTGAAATTGTCATTGCTATTGTCATCTACATGCCATTTTTCAAGATTGCTGAAAAACAAATGTTGGAGAATGAAATACAAGCACTTGAAACAACGGATACTGAAGTTGATGGAGCTGCAGAAAATTGATCATGGAGGAATTTGCTATGTCAAAAAAAATTAAAGTTGTAACAATTGGCGGAGGATCCAGCTATACACCAGAATTGGTTGAGGGTTTTATTAAAAGATATGATGAATTTCCAGTCAGTGAATTGTGGCTGGTGGATATCGAAGAAGGCAGGCATAAGTTAGAGATTGTGGGAGAGATGGCTAAGCGGATGGTAGAAGCAGCAGGAATTGACTGCAAGGTTTACTTAACACTGGACCGGAGGGAAGCTTTAAAAGATGCGGATTTTGTTACCACACAGCTGCGGGTTGGATTATTAGATGCACGAATTCTGGATGAACGTATCCCTTTAAGCCATGGATTGATCGGTCAGGAAACCAATGGGGCTGGAGGAATCTTTAAGGCCTTAAGAACCATTCCGGTAATATTGGATATTGTAGAGGAAATGAAAGAGCTATGTCCGGAAGCTTGGTTAATTAACTTTACAAATCCTTCCGGTATGGTTACGGAAGCTGTTTTAAGATATGGCAATTGGAACAAGGTCGTTGGTTTATGCAATATTCCAATTAATGCGGTTTATGAAGAAGCTGCAATACTTGATGAAATGCCATCAGACTTATTCTTCCAGTTTGCAGGCATTAACCATCTGCACTGGCACACGGTGGTTGATAAAAATGGAATCGACAGAACGGATGAACTTATTAAAAAAATGTATGGAAGTGGAGAAACAAATTCAATTGTTGCAAATATTAAGGATAATCGTTTGATTTTTGAACAAGTTGAAAATCTTCATATGGTTCCATGCCCGTATCATAATTATTATTACTATACGGATAAAATGTTGGCTGAGGAATTAGAAGACTTTAAAAACAATGGAACCCGTGCGGAAAAGGTCAAGAAAATTGAAGCCGAATTATATGAATTATACAAGGATCCCAATTTGAATTATAAACCGAAACAGTTAGAAGAACGCGGCGGAGCCAGATATAGTGATGCGGCTTGTGAGACGATCACCTCAATCTACAATGATAAAAGAACAACCATGACCGTTAGTACCCGTAATAACGGTACGATAAAAGATCTTCCTGATGACTGCGCGGTTGAAGTGACCTGTACATTAACAGGGAAAGGGCCGGTTCCTTATAATTTCGGAAGCTTTAAACCTCAGGAAAGAGGATTGCTGCAATTAATGAAAGCTATGGAGGAATTAACCATTGAAGCTGCTGTTACAGGAGATAGAGGAACCTTATTACAGGCCTTTATGATGAATCCACTGATTACCAGCGGGGACGTAGCGAAACAGGTAATGGAGGAATTACTGGAAGCACATAAAAAACATCTTCCTAATTTCTTTCAATAGGCCACTGTAAATTTTGTTTGATGAAAGGAGATAAATTTTCTTGAATAAAAAAACAAACAAAATCATGGTTATTATATCTCTCATGGGGTTATTGATTTTGACAGGCTGTACTTCCAACCAAAACGGCGGTCAGTTAAAGAAAGAGAGCGAAAGAAGCGGTTCTTTGAAAGACTCAGAAAAGAAAGAGATAGCGATGGAGTTAGTTTCCAGCGCAGAAAATTCATCGTTGGATTGGAAAGCTCAATACAGCTATATTGAAGATATTGAAGATGGGAGAGGTTATACAGCCGGAATCATCGGGTTTTGTTCCGGAACGGGAGATATGCTGCAATTAGTAAAAGGCTATACAGAAACAAAGTCAGAGAATCTGCTGGCTAAATACATAGAAGCTCTTGAAAAAGTGAATGGTACGGATTCTCATGAAGGCTTAGGGGAAGCTTTTGAAAATGACTGGAAGGCTGCCGGCGAAGATGCAGAATTTCAGGAAGCGCAGAACAAAATCAGAGATGATATGTATTTTAATCCGGCAGTTGACCAGGCGGTCAAAGATGGATTGTCCATTTTGGGTCAGTTCATTTACTATGATGCAATCGTAATGCACGGCCCTGGTGACGGATCTGTTCCATATGAAGAAAGTTTTCCAGGCATAAGAGAAGCAGCAATAAATAAAGCGAAGTATCCGGCAGATGGAGGAAATGAAGCGGATTATCTTACGGCTTTCCTTGATGAAAGAGATAAGGTTATGAAACTTGAAAGTGCTCATGAAGACTTAAGCAGAACAATTGCCCAAAGGAAATTCTTAAAGGAAGAGAATGATTCCTTACAAAAACCTCTTGAGTGGGAAATGTATGGAGATCCCTTTAAGATTGATCAATGATAGAGCAATTAAGGTAAAAAGACAGCAATTCCAGGAGGCCCCTGGAATTGCTGTCTTGTCTATGTTACACCTCTATCATCATCCGTATAATTTCCTTGTTGGTTTCTCTCATTCCTTCTCTCCCCAGTCTTCCAACATTTCTAAGGGTAGCCTCCACGCCTTTGGTGACGATACCGTCGCCGTCAAAGAACTGCTGTCCCTGCATGTACATATTGTAACCTAGGATTCCGGCTTCTATGGAAGAGGCGATTTTTGCCGCGCAGGAAGATTTTGCCCCATCGCATACGATACCGGAGACAATGGCGAGCGCATTGACTATGGTATGGATGACTTCCTCATAGCCCCCTCCGCAGAGATAGGCAATTCCAGCTCCGGCCCCGGCTCCTGCATTGACGGCTCCGCAATAGGCGGATAATCTGCCGATGGGAGTTTTCTGGTGAATAGCGGCCAGATTGGATAAGGCTAAGGCCCGGTACAATTTCTCTTCGCTGACCTTTAAGGCCTTTGCATATACGATAACAGGTACGGAAACGGTGATCCCCTGATTTCCGCTTCCGGAATTGATAACCACCGGCAGTCCGCAGCCATTCATTCTGGCATCAGAACCTGCAGCCGCCATGGCCTTTGCCTTAACGGATAAGTCATCTCCGGAATTTTTAAGAAGTACCTTGCCGATATTGGCTCCATAGCTTTCCTTAATCCCCTCTTCGGCAATGGCCCAGTTGTAACGGATCTGGCGGTCCAGGACCTCCTGTATGTCAGAGATGTCCACGGAATTGATAAAGTCCCAGATATCCTCCATATTGAGTAAATTCCGTTCGGTCAGCGTTTCTTCTTCTAATGCCGTTTCCTTTTTCTTTTGTATGGTCCCATCCTTTTCAATGAGGACGATGTTGGTGTGGTAGCCCGCAATGCGTACCCTGCTATAGGATGATCCCTTATACAGAGTGACCAGGATGTCAAAATTAATCCCCTGATCCAGGTGTTCTACCGTGATCTCTCGTTCTTTCATAAATTCTCTCATTTGTATTATCTGCTCCGGTGAGACCTCTGCTATGACCTCCAGCTCTCTTTCCGGATTCCCTGCCACAATCCCTGCCGCCACTGCCGCAGGAATGCCCTTTAAATGGCCTGTGTTGGGAACGATCACTGATTTCACGTTCTTAATAATGCTTCCACTGGCTGCCACCACCACTTTATCAGGCATTTGCCCCAGAGCTTTTCTGGCTGCTGCTGCGGCATAAGCCAGGGCGATTGGTTCGGTACAGCCCATGGCGGGAAGCAGTTCTTCCTTCAGTATCTGCACATAGGCGCGGTATTTCGTACATTCCCTTTCCATATGAACATTAATTCCTTTCTGAAAGTATCATTGATTTTCTGTAAACAGCCTGTCAATAATCATTGATTTCTTATTAGTTATAATGTACCATATAAAAGTGTAGATGTAAAATTTAATGTTTTTAAGATAACGTTTAATATTTTTAAATTGAAAAGGAAGGGGATTTTAAGATGGAGCTTCGGGAAATAAAGACATTTTTAGAGGTGGCAAACCGGAAAAGCTTTTGCAGGGCGGCTGAAAAGTTGGGCTATTCCCAGGCTGCTGTCACCGTACAGATCAAACAGCTGGAACGGGAATTAAATGTTCATTTGTTTGACCGGATCGGGAAGCAGACGACCCTGACTCATGAGGGGGAAACCTTTTATGAATATGCGGCTGATGTGGTAAAGAACTTAACCCATGTAAAAAATATTTTATCCGTATCCTCGGAACTTACGGGAAGGCTGGTGATCGGAACCATAGAGTCCATCTGTTCGACCTTGTTTCCGCCTCTCATTAAAGAGTTCCACCGCCTTTATCCCTTAGTCAACGTAAGCATTGTTGTGGACTCTCCTGATGCGCTTCTTACCATGATGAACCATAACACCATTGATCTGGTGTATTTCCTTGATAAGCGCATGTATGATTCAAAATGGGTGAAAGTGATGGAAGAGCCTGAAAACATTATTTTTGCTGCTTCAAAGAACCATCCCTTTGGAATGGAAACAGGTCTTACCATTGATCAGGTCATTTCACAGCCAATGATCCTTACGGAAAAGGATGCCAGTTACCGGCTTATGCTGGAACAGTACCTTGCTGCTTATGGAAAAAAGGTTCATCCCTTTCTGGAGATCGGCAATACGGAATTCATCATCAAGCTTCTCCGCAGCAACGCAGGGATCTCTTTTCTTCCGGAATTCACCATTTGCAGGGATATTGAGGAAGGAACCTTAATGCCTCTTAACATGAAGGATTTTCACTTGCACTCCTGGAGACAGATGGTTTATCACAGGGATAAATGGATCAGCAGAGAGATGAAGGCATTTATTGAACTGGTTCAAAGGATGGAGCAGGAGTGCAAAGGGGCAGCCCCTTTGCACATTCCAAAAGAATAATTGTACAGACTCTTTTCATGTGCTATACTGAACAGGAAAATATATGAAATAATAGCACGGAGGTTTAAGACATGGAAGCGTTAAAAATCGGAATCATGGGAACAGGTAGGATCGCATCGGTACTGGCAAATACAATGCTTCAGATGCCGCAGGTAATTCTGTTGGGAGCAGCCTCCAGGAGCCTGGAAAAAGCGGAAGAATTTGCGGCACGTTTTTCCATTGAAAGGGCTTACGGCTCTTATGAGGAGCTTGCGAAAGACCCGGATATTCAGCTGATCTACATTGCAACACCTCATTCTGAGCATTGCAGCAATGCGAAGCTATGCCTGGAAAACGGAAAGCATGTTCTCTGCGAAAAGGCTTTTGCCGCCAACTATGCTCAGGCCAAGGAGATGATCGATCTGGCGGAGGAAAAAAATCTTATGATAACGGAAGCTATGTGGGTGCGTTACATGCCTATGGCAAAAACCCTGAAAGAGGTTTTAAATTCAGGCGTTATCGGAGAGCCTATGACCCTTACGGGAAATCTCTGTTATCTGGTTTCTGACAAACCGCGCCTTATAAAACCGGAGCTTGCAGGGGGAGCACTTCTTGATGTAGGAGTGTACACGCTTAATTTCGCTTCCATTGTTTTTGGTGATGAGATTACAGATATCCAGTCCAGTGTGATTAAGACAGACAGCGGAGTAGACGCCCAGAACAGCATAACCCTATGCTATCCTGGAGGAAAGATGGCAATCTTAAACAGTTCCCTGCGGGTGCTCTCTGACCGTATGGGAGTCATATACGGAACCAAAGGATATCTTGTAGTTGAGAATGTCAATAATTTTGAGTCCATCCGGGTTTATGATGCCAATAGAGAGCTGATTGAAACTCACATCAGGCCGGAACAGATATCAGGATATGAATACCAGATCGAAGCCAGTGGGGAAGCCATCAGAAATGGCTGGACAGAGTGTCCCCAGATGCCTCATAAGGCAACCCTGGACGTAATGAAGGTCATGGATGAGCTAAGAAGACAGTGGGGAATCCGCTACCCGTTTGAGGCATAATAAGAGGAAGGTTAATGTTTACTAGAAAAGATTTGATGAAGCTGCTGGCCCCTTTGATCGTGGAACAGATATTGATCGTTCTGGTAGGAATGGTGAATGTCATGATGGCGGCAGCAGTGGGAGAGGCATCTGTTTCAGGCGTTTCTCTGGTGGAATCCATCAACATTCTGGTCATTCAGATGCTGTCGGCACTAGCTACCGGAGGAGCTGTCATTTCGTCCCAGTATCTTGGGAAAAAGCAGTCAGAGAATGCCTGCAAGGCAGCGGGGCAGCTCATTGGAGTCACGACCGTACTGTCAGTGCTTGTTACCCTTATTGCACTGGCAGGCAGGGGAGGCCTTTTAAAGGCTATTTTCGGCAGTGTGGATGAGTCAGTCATGAGCGCCGCAGTGGTTTATTTCTGGATTACGGCCCTGTCCTATCCCTTTGTGGCAGTCTATAATTCCTGTGCGGCCTTATTCCGCTCCATGGGTAACTCCAAGGCTTCCATGGCAGTTTCCCTTGTGATAAATACCGTGAATGTTGGGGCAAATGCAGTCTGTGTATACGGCCTTCATATGGGAGTGACCGGCCTGGCATGGCCTACCCTGTTTTGCCGGGTGGCAGCTGCGGTAGTGATGCTTTTCATGATTCAAAGTCCCGGCAATGTTGTGAGGATCAACCGTCTGGAGGATCTTAAGCCAGACATTCCGATGATTAAGAAGATACTGTCCATTGGTATCCCAAACGGTCTGGAAAATGGCATGTTCCAGTTTGGAAAGCTTGCGCTGCAAAGCCTGGTATCTTCCCTGGGAACGGCGGCGATTGCCAGCTATGCAGTGGCTTCCAATCTGGTGACCCTGCTGTACCTGCCCGGCAATGCCATAGGCTTAGGGCTGATCACCATTGTTGGACAATGTGTGGGAGCGGGAGAGAAAAAGGAGGCAAAGCGCTATACCAGGCTTTTGGTTGGTGCTAATTACGGAATCCTTCTTTTGTTGTGTGCGGTCATGGTCATATTTTCTGACCAGCTTGCTTCTGTCTACAACCTTTCGGGGGAGGCTGCAAAAATATCCGTCCGGATGGTGGTGGTCCACAGCTATGCGATGATCGTATGGCCTTTGGCCTTTACCATTCCTTATGCCCTGAGAGCTTCCATGGATGCCAAATTTACCATGGTGGTGTCCATATTCTCCATGTGGCTGTTTAGGATCGCATTTGCTTATTTCTTCGTCCGTGTGATGAATGCAGGCGTCATGGGTGTATGGTATGGGATGTTTATTGACTGGATTTTCCGCGCGGTTTTATTTAGCTGGAGATTCCGGGGAATTGAAAAAAGAGCGGTGTCTGTTTCTTAAACAGCACTGCTCTTTTCTTCGTTTACCGGACCTCATTCATGCGCCCGTTTGCATCCACATAGGAACCGTCAACAAATTGGCTTACAGCCATAAGACCGAGTAGACCGTCGGATTTCGGGTTAAAATAGTACCAAAAGCCATCGATTTTATGCCAGCCGGTTACCATAATTCCTATCTGGTTTGTGTAAAACCAGCCGCTATGATCAGAGTCATAAACCCAGCCGGTTACCATGGAACCTTCCTCTTTTCCCTGACAGGGATTAAAATAATACCATTTTCATTGATAAAACGCCAGCCGGTCGCCATGTACCCATTATCCATGAAATAATAGGAATGGCCCTGATATTCCGCCCATTTTCCGGCAGGATAGGTGGAATTCCATTGATTAAAAAAACGCCAGCCAACCTCATCCTTTATCCAGGTGCCGGACAGATATATGGATTCCTCCTTTGTGTGAGCAAAGCTGTCAAAGGGGACTGCGGCTGCAAAAAGAAACAGGGAAACAGCAGCGGCTGCTGCTCCATGGAGTATAAAACCGCGGCGGGAAAGATTTTTCATAAAATGTCACCTCCTGAATTAAGGGAATAAGAATCACTGCTTTGATTATAGAGGAAGGTCCTGGAAAAAACAATGCAGGGCTTGAAACTGTAAGATTTTTGTTCGATTTCTGTTGGAATCCGGAAAAATCATCTTGACACAGGAAACACTATTTGTTATATTACATATAGAACAAGTGAAGCAATACTTTTACATATCCGAAAAAAGGAGGAGCTATTATGAACATCAATAAATTTACGCAAAAATCTATGGAAGCCGTCCAGAATTGCGAAAAGCTTGCATATGAATATGGAAATCAGCAGATCGAGCAGGAACATATGCTGTACAGCCTTCTTACCATTGAAGACAGCCTGATTTTGAAACTCATTACCAAGTTGAATATACAAAAAGAGCAGTTCTTAAATGAAACGGCTCAGGCAATAGAAAAACTTCCCAAGGTCAGGGGAGGACAGATTTACGTCAGCAATGATTTAAATAAGGTCTTAATAAATGCCGAGGATGAGGCAAAGGCCATGGGAGATGAATACGTTTCTGTAGAGCATTTATTCTTAGCCATGCTAAAGCAGCCCTCCAAAGCGGTAAAGGAACTGTTTCGGAGTTATGGCATAACCAAGGAAAACTTTTTACAGGCCCTTTCCACAGTAAGAGGAAACCAGCGTGTAGTCAATGACAATCCGGAGGCAACCTACGATACCCTTACCAAATACGGCTATGATATGGTGGAGCGTGCCAGGGACCAGAAACTGGACCCGGTCATCGGCCGGGACAGCGAGATCCGGAATGTGGTGCGGATCCTTTCCAGGAAGACGAAGAACAACCCGGTTTTGATCGGTGAGCCTGGAGTCGGTAAGACTGCTGTAGTGGAAGGTCTGGCTCAAAGGATTGTCAGGGGCGATATACCGGAGGGATTAAAGGACAAAAAGCTATTCGCCCTTGACATGGGAGCATTGCTGGCAGGAGCCAAGTACCGTGGCGAATTTGAGGAACGTTTGAAGGCAGTTCTTGACGAAGTGAAGAAAAGCGACGGCCAGATCATACTGTTCATTGACGAGCTTCATACCATTGTAGGAGCAGGTAAGACAGAAGGTTCCATGGACGCAGGCAATATGTTAAAGCCTATGCTTGCCAGAGGCGAGCTTCACTGCATCGGAGCCACCACCCTTGATGAATACCGTCAGTATATTGAAAAGGATCAGGCTTTGGAACGGAGGTTCCAGCCGGTCATGGTCGACGAACCTACGGTGGAAGATACCATTTCCATATTAAGGGGACTGAAAGAACGGTATGAGGTCTACCATGGGGTAAAGATCACAGACTCTGCCCTGGTATCGGCGGCGGCTTTGTCTGACCGTTATATCAGCGAGCGTTTTCTGCCGGATAAGGCCATTGATTTAGTGGATGAAGCCTGTGCTATGATAAAGACAGAACTGGACTCCATGCCGGCTGAGCTTGATGAGCTTTCCAGGCGTATTATGCAGATGGAGATTGAAGAGGCTGCCTTAAAGAAGGAAACCGACCGTTTAAGCCAGGATCGTCTTGCAGAGCTTCAGAAGGAACTGGCGGAGCTTCATGATGAGTTTGCTTCCCAGAAGGCCCAGTGGGAAAATGAAAAGGCATCCGTAGAACGGTTATCCGCCCTGCGGGAAGAAATTGAGAATATGAACCGGGAGATCCAGACCGCGCAGCAAAAGTATGATTTAAACCGCGCGGCAGAGTTACAATACGGAAAACTGCCCCAGCTCCAGAAGGAACTGGAGGAAGAGGAAGAACGGGTAAGGAATCAGGATATGAGCCTGGTTCATGAGAGCGTGACAGAAGATGAGATTTCCAGAATCGTGTCCAAATGGACGGGAATTCCGGTAGCCAGACTGACGGAAGGGGAAAGGAATAAAACCCTCCACCTTGATAAGGAGCTTCATAAGAGGGTCATCGGCCAGGACGAGGCAGTAATAAAGGTGACCGAAGCCATAATCCGTTCCAAGGCAGGGATCAAGGACCCTACCAAACCCATTGGCTCCTTCCTGTTTTTAGGACCTACGGGCGTTGGAAAGACCGAGCTTGCCAAGGCTTTGGCGCAAGACCTGTTTGACGATGAAAACAACATTGTCAGAATCGATATGAGCGAATACATGGAGAAGCATTCCGTATCCAGACTGATCGGAGCACCTCCAGGATATGTGGGCTACGATGAGGGCGGCCAGCTGACAGAGGCAGTCAGGAGAAAGCCGTATTCCGTAGTGCTATTTGATGAGGTGGAAAAGGCTCACCCTGATGTATTTAACGTACTGCTTCAGGTTCTTGACGATGGACGGATCACAGATTCTTCCGGAAAAACCGTTGACTTTAAAAACACCATCATCATAATGACCTCAAATATCGGTTCCCAGTATCTGTTGACAGGTATTGATGAGACCGGAAGGATCAGGGAAGACGCAAAAGCAATGGTGATGAATGACTTAAGGAACCATTTCCGTCCGGAATTCTTAAACCGTCTTGATGAAATAATCCTGTTCAAGCCTCTTGAAAAGGAAAATATTGCAGGAATCGTTGACCTGCTTCTTGAGGACTTAAACAAACGGATTGAAGATCGGGAATTAAAGATTGAACTGACTGAGCAGGCAAAAGAGTTTGTGGTGGAACAAGGCTATGATCCGGTTTACGGAGCCCGTCCGCTAAAACGGTACCTGCAAAAGCATGTGGAAACTTTAGCGGCCAGGATCATCCTTGGGGATGAGGTCCGGGCAGGAAATGTAATCGTGATTGATGTGTCGGAAGACGGCCAGAGGCTGATTGCTTATCTGGAATAAAAGATAAGACATGATATGTATGTTTTAAGAAGGCGCTGCAAAAGGGATGATCGCTCATCTGTTTTGCAGCGCCGTATTTTTATACCTGCCAAAGAATGTCTCTGTTAATGGTCCGGTAAAACAATTCCTGGATCTCTTTTTCGTCGCTGCTCTGTCCCAGAATCCACATGAGCTTTGTCACTGTGGCTTCCAGAGTCATGTCATAGGCCTCTATAAGGCCCAGCTCCTTTTTGATGGAATGTCCTACCTCGTACACGGACATGTCGCTGCCTTCATTGGTCACCTGGGTGGCCATGACCACGGTTTTTCCAAGGGAGATCCATTTTTTTACGGCCTTATAAAAATCACCGGTATCATAGGAGGGAAGGCCGCCCACTCCGAAGGATTCTATGATCACCGCATCATAATGCTCTGCCAGAAAATCCAGAACATCCGATCCCATGGATGGGATCAGCTTCATCAATGCTACATTAGGATTCAGCTTTTGGAAAAACTGTACCTGCCTGGGGCAGGAAGCCTTGTCATCTACGTAAAACAGAACATGCCCATCCTGAATCGCGGCAATATAAGGAAAATTGATGCTGGAGAACGCATTATAGCTCTTGGTACGCTCTTTTTTCCCTCTGGTGCCTGCAATGACCTTGCCGTCAAATACGACGGTAACGCCATGGGCCTTAGGCTCGCTGGCAAACCGGAGGCTGTCAGATAAATTGGTGCGGGCATCGGTATTCTCCATGTCAATGGGCCTTTGCGCGCCGGTGATGACAATTGGTTTTTCCGAATTCTGGACCAGGTAAGAAAGAGCAGAAGCTGTATAAGCCATGGTATCCGTGCCGTGGCAGATGACAAAGCCATCGTAATCCTTATAATGGGTTTCAAGAGCTTTTGCCATGGTAAGCCAATGGCCTGGCTGCATATTGGTACTGTCTATATTGAGTATCTGCAGGCTGTCTGCCTGACAGAATTCTGACGTTTCCGGAACATAGGAAAGAATTTCGTCAGTGGTGAGAAGAGGTTTTAAACCACTGTCGCTCCGCTTACAGGCTATGGTGCCCCCAGTTCCCAGCATAAGTATTTTTTTCATATACAGGATACCTCCTAAAGGATTTCAATATCTGATTGTAGCACTGATTTCCTCATTCGTACAGGAGAACTTTTGCTTAACAATCCTTTATGCTGATTTTGACTCCAATATCCAGGGGTGAAGCTGTATACAGGCTTGTGGTGACAAGGCCGTCAACTCCAGGGGAAAGGAATTCTTCAGCTAATTCCAATGAAATTTCTTCGGCCCCTGTTCTGAAAGATTCACAACTGGGAAAAACTATGATAGAATAAATGTGTTAACAGAATAGGAGGAGGAAAAAATGTTTAAGATACCTAAAGATCCGGTGATGCTGCTAAGCTATGTCAATACTCAGTTAAGAGATTATTATCCTTCTCTTGAGGAATGCTGCCATAGCCTTGGGATCCAGGAGGATGACCTGACCCTTTCTCTGGCCGCGATTGATTATCATTACAACAGGGAGAGAAATCAGTTTGTATAAAAGGGTCATCGCATCAGCGGTGGCCCTTTTCTGCAATTAAATATCCCGAAGAAAGCAAAGAGGTATGACTCATTGCTCGCATAAAGCGGATCGTGACCGCTTAGACAGGAGGGATTTATTATGGAAACGATTTTTTTACAGGCAGTTGAGATCTGGAACTGGCTGATTGATCATTTGATTTATATCAACCTGATTCTGTCAATTATCATCGTATTTTTCCAGCGTCGTGATCCCAAAGCAGTTTGGACCTGGCTCCTGGCCCTGTATTTTGTTCCCGTATTCGGTATTCTTGTTTATCTGCTTCTGGGCCAGGATATGCGAAAGGGCAAGCTGTTCAGGATTAAGGAAGTGGAAGACCGGGTGCGTTATTCTGCAAAAAACCAGGAAGAATTTTTAAAAAGCCATGATATCAGTCTGATATCGTCTTTGTCCCGTGACTATGAGGACCTGGTGCTGTACAATCTGGAGATTTCCGGATCTGTGCTGACCGTTGACAACACGGTTGAGATTTTTACGGACGGTGAGGAAAAATTTAAAGACTTGAGAATGGAGCTTTCCAATGCGGCCCATTTTATTCATTTGCAGTATTATATTATAAAGGACGATGAAGTGTTTGACTCCATAATTCCCATCCTCATAGAGAGGGCCAGAGCAGGAGTTGAAGTGCGTATTCTCTGCGACGGTATGGGGGGACGTTTCATGCGTAAGGACAAATGGAACCTGCTCAAGGAAAACGGGGTAAAGGTAGGAATCTTTTTCCCGCCCATACTTGGCAGGCTTCAGCTTCGTGTAAACTACAGAAACCACAGAAAGATCGTGGTCATTGACAACAGGATCGGATATGTGGGAGGCTTTAACATCGGCCGGGAATATATTTCAAAGGATACCAGGTTCGGTTATTGGAGAGACACCCATTTAAAGCTGCAGGGAGGGTCTGTGCTAAGCCTTCAGATCCGCTTTGCCCTGGACTGGAATTATGCAGCAGGAGAAAACCTGTTCCGGAATATGAAATATTTTTGTGAAGATGAAGACGGAAGCTGTCTGGATTTCCTTGGTGTGGTTGACATAAATGACGAGAGAAAGCATCTTGGAATCCAGATCATTGCAAGCGGCCCGGATGCAAGGAGCCGCCAGATCCGGGATAATTATATCCGGCTCTTTTCAAAGGCCAGGGATCATATCTACATCCAGACACCTTATTTTGTGCCTGATGATGCTGTGCTTACCGCTTTGCAGGTAGCTGCCCGTTCCGGTGTTGATGTAAGGCTTATGATCCCCTGTAAGCCGGATCACCCCTTTGTTTACTGGGCGTCCTATTCCTATGTAGGGGATTTGATATCTGCCGGGGCCAGGTGCTATACCTATGAAAATGGGTTTCTCCATTCCAAGGGTGTCATGACCGACGGAAAGGTCAGCTCTTATGGCACTGCCAATATGGATATCCGAAGCTTTGAGCTTAACTTTGAAGTAAATGCGGTAATCTACGACGAGGAGACGACCCGCAGGCTGGAAGCTCTGTTCTTAGAGGATCTAAAGGTGTGCAAAGAGATCACAAGAGAGGTGTATGAGGAGAGAAGTCTTTTCATCCGGATCAAGGAACAGGGGAGCAGATTGTTGTCTCCTCTTTTATAGAATTCTTTTACAGAAGAACATAATATCCCTATAACCGGCGCATAATGAAGGGTATGAAGACACTATCACAAATAAACTTAAAACAACTGCCACTTAATTTCTGCAAATGCGGGGTGACAGGCTGGTGCCTGGAGGTTATCTTTACCTCCACGGAATCCATTTTGCGCCAAGACTGGCGGCTTATGGGGCAGACGTCCCTTTTGATGTTTCCTATTTATGGCTGCGGAGCACTATTAGGTCCCATTGGAGATCTTATTGACCAGTGGGTGAATCCCGGTTCAGGATTTACGGCAAAGAAAGCGGATCTTGCTATCCGCCATGGATTTCTTTACATGGTCCTCATTTTTGTGGCGGAATATTTTGCCGGCTCCCTTTTGCGGGGCAGAGGGATGTGCCCGTGGGATTATACGGGGCGAAACTCCAACATAGACGGACTGATCCGTCTGGACTTTGCACCGCTGTGGTTTGCCACAGGACTGTTGTTTGAACAAATTACAAAAAAGAAAGGCGGGTAGTATTGTAATTAAAGTCACCATTTTATATAATAGATGAAATGGAGGGCTAGACCAATGATACGTTTTATTCTTGTAGCAGCAACAGTCATCTTATTTTTGATTTTAAGCATTCCGGTCATTATTTTTGAGTGGCTGACCGGTAAAAGGACCGCCGCCAGCGGGATGTCCAGAGTCTGGCGGTGGTTCAATGGATTTTCCGGATCATTCTTCGTATGGCGGGCGTGAGCATCACGGTCAAGGGAAGGGAGAACATTCCTGATGACCGGGCGGTTTTGTACGTTGGAAATCACAGGAGCTATTTTGATATTCTTGTAGGTTATGTGACGGTTCCCGATCTTATGGGATTTGTGGCAAAAAAAGAAATGGAGAAGATCCCTCTGCTTTCCACCTGGATGAAGTATGTAAATTGTCTGTTTCTAGACAGGAAGAATTTAAAAGAAGGCTTAAAGACCATTCTCACAGGAATCGATCAGGTAAAACGAGGTGTTTCCGTCTGGATCTTCCCGGAAGGTACCAGGAACCGGGAGGAGAGTCCCTTAGACCTGATTCCTTTTAAAGAAGGAAGCCTTAAAATTGCGGAAAAAAGCGGCTGCCCGGTAGTGCCGGTTGCAATTACCGGAACTGCGGAGGTGTTTGAACGGCAATTTCCCCGTATGCTTCCCTCTCAGGTGACGATTGAATTTGGCAAACCCTTTTTTCCAAAGGAGTTGGAGCCGGAGTTTCGGAAATTCCCCGGCGCTTATGTAGAGAATCAGATAAAGGCCATGCTGGAAGCAGAGCTGAAAAGCCAGGGAAAGATTTCTGACAGGGCTTAAGCACACATCAGATAAGACAAAGGAATGATAAGACCCATGAAAACATTGGATTTACAGGAAATCAGAAAACAGCTTGACGGGATTGACCGTGAGATTGTATCGTTATTTGAAAAGCGGATGGCGCTTAGCGGCCAGGTGGCCGAATATAAAATTGAAACAGGTAAGCAGGTTTATGACAGGGATAGGGAGCAGCAGAAGATCGAGGCCGTGACCGGTATGGTGGAAGATGAATTCCATAAACAGGCGGTAAGGGAGCTGTTCACCCAGATGATGACCATCAGCCGCCATTTCCAGTACAAGCTTATGGCGGAACACGGATTGAAGGCGGAATATGATTTCCGACCGGTAAAGAGCCTTCCTGTCAATCAGGCACGTGTGGTGTATCAGGGAGTGGAAGGAGCCTACACCCACGAGGCGGCCCTTAAATATTTTGGAGCCAATGCAGATATATACCATGTGGACTCCTGGGAAGATGCCATGAAAGAGGTGGAGGCAGGAGCGGCGGATTATGCGGTTCTGCCCATTGAGAATTCCTCAGCCGGGGCGGTTACCCATAATTATGACTTACTTATAAAATACCACAATTATATTGTAGCGGAAACCTTCCTTTCCGTAGACCATGCGCTGCTTGGGCTTTCGGAGGCAAAGGAGGGGGACATCCGAACGGTATTTTCCCACCCCCAGGCCCTTATGCAATGCTCTGAATTTCTAAATGCCAACAGGGACTGGAGGCAGATCAGCGTGGAGAATACGGCCGTAGCTGCCAAAAAGATCTTTGAGGATGGCGATACGTCCCAGGCGGCGGTGGCCAGTGAGATTGCAGGGAAAATTTATGGGTTGAAGGTCTTAAAATCTTCCATCAACCATAATAAAAACAACACGACCAGGTTCATCATCCTGTCAAGGGAACCGGTATACCGGGAAGATGCGGCTAAAATAAGCATAAGCTTTGAACTGCCCCATAAGAGCGGTTCTCTTTATAATATGCTGAGCAATTTTATCTATAACGGGGTCAACATGATGATGATCGAGTCCAGGCCCATCCTTGGAAGGAACTGGGAATACCGGTTTTTCATAGATATTGAGGGGAATTTAAGTGATGCCTCCATTCAGAATGCCTTAAAGGGAATCTCTGAAGAGGGGAGCAATATGAGGGTTTTGGGAAATTATTAGAGGCTGTGTGACTTATTATTCAACAGAAGGAAAAAGGTTGAAAGAACAACATCTTTCAACCTTGAATTTGTGAATCTACTGGATATGCCCGCATATCTGCCTGATTCATTTAGGAGGCAAATTATGAAATCCCAGGAATTGATTTTGTACCGTGATTTGAATCATCGTGAACTTTTTGACAAGATTTCCGGGCTTTTGAGCCTGGAAACGGAGGCGATAACAGAAACAATGCCGGATTCCTATGCCTGCGCCGGTCAGCTCACTCAGCTGGCGGCTTCCTATGGCTTTGAGGGGAATCTCTGGCATTGTTTTTTAGCATTCTGCCTGGCAAACAATGAGAATGCCTATAGTACCTCCTGTGAGATCGTAGGCCCCATCGAAGGGACTTTAAATGAACTGGCTGCTCATGATTTCCGGGTCATAAAGGGATTGTTTGATCATGACATCCGAAAACTGGACCGTTTAAATCACGGGGAGGGGATATGGACCGCCCTTTCCGCTTACCAGACGGCAGATGGCAGCAGCAAGATCTATAATAAGAGGATCAGGGACCAGATCGTTGCCCTGGCCGTTGCCTTAGAAGAAGCGGAGGATGAGACTGTTTTTGCTGCTGAGATAACAGAGTTTTACCGCAGATTCGGAGTAGGCAAGTTCGGTCTTAATAAAGCCTTCCGCATCGAGGATGCAATCGGCGAACCCCAGATCCTGCCTATCACCAGCATTGAACATGTCCATTTAGACGACATCATCGGCTACCAGCTCCAAAAGAAGAAGCTGATCGAAAATACGGAGGCTTTCATAAACGGGCGGGCTGCCAATAATGTCCTGCTGTTTGGGGACAGCGGAACCGGAAAATCCTCGAGCATTAAGGCTGTGCTCAATGAATATTATGACAGAGGGCTTCGGATCATCGAGGTCTATAAGCATCAATTCAAATCCCTTTCAAAGGTCCAGGAACAGGTGAAGGATCGGAATTACAAATTTATCATTTACATGGATGACTTATCCTTTGAGGATTCTGAATTGGAGTATAAGTATTTAAAGGCGATCATTGAAGGCGGTCTTGGGAAAAAGCCGGGTAATGTGCTGATCTATGCCACTTCCAACCGCAGGCATCTCATACGTGAAAAATTCAGTGACAAAAGGGAACTGGATGATGACTTACATAATAATGACACCGTCCAGGAAAAGCTGTCCCTGGTGGCCCGCTTTGGCGTGACCATCTACTACGGCTCGCCGGACAGAAGAGAGTTTCAGGAGATCGTAGGGGAACTGGCCGCCCGCAGCGATATAAACATGTCTCTGGAAGAATTGTATGCAAAAGCAAATATTTGGGAACTAAACCACGGAGGCTTATCAGGCAGAACGGCAAGCCAGTTTATTACACACCTTTTGGGAACAACCGAAAAGAAAGACTTGGATATTTAAAAAGCTGCCTGACGAATGGCAGTAAGGAGGAAAGGTATGGCAATACGATTATTTGCCGCCATTGATGTGGGATCGTTTGAACTGGAGCTTGGTATCTATGAGATTTCTGCTAAGACAGGAATCCAGAAGGTGGACCATGTCCGTCATGTCATTGCCCTTGGAAGGGACACCTATAATGATGGAAAGATCAGCTATGAGCTGGTGGAGGAGATGTGTCAGGTCATCAAGGATTTTGCGGGTATCATGCAGTCCTATAAGGTGATCGGGTACCGGGCCTATGCTACCAGCGCCCTGCGGGAAGCGAAAAACAGCCGGATCGTGCTGGATCAGATCAGGGTGAGGACCGGTATTGAAGTGCGGGTCATCAGCAACTCCGAGCAGCGATTTATCAGTTATAAGGCCATCGCCTCAAAGGATGCGGAATTCCATAAGATCATACAAAAAGGTACGGCCATTGTGGATGTGGGCTTTGGAAGCATGCAGGTTTCCCTTTTTGACAGGGATGCCCTGGTTTCCACCCATAACCTAATGTTAGGTGTCTTAAGGATCCGTGAAATGATGGGTACCGTACAAGTCGATAACCAGATGCAGAACACCCTGATCGAAGAAATGGTGGATAATGAACTATATACGTTCCGCAAGGTTTATATAAAGGACAGGGAGATCAAAAATCTGATCGGGATAGGAGAAAGCATCCTTTATCTGTCCCGGGGCAGCCGCGGCGGAAAGCCTGTGGAGCGGGTCACTGCGGAGGAATTCGGGTTTTTTTATGAAAAGATTGTAGGAATGTCCTTAGACCAGATCCAGGAACGGTTTGGAGTTAATTCGGAATACGCATCTCTCCTGGTTCCGGCGGCTATCATCTTTAAACGTGTTCTGGAACTGACCAGGGCGGAGCTTTTTTGGATTCCGGGAATCCGCCTTTGCGACAGCATTGCCGCTGAATTTGCAGAAGAGACAAAGGCGGTGAAATTCAACCATGATTTTTCCGAGGACATTCTTGCTGCCTCCCGCAATATGGCAAAGCGTTATAAATGTCATGGCCCTCATACGGTGAATATGGAAAAATACGTGGTAGATATCTTTGACAGTATGAAGAAATACCACGGAATGGGAAAGAGAGAAAGGCTTCTTTTGCAGATCGCGGCCATCCTTCACGCCTGCGGCAAATTTATCAGCATGAGAAATCCCAGCGAATCCGCCTACCATATCATCATGTCAACAGAGATCATCGGTCTGTCCCATATGGAACGGGAGATCATTGCCAATGCGGTCCGCTACAATGGGGTGGAATTTGATTATAACCGGATCCATTTCAGTGAGGAGGTGTTCCGGAACACAAAGGGAGAATTTCCCCGAGAAGACAGCCTCATACTAGTGGGAAAGCTGACAGCCATTTTAAGGCTTGCCAATTCCCTGGACCGCAGCCACAAGCAGAAGCTGTCAGACACCCATATGAGCGTGAAGAACGGGCAGCTGGTGGTGACCGTTTCTTATGAGGGCGATATCACCCTGGAATCCATGGCATTCCGGCAGAAAGCAGATTTTTTTGAGGAAATATTCGGAATAAGGCCCGTATTAAAACAGAAGAGGAGGTTATCCTGATGACAGGCGCCGATGAAATATACAACAATCCTGAAAATTATGTAAACCGGGAACTGAGCTGGATTGAATTTAATTACCGCGTGCTCAGTGAAGCGAGAGATAAAAGCCTCCCTCTTTTTGAACGGCTGAAGTTTTTAAGCATCACAGCCTCAAACCTGGATGAATTCTATATGGTCCGGGTGGCTTCCTTAAAGGATATGGTCCATGCCAAATATACAAAGCCGGATATTGCAGGCCTAAAACCGCCGGAACAGCTTGAAAAGATCAGCGTGCGGACTCATGAGTTGGTTGCTTTGCAGTATTCTACCTACAACCGTTCCCTTCTGCCTGCATTAAAACAGAATGGACTGCGGGTGGTTCAGAGCCATGAGGACCTAAGCGAAAAAGAGGGAAGCTATGCGGACAGCTATTTTGAAAGGAATGTATATCCGGTTCTCACTCCCATGGCTGTGGATTCCTCCAGGCCATTTCCGCTGGTCCGTAACAAATCCTTAAACATCGCGGCTCTCCTTCAGAAAAAAAGTGGGGAAGAGGAGCTGGAATTTGCCATGGTCCAGGTGCCAAGCGTTCTCCCCAGGATTGTGGAGCTTCCCACCGGGAAAAAGGATGAACGGGCGGTCATTTTGCTGGAACAGATCATTGAACGGAATATCGGAAGCCTGTTTTTAAACTACAACGTCATTACCGCCCATCCTTTCCGCATCATGAGAAATGCGGATCTTACCATTGACGAGGATGAAGCGGAGGACCTTCTTGAGGAGATCCAGAAACAGCTTAAGAAACGGCAGTGGGGCGAGGCCATCCGTCTGGAAGTGGAAGAGAAGATGGATAAACGACTGTTAAAAATACTGAAACGGGAGTTAAGCATCAGCTCCGCCGACATCTTTGAGATCGCAGGTCCTCTGGATCTGACCTTTCTCATGAAGATGTACGGAATGAAAGGCTTTAACCATCTAAAGGCAGTTCCCTATATTCCCCAGCAGGTTCCAAGGCTTATGA
>NZ_DAMAUN010000004.1:0-14034 GCF_032078915.1 Lacrimispora sp. | reverse complement strand
GGCGACATTTTGCTTCATCATCCTTATGAGACCTTTGACCCTGTGGTAAATTTTGTAAAAACAGCAGCCAGTGACCCGGAGGTTCTTGCGATCAAGCAGACCCTTTACAGGGTCAGCGGAAATTCCCCCATCATTGCCGCTTTGGCAGAGGCTGCCGACAATGGCAAGCAGGTATCGGTGCTGGTGGAGCTAAAGGCCCGCTTTGATGAGGAAAATAATATCAACTGGGCGAAAAAACTGGAAAAATCCGGCTGTCATGTCATCTATGGGCTGGTGGGTTTAAAGACTCACAGCAAGATCACTCTGGTGGTGCGCAGAGAAGAGGATGGCATCCGCCGATATGTACATTTAGGTACCGGAAACTACAACGATTCCACGGCAAAGCTTTATACGGATCTTGGTCTCATGACCTGTAACCCTCAGATCGGGGAAGATGCCACCGCCGTATTCAACATGCTGTCAGGCTATTCCGAGCCGCTTCACTGGAATAAGCTGGTGATGGCTCCCATCTGGCTGCGGGCCAGATTCTTAAGGCTGATCCGCAGGGAGACGAGAAATGCGGAAAACGGGAAAACGGCTCATATCATGGCCAAGATGAACTCCCTTTGCGATAAGGAAATCATAGCGGCCCTTTATGAGGCATCCTGTGCGGGAGTGAAGATCCAATTGATCGTCCGAGGGATATGCAGCTTAAAGGCGGGAGTTCCGGGCCTAAGTGAAACGATTACGGTCCATTCCATTGTTGGAAATTTCCTGGAGCATGCCCGGATCTTTTATTTTGAAAATGACAACAGTCCGGAGCTTTATATGGGAAGCGCCGACTGGATGCCCAGAAACTTAGACCGAAGGGTGGAGATCATGTTCCCCGTAGAAGATGAAATGCTGCAGGAGCATATCATCCATCTCCTTAAGGTGCAGTTTCAGGATAATGTCAAGGCTCATATCTTAAAAGCCGACGGAACTTATGAGAAACCTGATAAAAGAGGCAAAGCCCTGGTCAACAGCCAGGAGCTGTTCTGTGAAGAGGCTGTCCAGAATGTTAGAGCGGAGCTTGGCAAGTCAGATCCGGTAGGCAGCCGGGTGTTTATTCCTACGGAAAGTCAGGGATAAGCCAATGGAAGAGCGCCCCATAGTTACCGAATTATAGCTTTTTTGTAAGAAAATAGTAAGGCAAAGATACCTTTCTTGTGGTAAAATGGATAAGAGTCTAGGCGGTGCAGAAACATTCGCGCAATTTGTGCGTGGGAGCTTGCTCATTAAGCACAAATTGTGCAAATGTTTCTATAGGGCGGAACGCCCGTCATGAATAATTTGGCATCAGCCAAATTATGAATGCACTGCTGAACCTTATATATACATACATACGACAAGGGAGGTATTTTCATGTCCGAGACAATAAGCATATTAGTTGTGGATGATGAGAAAGAGATTGCAGACCTGGTGGAGATCTACCTGGTCAGTGATGGATATAAAGTATATAAAGCGGATAATGCGGAAGAAGGACTGGGAATTCTGGAAAAAAATCAGATCCATCTGGTACTTTTAGACATCATGATGCCTGGTATGGATGGCCTGCAGATGTGCAAGAAAATTCGAGAGACCAATAACATTCCTATCATCATGCTCAGTGCCAAGTCCACGGATCTGGATAAAATACTGGGACTTGGAACCGGAGCAGATGACTACGTGACAAAGCCCTTTAACCCACTGGAGCTGACGGCACGGGTAAAATCCCAGCTTCGCCGTTATACCCAGCTAAACCCCAACAGTGCGGTAAATGAAGCTGCTAAGAATGAAATCGCAATAAGAGGACTGACCATTAACAAGGATAACCATAAGGTGACTGTTTATGGGGAAGAGATTAAGCTCACCCCCATTGAGTTTGACATCCTTTACTTACTGGCCTCCAACCCCGGAAGAGTGTTCAGCACCGATGAGATATTTGAAAAGGTGTGGAATGAAAAGGTTTATGAGGCAAACAACACAGTTATGGTACATATCAGACGGCTGCGGGGAAAGATGAAAGAGGATACCAGACAGAACAAGATCATCACCACTGTTTGGGGGGTAGGATACAAAATTGAAAAGTGATTTAAACCGCCGTTTTCATACCCGGGTCATTGCCAATATTTTTTACAGTGCAGTGGTCACGGTCCTGATCGAGATATTTCTGGTAACCAATGTATCCTTGGTAGCCTCCTACATGAGAAACACGCAAAAGGACAATGCATTTGTTGAGATGCTTACATCCTTTGATGTGGTAGTGATCCTGATTTATGTGATTTTCGGGATCGGAATATTCACGGTCACCTTTTTACTTCTCCAGGAAAAGTCCATGCGTTATATCGGCCGGATTTCTGATGCCATGCAGAGCATTTCCGGGGGAGATTTAAATATTACGGTTGACATTGAAGGGGATGATGAATTCTCTGTCATGGCTGCCAGTTTAAATAAGATGGTGGAAGATTTAAGAGGCCTCATGGATAAGGAACGGGAAGCGGAGCGTACCAAGAACGAGCTTATTACCAATATAGCTCATGACTTAAGAACTCCCTTAACTTCCATCATTGGGTATCTGGAGCTTTTGTCCGGAGAAACAAAGCTTGATCCGGAAGTCCAGAAAAAGTACATAGGGATCGCATACGTAAAGACAAAGCGGCTGGAAAAGCTGATTGAGGACTTATTCGGATTTACAAAGCTGAACTATGGGAAGATCTCCATGCACGTAGCCAAGGTGGACGTGGTGAAGCTCTTAAGTCAGCTTTTGGAAGAATTTTATCCCAGTTTTGTGGATAAGAACCTATCTTATGAGCTTCAAAGCAATGTTCCTGCCCAGATGATCTCGGCGGATGGCAACCTTCTGGCCCGTCTGTTTGACAATCTGATCAACAATGCCATCAAATACGGAGCGGATGGAAAGCGCATCCTGGTAAAGGTCCATGGCAGCGAAGAAATGGTTACCATTCAGGTGATCAATTACGGTTACGTGATTCCGGAGGAAGAACTGCCTCTTATCTTCAATAAGTTTTACCGCGTGGAACAGTCCCGTTCTACCAATACGGGAGGAACGGGGCTGGGGCTTGCCATCGCAAAGAATATTGTGGATATGCACGGCGGAACCATTCATGTGACCAGTGATTTGTCCGGAACGGTATTTACGATTAAGCTGCAGGTGGATTTTGATATTAATAAAGAGAACTTTGGAAAGATAGGGTGACAAAGAATGAAATTCAGAAAGATATCCCTGATTTGTGCCATGGTTGTCACCATAGCAGGCAGCGTAACGCTGCCTGCTTTCGGTATGGCAAATGAAACACCGGTCGGAATGGATGCAGGGAATTCCTTTGCAGACGGAAATTATGCGGCTACTAATTCCGGGGTTTCCATGGATGTATCCTATGGATATGAGGGAAATGCAAAAAGCGGACGTTACGTACCGGTAAATTTTTCATTAAAAAACCAGCTGGATTCCGAATTTCAGGGAACGGTCCAGGCGATTGCCATGGAATCGGATTATGACATTTACCAATACGAGTACCCGGTTTCCTTAAAGGCCTTTGAAGCCTCGGAGGAATCCTTAGATATTCCGGTGGGAAGGGCAGATGTTCTTTATGTGAAGCTTCTGGACTCCCAGGGAAAAGAGCTGATCCGCAAACGCTTAAAAATGAATGTGACGGCAGATATTGCAGAACTGTTTGTGGGGGTTTTATCCGATGAGCCGGATACTCTGTCCTATATGGATGGGGTGGGAGTGAATTACAGCTCTGTCAGGATCAAGACTTTTGAGATGGATATAGAAAAGATGCCGGATAATGTCATCGGTCTGGACCTTTTGGATGTGCTGGTCATTACGGACTACGATACCAAAAGGCTGTCCACAGACCAGGTATCTGCAATCTGGGAATGGGTGAAAGGGGGAGGGACCCTTCTTCTGGGAACCGGCAGCCGGGTGGATGATACCCTTTATGCCTTCCGGTCTGATATCCTGGAGGATGATTATGCCCCTCCATCGGAAAAATCCGTGGACATGGGAGTGGAATATTCCTCCAATGGTCCTGGAGATTCCTTCATGAATCTGGTTTGTGCAGACGTTTCCTTAAAAGGTGGAACCGGAGTGCTTTCCAATGATGAATTCCCGGTCCTTACTTCTGTATCAAAGGGAAAAGGAAAGGTAGGCGTGGCGGCCTATGATTTTGTGGATATCGCTTCCTTCTGCCAGGTCCAGCGTTCCTATGTAGATAAGCTTTTTACGGCGCTTTTGGGCGAAGCCAAGTTAAATGATTTGTCCTCCTACCTTTACAGCGGAAATTCCGGCCAGTTCTGGTCCGTGCAGAATATGTTAAATACCGGAAATTTAGATAAGCTGCCGAACCTGGTGATTTATGCCGCAGTGATCCTTGGATATATTGTACTGGTGGGCCCGGGGCTGTATCTGTTTTTGAAAAAGCAGGAGCGGAGAAGGTATTACCGGACCGCGGTTGCGGCGGTTTCCTTAAGCTTTGCGGCAATCGTATATTTAATGGGAATAGGAACCAGGTTTAAGGATACCTTTTTTACCTATGCGACCATTCTGGATACCACGGAGAACTATGTAGACGAATATACGTATATCAACATGAGGACGCCTTATAATAAGGCATATACCATTGCCCTGGATCCGTCATACGATCTGCTTCCCATCACCAGAAGCAGTTCCTATGAGATGAAGCCGGTTCCCAGATTTATGGGAAATGAGGACTATAAGGTGAATATATCTTATGGGGAAACGGACACCAGAGTTTCGGTTCAGAACGCAGCCGCTTTTACCCCCAAGTATTATTCCTTAAGGAAACGGACCTCCAATACAGAGCATAAGGGCCTTATCGGGGACATCACCCTGTTTGAGGGAAACGTATACGGCACTGTGACCAATGAGTATCCTTTCCAGGTGGAAAAGGTGGGAATCCTGATGTACGGGAAAATGGTGGTCATTGAAGAGTTAAAGCCAGGAGAGACCATGAATTTAAGCGGGCTTCCTCTCATCAATTATCCCATTAACAATTCCTTTCTGGTATCTGCCCGGGTAACGGGAAGCTATCAATATCCCAAAGCGGACATTGAGGATCCGGCATACATGCTGGCTTTATCAAGAACCAACATTTTAAGCTTTTACCTGGATAAATATTCCTCCTTCTATAATCCGGAAGCCAGGATCGTGGCTTTCAGCAAGGACCAGTCAGCCAGCCAGTTCCTTGCCGGAGGGAATTATGAAACTTACGGCATGTCCATGTTTACATCTACCATTAATGTAAAGACAAAAAAGAATGGAGAGACCTCCCGGTCTGCCCTTATGAAAACGCCTACGGTGGTAAGCGGGCAGTATTATGCGGATTCCAACGCCATTTACGGCGTAGACCCGGTTGCTCTGGAGTATTTTCTTGGAAATGATCTGGAGGTGGGAACGCTGACCTTTGAAAACCCTTCTGACGAGTTTTTAAACAGCGAAAGCTTTTACTATACCACCATCTTTAAAGGAAATATTTATTTCTATAATCACGACACAGGAAATTACGATGCCATGGACCCTAATAAATCGGTTTATAAAGCCTGGGAGCTGACCCCTTATCTGTCTCCCGGCAATACGCTGACTGTAAAATATGTATGTGACAATACATCTGAGAATAACTGGTATGTGACTCTGCCGATGCTGACTGTGGCAGGAAGGGATAAATGATGTTAGAGATTAAAGATTTGCGGAAAAAATTTGGAAAATTCCATGCCTTAAACGGCTTGGATCTTCGTATCCCCCAGGGATCTCTTTATGGCTTCGTAGGACCTAACGGAGCAGGAAAGACCACCACCATCAAGATCATGACAGGGCTTCTTTTTGCCGACGGCGGCCAGGTGATGATCGATGGCGTGGATGTGTCCGGGGGTTTAGATAAATTAAAAATGAAAATCGGCTATGTACCGGATTTTTTCGGCGTATATGACAATTTAAAAGTCAACGAATACATGGAATTTTTTGCTTCCTGCTATGGAATCGACGGGCTTAAAGGCAGGACCCGGTATATGACCCTTTTGGAGCAGGTTGGGCTGGATGATAAGGTGAATTTTTACGTGGACAGCTTATCGAGAGGAATGAAGCAGAGGCTCTGCCTGGCAAGGGCTCTGATCCACGATCCCCTTTTGCTGGTCCTTGATGAACCGACCTCAGGGCTGGACCCAAGAACCAGGTTTGAATTTAGAGAGATCCTAAAGGAATTAAAGGAACAGGGAAAGACCATATTCATCAGTTCCCATGTACTTTCCGAGCTTTCCGAGCTGTGTACGGACATTGGGGTCATTGACCAGGGGAAAATGATCTTAAGCGGCAGCATGGAGGAGATTCTGCACAGGGTCAATGCTACCAACCCTCTGATCATCTCTGTTCTTGGAAATAAGGATAAGGCGCTGACCATCTTAAAAAGCCAGCCCTGTGTCCAGACCATAGCGGTGAAAGACGAGGACATCCGGGTGAATTTCATTGGAGATAACCAGGATGAGGCCCTTCTTTTACAGCAGCTTGTGGATGCCGAGGTGCTGGTACATGGATTCTACAGGGAGCAGGGAAGTTTAGAATCCCTGTTTATGCAGATCACGGATCACGATAAAGAAAAGGCGGTGCTTGTACATGAAATTGAATCCGGTTTATAAGCGGGAGACAACGGTCAGCTCCAGAAGTTTCCGTCTTGCGCTGATCCTGGCGCTTTTTAATACGATTCTGGCTTTGGTAGTTTTGCTTAATATGTATTCCGTAGTGGAACGGGTAAAGCTGACTGCGGAGATCCAGTATTCTTCATTTACCAATTTGTACATATTTGTGGCTGCAGTGGAATTTGTAATGCTGATGTTCATCATGCCGGCGCTGACCGCAGGAAGCATCAGCGGAGAGAGGGAACGCCAAACCCTTGACCTTCTTCTTACCACAACCTTGAAGCCATGGGAGATCATATGGGGAAAGTTTACCTCATCCTTTAGCACCATGTTCCTCATGATCATGTCCAGTTTTCCCCTTCTGGCCGTATCCTTTGTATATGGGGGAGTGATGATTTATGACGTAGTGCTCTTGCTTTTTTGCTACCTGGCAGTGGCCCTTCTCTGCGGAAGCATGGGAATCTGTTTTTCCACCCTGTTCAAGCGGTCGACCATCGCCACGGTAGTAAGCTATGGAGTGCTGGTCCTCATTGGCGCAGGCACCTATGCGGTCAATGTCTTTGCCCTTTCCATGGCCCGGATGAACATAAGCAGCACCTATGTCATGTCCGTGGGAGGTATGGCTGACCAGACCAGTTCCGGCGCATGCTTGTATCTGCTTTTGCTAAACCCGGTGGCGACCTTCTATGCAATGATCAATGGTCAGACAGGGGATAATCAGGTGGTGAGGAGTTTAAACAGCTGGTTCGGCCCCCATCCGGATAACTTTATCATGGAAAACTGGGTGGTCTTAAGCATTTTTATCCAGCTGGCCCTGGCTGCCATATTCATGTTCATCGCCGTAAAGGCCATCAGTCCATCTAAAGGAAAAAAGATAAGAAAAATAAAATGACAGGAGGTTTTTATGCTTACGATCGGATGTCATCTGTCTTCCTCAAAAGGCTATTTTGCTATGGGGAAGGAAGCTGTAAAGATTGATGCCAATACCTTTCAGTTCTTTACAAGAAATCCCAGGGGAACAAAGGCCAAGGCCATGAACCCTGATGATGTAAACCGTTTCCTGGCCTTTGCCAGGGAACATGGAATAACCCGGATCCTGGCCCATGCGCCCTACACTTTAAATGCCTGCTCCGCGGATGAAGGGCTTCGCACCCTTGCCAGGGATACCATGAAGGATGATTTAGACCGGATGGAATACACTCCCGGAAACTGCTATAATTTCCACCCGGGAAGCCATGTGGGACAGGGGACAGAAGACGGGATCCGTTATATTTCAGATATGCTGAACCAGGTTCTGACACCGGAACTTCATACCACCGTCCTTTTAGAGACCATGTCCGGCAAGGGCAGCGAGGTAGGACGGGAATTTGAAGAGTTACGGGAGATCCTGGACCGGGTAGAGCTAAAGGATCATATGGGCATCTGCCTGGATACGTGCCACGTATGGGATGCAGGCTATGATATTGCCGGTGATCTGGACGGAGTCTTAAACCGGTTTGACCAGGTTATCGGTCTGGATAAATTAAAGGCGATCCATCTAAATGACAGTCAGAACCCTCTCGGGGCGCACAAGGACCGTCATGCTAAAATCGGAGAAGGCTTTATCGGTTTTGAGGCTCTGAAGCGGATGACGGTTCACCCGGCTTTAAAGGGCCTTCCTTTTTATCTGGAAACGCCCAATGACCTTTCCGGGTACGCAAAAGAAATTTCCATGATGAGAGGAACGGTATAGCCAACCGATTAATGGTGTAGTATAATGAGCGAAAGAGAGTGAAGATGAGTTCACTCATCGAATAAAAACCGTTAAGGAGGAAATGACATGGGAATTGTTAAGGCACTTACTACCGCAGTCGGAGGTTCACTGGCAGACCAGTGGCTTGAAGTGATAGAAGCAGGCAATATGGGAGATCAGACCGTATTCACCAGCGGCGTAAAGATCCGGAAGGGATCCAATACAAAGAGCACGGAATATACGGTATCTGATGGTTCCGTCATTCATGTTTACCCCAATCAGTTTATGATTTTGGTCGATGGCGGAAAGGTGATTGATTACACTGGAGAACCAGGCTATTTTACCGTGAAAAATTCTTCCCTTCCGTCACTTTTTAACGGTCAGTTTGATGAGGCCATAAAGGAATCCTTTGACCGGATTCGTTTCGGCGGCCAGACACCCACTTCCCAGAGGGTGTATTTCATCAATTTACAGGAGATTAAAGGGATTAAGTTCGGTACTCCAAATCCCATCAACTATTTCGACCAGTTTTATAATGCGGAATTGTTTTTGCGGGCCCACGGAACGTATTCCATCAAGGTGACAGACCCTCTGTTGTTCTATGGGGAAGCCATACCGAAAAATGCTTCCCGGGTCGAGGTGGATGACATCAACGCCCAGTATTTATCTGAATTTTTAGAGGCTCTTCAGTCATCCATCAACCAGATGTCAGCCGATGGCATCCGGATCTCCTATGTAGCTTCAAAAGGAAGAGAACTGGGACAGTATATGGCGGGTGTCCTTGATGACCAGTGGAAGGACCAGAGGGGAATTGAGATCCAGTCTGTGGGAATCGCCAGTATTTCCTATGATGAGGAATCAAAGAAGCTGATCCAGATGCGCAACCAGGGCGCCATGCTGAGCGATCCCGGGGTCAGGGAGGGCTATGTGCAGGGAGCAGTGGCCAGAGGTCTTGAAGCGGCTGGAAGCAATGCCAATGGTTCCATGGCAGGATTTATGGGTATGAACACGGGAATGAACACTGGCGGCGGCTTTATGGGAGCGGCTTCAAATGCCAATTATCAGCAGATGCAGATGAACCGGGCCCAGCAGGAAAATTCCATGGAACCGACCCCGGCAAGCGGAGCGGGTAAGGCCGAAAGTCCTTCGGAAAGCTCATGGACCTGCGGCTGCGGAAGTGTGAATACAGGAAAATTCTGTCCGGAATGCGGAAATCCAAAGCCGGCAGGAACATGGACCTGTGAATGTAAAACTGTAAACAATGGCAGATTTTGTTCGGAGTGTGGAAAACCAAGACCATGAGTGAGATCATAAGCTATAAATGTCCAAATTGCGGCGGGCCGCTTATCTTTGATCCGAAAAAGCAGAAGTATGCTTGTGAATACTGCTTATCAGAATTCAACCAGAAAGAAACAGAGAGCGGGGAGCCCAAGGAGCCTAAGGCAGAAAAGAAAAGCAGGGAGCCTGAGGCTCCCAAAGCAAAGAAACAGGGCGGAGAGCCTGTCCTTTATACCTGCCCAAGCTGCGGTGCCGAGATCGTGACGGATGAGACCACTGCAGCGACCTTCTGCTACTATTGCCATAACCCGGTGATCTTATCGGGCAGGCTGTCCGGGGAATTCCATCCGGATTATGTGGTTCCATTTGCAATGGAAAAGAAGCGGGCCGTGGAAATCTTTGAGCAATGGATGAAAAAGAAGCGGTTTGTTCCAAAAGCTTTTTACAGTGAAGACCAGATCGAGAAGATTTCCGGTGTATATTTTCCTTACATGCTTTACAGCTGCCGGGCGGAGGGAAGCTTAAATGCAAAAGCGGACCGTCTGCGGGTCTGGGTAAGCGGTGACCGCCGCTATACGGAAACTCAGACCTATGATGTCCGAAGGGAAGGCTCTATGCCCGTAAAATTCGTGCCCCGTAATGCCCTCAAAAAGTCCAATAGGGAGCTGGTGGAGGGCGTGCTGCCATTTGAAACGGAGAAGATGAAGCCCTTTTCCATGGGGTATCTTTCCGGCTTTGTGGCAGAACGGCGGGACATGGGAGAGCAGGAATTCTCTGAGGATGTAAAGTCAGAGGTGCGCCTGTTTGCCGAGCAGTCTTTAAAGAACAGCATTACCGCCTATGATTCTGTGAGAGTTCAGAATCAATCCATCCGCCTGGAGGACGAACGATGGGAGTATGCACTTTTGCCTGTGTGGACGCTTACTTACCACGACGGGGCAAAGGACCAGATGTATTATTTTACAGTGAATGGGCAGACCGGTAAGGTATGCGGCAAGCTTCCTGTGGACCGGAACAAACTGATGCTTCTGTTTATGGAAATATTCCTGCCCGTATTTCTTGCTATGCTGATTGTGGGGTATCTGATATGATGAAAACAAAGGGACTGTTCCTTCGGATGAACCGGGTAACCGTTTTATTATTCATGGTTCTTCTGTTTCTGATCGTTCTCTCCGGTGGCATGAAAGCTTTTGCCGAAAGCCAAAGCCCGGAAGGCGCTTTAAGGGAAAATCGTGTATATGATGAAGCAGGACTATTTTCCCAGGAAGAAATAGAAACATTTGAAACTCAGATCCAGGCGATGAGAAAAGAAATGAATATGGATGTGGTGATTACAACCACAGACCAGGCAGGTGGAAAGTCGGCCGGAGAATATGCGGAGGATTTCTACATAAGAGGAGCTTATGGAGTTGGAAAGGATTACAGCGGGGTATTGTTCCTGATCGACATGGATAATCGGGAGCTTTACATCCTTCCGGTAGGAAAGATGAACCGCTTTTTAACGGATGAGCGCTGGAATTCCATTCTGGATTCTGCTTATGACGAGATAAGCAATCAGAATTACGGAGCCTGTGCCGGGAGCTTTCTGGACGGCGTGACCAAATATTACAAGGCCGGAATTCCCGGAGGACAGTATAATTATGATAAAGAGACAGGAAAAATAAGTGTTTACCGAAGCATCCGGTGGTATGAGGCAGCCCTGGCGGCCCTTATCGGGCTTATTGCAGCGGCCTCAGCCTGTGGGGGAGTGACCAGCCGGTATTCCATGAAAAAGGAGAGAGGCTGGGCTAAGAACTCACTGATGGCCTATCGTGCAAACTGTCAGTTCCGGTATTCGGACCAGTTCGACCATCTGGTGAACAAAACCGTGACCTATATGATCATTCCGCGGAATCATGGGAATACAGGCCGGGGCGGAGGCGGTTTTTCCTCCGGCGGCAGGAGCACTACCCATACCTCCTCCGGACGCACCATGGGAGGCGGAGGGCGGAAATTTTAAGTTAACCTCATCAAGCAGCAAAGCGGATTGTGAATAACCGATTGATTGGTCTCGTTTAAAATAATAAATAAAAACCTGCCGGGTAAAGCAAAGACTTTTCTCAGCAGGTTTTTTATGTGATGGCCATTATTCCATTGTGCAGACGATTGTTACAGACTCGCTTTGCGCTGTTTGCTCTTCCCTTTGAAAGCTACCCGATTATCACTCCAGATAGACCGGGATAGGCATGTCCAGGGAGAGGGAATCCTCCGTAACGACACAGTCATATGCTAAAATATGGACGCCGGCCTCCTTCGCCCTTTTTAACGCTTCCGCAAATTCCGGATGCGTTTTTTTATTTGGCGTGAATGCCTCCATCTCTTTCATCTGGATGACAAACAGGATATAAGCCTCATACCCTTCCCTGTGGGCATTAATAAGCTCCTCCATGTGCTTTACTCCCCGCACCGTAGGCGCGTCAGGAAACATGGCAAGGCCGTTTTCTTCCAGGGTGACTCCCTTAACCTCCATGAATGCAGGGACTTCCTCTCCATGGGTTTCCCGTTTTCCCGGAAGTACCGCCTGAAAAGCCAGATCGAACCGTGACTGGTCGTAGGTGACTTCCCGTCTGATGTCCTTTATGACCGGGCTGAAAAGGGAAGGTGTATCCTCCGTCTGATGAAAAGGCAGGGGAGAATTTTTCCGGATGGATTGCAGCCATTCGTACGCCGCCTGATTGGGGGCCTGGGAATCCATATTGATGAGGAGCGGCCCGGCCTTTTCCCGTTCTTTCCATACGCCGATCAAAGAGTATTCTGTTTTTCTTCCAAGAGCCGCAGCCTCCGGATGAAACTGCACCAGCACCTTAACACCGGGGATGAGTAACTCCCGGCAGCGCCCTGTATTTTTAACGTGACAGATCACTTCCACTTCCCCATACCCCTCTTTTGAAATCAGGACGTGGGCAATAAAACGGTTGGGCCGGCTTACAAAGATCCCTGTCAGCATGTGTTCGTATCTCATTGAAGCTGTCTCTCCTTTCTGTATCCATGGTTGTATCTTACCATATAGAGAATAAAAATGGAACCCTTGTGTCCCTGGAGTGGATACATTCGTCCGTTGGGTGAAAACTTTTTTGCCCTTTTTTCTTGCGCCGCTAAAGAAAGTGTGCTACAATGCTGGCAAGGTTTTTGATCCATTGACATTATGAGAGAGCAGGAAAGGAATAAAATACCATGGAAATATCCTATCAAAGTACCAGGGGCGGCGAGGCCGGTGTGACGGCTTCCCAGGCGATCTTAAAGGGTCTGGCGGCAGACGGCGGCCTGTTTATGCCGTGTTTTATCCCAAAGCTTGACAAATCCATGAAAGAGTTGTCGGCGCTGACATACCAGGAAACAGCCTATGAGGTCATGAAGCTGTACCTTACGGATTATAGTCCGGAGGAGTTAAAGAGCTGTATTGATCAGGCTTATGACAGCAAATTCGATACAGAGGAGATCGCTCCTCTTGCCAAGGCTGACGGAGCCTATTATCTGGAATTATACCATGGAAGCACCATTGCATTTAAGGATATGGCTCTTTCCATTCTTCCCCATCTGATGACCGTTGCGGCAAAAAAGAATCAGGTAGAAAATAAAATCGTGATCCTTACCGCTACCTCCGGCGACACAGGAAAGGCTGCGATGGCCGGTTTTGCCGATGTGGAAGGAACGGAAATCATCGTATTCTATCCAAAGGATGGCGTAAGCCGGGTCCAGGAGCTTCAGATGGTAACCCAGAAAGGGGAAAACACCCATGTGGCCGCCATTCATGGAAACTTTGACGACGCTCAGACAGGGGTCAAAAAGATATTCGGAGATAAGGAGTTTGCCCGCAGGCTTGATGAAAAGGGCTTTCAGCTGTCTTCCGCAAACTCTATTAACATCGGCAGGCTGGTTCCCCAGGTGGTATATTATGTCTATGCCTATTCAAAGCTCCTTGCCTGTGAAGAGATTTCTGACGGAGAAGAAGTCAATGTTACCGTGCCTACGGGAAACTTTGGAAACATTCTGGCTGCCTATTTGGCAAAGCAGATGGGTGTTCCCATTAAGACCCTTATCTGTGCCTCCAATGAAAATAAGGTTCTTTATGATTTCTTCCGGACCGGGACCTATGACAGAAACCGGGACTTTATTCTCACCAGCTCTCCGTCCATGGACATTTTAATATCCAGCAACTTAGAGCGCCTGATTTATTTAAGTGCCGGATGTGATGCAGAGGCCAATGCGGCTCTTATGAAGGAACTGGGCGATAAAGGCAGTTATTCAGTAACCGCAGGTATGAAGCACTTCATGGAAGATTTTATGGGAGGCTTTGCAGGAGAAGAGGA